>CAYFRH010000021.1:6378-26780 GCA_964345345.1 uncultured Puniceicoccaceae bacterium | reverse complement strand
CATCGGCTCGCCTCCCACCTCAAGGACAATGTCCCGGTTTTCGAGGCCGGCCTCGGCGGCCGGGGTCTCGGGGAGGACTTCGCTGATAACTAACGCTCCCTGCTCGGTCAGCCCCATGAAACGGGACGTCTCGGCATCGAGGGGCTCCGTCCCGGCAACTCCGATCCATGGGCGCGGCTCCCCGAGGGGCGTATCCGGAACCCGCTTGCCCGCTTCCGCCCGGAAAACGTCCGCGGCAAGGAACATGTAGGATTCATCGGGGTTGCGCAGGGTTGCCCGGAAGTACTCCTGCCCGATCCACATATCGCGCTCTTCGGGCATGGGGCGACCCGCCCATCCAGCAAAGCGCCCATCCTTGAGAAAAACCGGACCTCCGGTCACCGAAACCTCCGTTGTCGCGAACCACGTGTCGAGCGGCAGAGGCTGCATCGCGGAAACAGCCGCCTCGCGGTAATAAGGAAGGTAGTCCATGCGCCCGTCCGTCATCCCCACTCCCCAGACCCGTTCGCCGATGGCGGGCACTCCGGAGGCAAACTCGGCCACGGGGTCAAGATGAACGGCCGCCGCTTCCGGTTCCTCTAGACGAAGATAGTGCCACCCGTTGACGACATCCTGACCAAGGTAAGTAGCCGTGAAACCGGTCGGCTCCGGGTTGTCGGCGGGGTAGAGGCGAAGGTCCCGGAACCGGTCCGGGGGCATCCAGTCAGGGAAGACATGAGCGAGGGTCACCAGCAGGCCCTCTTCATTCAGAACAAGGGCCACGCCTTCCCCCGGCTGCCGGTCCACTTCCCGCTGCACATAGAATTCAAGGTAGGCAAGACAGCGGGTTCGCTCCTCAAACAATTCGGAGGAGGCAGGTTCCGCCGACAGCGGAATGAAAAGGACAGAAAACGCTCCGGCGGACAACCACTTAGCAAACATTCACCCGATAAGGCCCACAGGGAACGGAACCGTCAAATCCCTTTCCGGCCTTTCACTTCCCGGCCTTGACCTTTGCAGCGCGGAAGGAATTCCTTGGGGAATGCCGGAGAACGTCCTCACCGTGTTTCTGTACGCCTCCCTGACAGCGATCGCGACAGGACTCGGGGCTCTGCCTTTCCTGCTCTTCCGTAAGATCTCCGGCACCTGGCTGGATTACAGCAACGCCATGGCCGCCGGCCTCATGCTGACGGCGAGCTTTACCCTGATTTTCGAAGGTCTTGACTATGGCGTCTGGAAAACGGTTGCCGGAGTGCTCATCGGTCTTCTCTTCATTATTCTGAGCAATCGCTGGCTCGACCGGTTCGAAGACCTGAATGTGGCGGAGTTACGGGGCGCAGACGCTCGCAAGGCCATCCTGATCATCGGCGTAATGACCCTGCATTCCTTCACCGAAGGCGTCGGCGTCGGGGTTTCCTTCGGTGGAAACGAGGGGCTCGGGATCTTCATCACGGCGGCCATTGCTTTGCACAATGTTCCGGAGGGCCTCGCCATCAGTTTAATCCTTATTCCCCGAGGCATGCGTGTCTTCAGCACGGCCGGCTACTGCATCCTGTCCAGCCTTCCGCAGCCGGTCATGGCCGTTCCGGCCTACCTCTTCGTGGAATTTTTTCGACCGATCCTGCCCGTGGGCCTCGGTTTTGCGGCCGGGGCGATGATTTGGATGGTCTTTTCCGAAATCCTTCCCGAAACCCGCCGATCCGCCAGTTCCAACCGCATTGGAATCATCATTACCCTCTCGGTCGCCGCCATGGTAATCTTTCAGGAATTCCTGCGCTGACTTGCCCGGAATTCCCCATCGGTAGTATTCTTATTTCGTTTATGATGACCGCTGACCTCAGTGCCCTGATTGCCAAATACAACCGACCGGGACCCCGCTACACCTCCTATCCTACGGCGCTCCAATTCCAGCCCATCGAGGAAGCCGGTCCCTATCTTGAAGAGTGTTATACGGCGGATTCTCCCCTCTCCCTTTACGTTCACCTGCCCTTCTGCGAAAGCCTGTGCTGGTTCTGTGCCTGTACCACCGTCATTACCTGCAGCCACGATCGCGCAGACCGCTACCTCGACGCGCTCGAAAGGGAAATCGACCTGCTTCTGCCGTACCTTCGGGCGGATTACCGGCCCGTCCACCAGCTCCACCTTGGCGGAGGTTCCCCCAGTTTCCTGACCGCCACGCAACTGCGCCGCCTCGGTCACATGCTGCGGTCCCGTTTTACGTTCAGTCCCGATGCCGAATGCTCAGCCGAGCTGGATCCCCGCACCCTCGACCCCGGCAAGGTAGAGGCCCTCGCGGAAATCGGATTCAACCGCGTCTCCATCGGCGTGCAGGACATCCATGCCGAAGTCCAGGAGGCCATCCACCGCATCCAGCCCGACGAGATGAACCGTGCCTCCGTGCAGTGGTTCCGGGAGGCGGGCATCCGCGCCCTCAACCTTGATCTCGTGTACGGGCTTCCCCACCAGACCGTGGAGCGGTTCCAGGCCACGCTCGACGCTGTCCTTGCCTACCAACCGGATCGCCTCGCCGTCTTCAGCTATGCCCATGTGCCCTGGGTCGCCCCTGCCCAGAAGATTCTTGAGCGCGCCGGATTGCCCGACCCCGAGACAAAATTCCGCATGCTCATGGCCACCATCGAGCGACTGACCGCCGACGGCTATCGCTTCATCGGCATGGACCACTTCGCCCGTGAAGAGGACGACCTCGCCGTCGCCCTCCGGGAGGGAGGACTCCACCGGAACTTCCAGGGCTACACAACCCGGGCCGGCGCCGACATCTGTGCCTTCGGCATGTCCGCCATCTCCCAGACCGCCGCGACCTACCGCCAGAACGAAAAGGACATCGACCACTGGCATCAACGGCTTGCCAACGGGGAGCCGCCCCTTGCGAAAGGTATCTTCCTGCAACCCGAGGATCAGCTTCGTCGTGAAATTATCATGACGATCATGTGCTCCGGACAGGTTCGGTATTCCCATTTTAACGAGAAGTACGGCATCGACTTCGCCTCCCGTTTCAAGGACGCTTTGACCCGCCTCGAGGAACCCGCGCGGGACGGGCTCGTCCGCTTCCGCGAGGATGGCTTTGACGTTACCCGACAAGGCCGTTATCTCCTCCGGAACTTAGCCATGCCATTTGACGCCTACCTTCGCGAAGGCGCCCGCCGACACGCCAAAACAATCTGACCACGCCATGCCGTCCGTCCCCGCCAATTCCGCCGCAAAAGAAATCGACACCCTCGTTGTGGGTGCCGGCATTTCCGGACTCGCCCACGCCCGCGTCCGCCACGATGCCGGCAAGCAGGTTCATATCCTCGACGCCAGCGACCACCTCGGCGGTTCCGTCCGCTCCTTCCGGCAGGAGGGCTTCCTCGTCGAGGAAGGACCGAATTCCATGCTCGTCAAATCCCGGGAGGTCTGGGACTGGCTCGGCAAACTCGGTCTCGGGCCGCGCATTGTGGAAGCCAACCCGGCCGCCAGCAAACGCTACCTCGTCAAAGACGGCCGCCTCGTCGCCATGCCTTCCTCCGCGTGGGGGGCCGTGCGGACTCCCCTCTACAGCCCGGCGGCCAAATTCCGCCTCCTTGCCGAACCCCTCCTTCCAAGGACAAAGCTGGCCGACGAATCCGTCACCTCGTTTGTCAGCCGCCGCATGGGCCCGGAATTCCTCGAATACGGGATCTCCGCCCTCGTCTCCGGGATTTTCGCCGGCGACCCCGACCGGCTTTCCCTTCCCCACGCCTTTCCTAAAGTTTGGAATCTCGAACAATCCCACGGTTCCCTCATCCGCGGGGCTATCGGCCTGAAGCGTCGCAAGCGCAAGGCCGGTATCGAGCCGTTTAAAAACCGCATGATTTCTTTCCGGGAAGGCCTTGGGGAACTGGCCGGAGCCCTTGCGGAGCCCTTCCGGGAGGAAGGAACCCTGTCCCTTGCCAGTGAACTCGGAACGCTCCGCCGCGACCCGGACGGGCGCTGGCACGTGCGCATCCGTACCTCCGAGGGCGATCTCGTGCGCCGATGCGGCGAAGTTGTCGTGACTGTTCCGCTGCACAAATACGGGGAGCTTCCCTTCCTCCGCGACCTCGACCTCGCGGACCTGACCTCCCTTCCCTATCCTCCTCTCTCCACCCTCGTCCTCGGATTTCCCCGCTCCGCCGTGCAGCACCCTCTCGACGGATTCGGGGCTTTGTTCCCGCGCCGCGAAAAGCGCTTCTCCCTTGGCACGATTTTTTCCTCCACCATCTTTCCCCTTCGCGCCCCGGACGATCACGTCAGCCTCATGACCTTCATCGGCGGGGTCCAGCAACCGGAAAACGGACGCATGGAGACCTCCCGCCTTCTCGAGAGGGTCCTCGCCGACTTGTCCCCGCTTCTGGGCCTCCAAGGCGATCCCTCTTTTGTCCACCACTGCTTCTGGCCCAAAGCCATTCCACAGTACAACGTCGGCCACGGCAGCGTATTGGAACAGCTGCGCAGCCTCGAGCAGCGGCATCCCGGTCTGCGCCTGCGCGGAAATTTCCGCGGCGGACCGGGCCTCCATGACTGCCTCGCCTCGGCGCTGTCGGAGCGGATGGGCTAATCATTCAGGTCGAGGATAGCGGCTCCGATGCGGTCGGCGAGGAGGCGGCCGCGGTCCGTGAGGCGAAAACGGCTCTCCGGGATCTCGGCAAGTCCTTCCTGGAGAAGGGAGGTGGCAAGCTCCGCCCATCCGGCAGGAAGCGATCCAAAACGGCATTCGAGCTCATGGCAATCCACTCCCTCGGTATGCCGGAGACCGAAAATAAGTGCATCCTGGGCGAGTATTTCGGTGGAAAGGACCTGTTCCTCGATTAGCCGGGGGCACCCGCTCTCCATGCCCTTGAGCCAGTCATCGAGGGAGGGCGGTTCCGTCCAGCGTCGGCCACGGTACTGGCTGGAAGCGGCCGGACCGTAGCCCAGCCACTCCTGCATGTCCCATGTATTGAGGTTATGCTGGCAGGCGAAACCGGGCCGGGCAAAGTTGGAGATTTCATATTGTCGAAATCCCGCTTCCCCGAGCAGTCCCGCGCTGGTCATGTAGAAATCCGCTTCTTCCTCCTCGCTGCGGCGTTCCGTCTCTCCCCGCTGCAGGCGCAGCCAGAGAGCAGTGTCCTCCTCAAAAGTCAGGCAGTAACAGGAAAGATGAGCCGGTCCCGCCGCCACCGCCTCGCGCAGGTCCGCCTTCCATTCGGCGAGGGATTGCCCGGGAATGGCAAACATGAGATCGAGGTTGAAGTTTTCCACCCCGGCGACACGCAGGGTATCCAGAGCCCGTTCCACTTGCGCGCGGGAATGGATGCGTCCGAGAGCTTCGAGGGTACGGGCCGAAAAGCTTTGTACACCCATGGAGATCCGGTTGACCCCGAGGGCGAGGAGGCAATCAATGCGCTCCCGCTTCACGGTGGCCGGGGCCATCTCCACCGTCCACTCGTCGGGGACCACGCCGTGGTTCGCCCCCACCATGGCATGGCCGAGACGTTCAAGGTCGGCGGGCGGAAGCAGGCCTGGTGTCCCCCCGCCCCAGAAGGCCGTTTGCGCCGGTCGATCGGGCCGACGCGCGACGAGCTCGCTTTCCATGCCGGAGAGGTACCGCTCCAGATCCGCCCGCTTCGGCGCTTCCTGATAGAAGGCACAGAAATCGCAGGACCTCGCGCAGAAAGGAACATGAAGATACAAGCCCAAACGGGGCTCCTCGGCTTTTGCTTGCAGTATTGTCAAAGCTGACCCTATCGTTTTCTGATCCTCTCATGAAGAAAGCCACGGCACGCAACCTTCTTTTCCTGCTCCCCATTGTATTTCTGCTGTCCGCCTGCCGGACAACTTTTCAGGATTACACGCGCGATCGTATTCCGCAGAATCCGTCCGGGATCTACACTTTCAGCTTCACGGCCGATCTTCCCAATACCAACATTGTCGAAGGAAGCCCGGAAGCCTACCTCGTCATCAATGGTGAACGGCACCGCATGACAAAAGAAGCCGGGGAGGATCTTTCCTTTTCCTACGATTACAAAATGCCCCCCGGCATAACGGAAGCGCGCTATTACTACGAGCTCACTTATGATTACGGCTCCGCCGGGCAGATCCAGAGTTCGACCAAGTACAGCACCCACGAGACCGGTAGAATCTTCACCGCGCGCCTGATCAACCGATACCCGATCCAGCTCGTCAACGATCGCGGTCCCGCCGGTTCGCGTATCCCCATCGTCGGGAACGGATTTACCAATCAGGACGTGGTTGAAATCGGCGGCGTCGAGGCCTCCACGACCGTGCATTCCTCCAACTCCCTTGAGTTTACTGTTCCGGCCCTGCCGGCCGGAGATGCATATCCGGTCCTTCTGCGTACCGGTTCCGGTGACCTCAGAGCCGGAAGCTTTCGCGTGGACGAGGCCTCCTTCCGCGTGCAGCCGTCCCGGATTTCCCTGAACAGCGAGGAGACCGACCTCCTCATCGTCGAGGTGGACAATCCGGCCCCCGGCGGTGGACTCTATGTCGAAGCGCAGACCGATGTTCCGGACTCCCTCATCATGCCGGAAATTACCATTCCCGCCGGGGCCCGCTCCGTGAACGTCAACGTAACCGGCGGCGAAGCCGGTTCCGGCGTCCTCATTCTTTCCATTCCGGGCTACGCACCAATTGAAATCCCGGTCTCGGTGCGGTAATCATGGAAAAGAGGTGGCTGTGACGGGGACGGCCCCGCGCTTTTTCCTTGCCCGTTGGAAAAGAAGACCCACGTTGGAAAGTTTACCCGCATTTCCAACTGATCGGAGCCGAATCATCGTGAGAGACGAATACATCAAAGCCGCCCATAAAGTCGTACAAGACCCCAACCTGCTCATCAACCTGGTTTCGCGCCGGGTCAAGCAGCTGAAAATGGGACAAAAACCGCTCGTCGAATCCCTCGAGCGGCTCACCCCGGAAGACACCGCGCTGCGGGAAATCATCGAAGGCAAAATCACCTACGAGATCTCCGAAGAGGAAGAGGAAACGACCGAAGCCTGAGCCGCTTCCGGCAAAGTCCCCTTTTCTCCGCGCGGCGGCTTTTTTCGGGGAGCCGTCGCTTTTCATTCCGCCATGTCCGCGAAGGCAAAAAAAGATCGCTACAAAGAGGTGCGCAACAACCGCGCCCACCGCGACTATTTTGTCGAGGAGCGCGTGGAAGCCGGAATCGTCCTGCGCGGAACGGAAGTGAAGTCCATCCGTCAGGGCATGGCCCAGATCAACGACGCCTTTGTCCGCATCGAACGGAGCACGCCCATTCTCTATCACGCGCACATTTCGGAGTACGCCTTTGGAACGGATGCCAACCACAATCCTTACCGGCCGCGAAGGCTGCTCCTTAACCGGCGCGAAATTCACCGATGGGAACAGCAGTTGCAGAGCGGAGGTCGCACCCTTGTTCCTTTGCGCCTCTACTTCAAAAAGGGCCTTGTTAAAGCGGAAATCGCCCTCTGCCGCGGCAAAAAGCAGTACGACAAACGCGAGGACCTGAAGCGCAAGGCCGATGAGCTGGAGGCCGACCGCGCCCTGAAGCAGCACGTCTAATGTTCACAGGGCGTCACGGAGGGACGGACTCACGGAGCGAGAAGACGGCTCTTCTCCGCAGCTTGGCGTCTCCGCGTGAAAACAAGCGGATTTTCTCCCTCGGAGACGCCAACCCGCGGAGATTAAT
The DNA here is from genome assembly GCA_964345345.1 of uncultured Puniceicoccaceae bacterium. Lineage (GTDB taxonomy): Bacteria > Verrucomicrobiota > Verrucomicrobiia > Opitutales > Oceanipulchritudinaceae > Oceanipulchritudo. The sequence goes on along the minus strand of CAYFRH010000021.1, from coordinate 19,117 downwards.
TTTGGTTATAAAACGCTCCGTGTCTCCGTCTCTTCGTGACTTTGTGTGATGAAACCGCTTCTGCATCTCATCCTTTTCGAACCGGAGATCCCACAAAACACCGGAAATATCGGTCGCCTCTGCGCTTACACGCAAAGCCGGCTGCACCTGATCGAGCCCCTCGGCTTTCGCATCGAGGACCGGCATCTGCGTCGCAGCGGCATGGATTACTGGCACAGCCTGGACTGGCACCGGCATGCCGATTTTAAAGCTTTCCGGACCAGTGCGGACGCCCCGCGCCGTATCTGGCTTTTCACGACCAAGGCGAAACGCTCCTTCTGGGACGCCGCTTTCGAACCGGGGGACGGCCTGCTGTTCGGAAATGAGGGACACGGCGCGCCGGACTGGCTGCACCGCGAAATCGGGGATGCGGGACGGCTGCGCATTCCCTCCTTCAACCCGGCCCCCCTTCGTTCCCTGAATCTTGCTTCGGCGACCGCCATCGCGACTTACGAGGCGCTTCGACAGCTTCGTGCGGCCGGATGCTGCGACATTGACCCGGCGGGAACCTGAACTACTTTTTATTGTCACTCCTACTCATGCAATGTCCCAAATGCGGCACCAAGGATACACGCGTCATTGATTCCCGCGTCTCCTCCAACGGCTTCGCCATCCGTCGCCGGCGTTCCTGCCAGAACTGTGAATTCCGCTTTTCCACAATCGAGGAAATCATTCGGGAGGATCTCTATGTTATTAAAAACGACGGACGGAGAGAATTGTTCGATCGCAGCAAGATCCTCAACGGGCTGCAGCGGGCAGTCGAGAAAAGGCCCGTGGACAGCGAGCAAATTGAAATGCTCATCGCGGACATCTTGGCCGAGATCGAAGGCGAATTCGACAGCGAGGTCCCGGCGCGCATCATTGGAGAATATGTCATGAAGCACCTCAAAGAGATCGACCAGATCGCCTATGTCCGCTTCGCCAGTGTCTACAAGCACTTCCGTGACATTGATGAACTCGCCCGCGAAATCGACGGCCTTCAGCAAAGCAGGTAAGCCCTCGTGGAACGAGCGGAAAGCTCGTCAACATTACCTGCAAACCCTTTTTCCCGATTGGACCGGAGGAGATCCCTTTCTCCTCAACCAGTTGCAGGTCTCCATCGAGGCAGCTATGCCCCGGATTGAGGATCCGGGCGAAGCGTTTGCCACCTTTGCCGCTCTTGCCGCCAATCTCCGCGGTCCCGCAAGCGGCCCCGTTCCACGCTCCCATGCTTTTGTTCGTCTCGATTATTCCCGCCAGCGCTGGGATCCCCTCTTCGCGCGGCAGGAAATCATTCAACAGCTGAAACGGAAGGCCGGGGCCGACCATGTATTTCTGGTCGTCCAGGGCCTGCGGCGGGCGCTTTTTCCTCATGCCCGTTACCGCACTGCCTCGCGCGAACGCGTCTGTGCCGAGGCCCGCGCCCTGATCGAGGACCTTGCCCGCCGCTGGTCCACCTACTCCTCCACGGTCCACCTCTTTTACTTCTCCTGAACCCTGCAAGAGGGTTTTCTACTTGCGAATTCCGTCTCAAAAGGCAGCAATGGGCACCGGAATGCCAAACCGCCATCAACACGCTCCTGACGTACCGGAACAGGATATCGAAGAGGCGCGGGAAACCTTCAAGCGTTTCCTCACCGAAAAGGGACTGCGCGTAACCGCCCAGCGCCTCGCCATTTTTGAAGCCGCTTTCGCGCACGGAGACCATTTTACGGCGGAAGAACTGCTCGAGCAGGCGCGCGCCATTGACCGGTCCGTTTCCCGGGCAACCATTTACCGGACGCTGCCCATTCTCACCGAGAGTCAACTGGTACGGGAAATCGATGTCGGGCGGGACTACAAGTTCTACCTTGCGACCTTGGGTAAGCGCATCGAGCAGGCACAGGTTGTCGATGTCGAATCCGACAAGATCTACGAGATCGACGCGCCCTTTCTGGAGTGGTACGCCCGTTCCATCGCGGAAAAGGTCGGACTGGAAGCCATCAGCCAGCGCCTGCAGGTGCAGGCCCGTCCGATCCGGGAAGACTCCGCGGACAACCGTTGACATGGCTTCGGCCCTTTCCGCTCCTTCTTTCCCGCAGGAGCTCATACCGATGAAATCCAACGATCTTTCCTTTGAAATCGACTTCTGTCGTACCATTCTCCGGCGGCAACCGTACGACCTGCCGCTGCTGGAAATGCTGGCCGGCCTGTTGACCCGCGACGGGCGGATCGAAGAGGGCCTCGAGATGGATCGAAGAATCGTCTCCCTCGATCCGGAAAATCCGGTTGGTCACTACAATCTTGCCTGCAGCCTCGCCTTGCAAAACGACACGGAGGATGCCATACTTTCTCTACGCGCAGCATTGGAACGAGGCTATGAGGATTTCGCCTGGATGTTGGAAGATCCCGATCTCGAAACCGTTCGCGCACAACCTGAATTCGAAGCCTTGATCGAAGAATTCAAATCCACTTCCTGAATCGATAATCCAACAATGGCTGTAGAACTGCCCGCTCTCGAACCGCAAGTCTTCCCTCCACGTCAGGGGGACGAACCCCTGAACGCGCTTCAGCGGGAGATCCTTGAGCTAAAGGAAAAGCGAAACGCGGTCCTTCTTGCCCATAATTACCAGATCGAACCGATTCAGCGCATCGCCGACTACCTCGGGGATTCCCTTGGTCTTTCCTATGCGGCCGCCGAGGCCGACGCCGACGTGATCCTTTTCTGCGGAGTCCATTTCATGGCCGAAACGGCCAAGATTATCAATCCCGACAAAACGGTCCTTTTGCCCGATGAAAACGCCGGCTGCTCGCTTTCGGATTCCTGTCCGCCGGAAAAGCTGGCCGCCTACCAGGAGCAACATCCGGGCCTTTACACGGTCGCCTACATCAACTGCTCCGCCGGCGTAAAAGCTCGCAGCGACCTGATCTGCACAAGCGGCAACGCGGTGCGGATGATCGAAAAAGTCCCCGACGACCGCGAAATCCTTTTTGTTCCAGACCAGAATCTTGGAGCCTGGGTGGCCCGGCAGACCGGCCGGCCCATGCGCCTCTGGCCGGGAAGCTGCTACGCGCACGTGCTCTTTACCGCGAGGGCCCTGGAGCGCATCCGCGCCGAGTTTCCCGACGCCCCTGTGGTCGCCCATCCCGAATGCACCGAGGCAGTCCGTGATCTTGCCGACGAAGTCTGCAGCACGGAAAAAATGATCACCTTCTGCCGGGAAACCTCGTCCGAACGTATCATTGTGGCGACGGAGACGGGCATGATACACCGACTGCGTCGGGATATTCCGGAGAAGACCTTCATTGCCGGCCCCACTGAAACCTGTGCCTGTAACGAGTGCCGGTTCATGAAAATGAACACGCTTGAAAAGGTGCGCGACGCACTGACCCATATGGCCCCGGAAATCCGCATGGAGGAATCCATGCGCCAGCGAGCGGCCGTGCCCATTGAACGGATGCTCGAGTGGAGTCGCAGCTAAAGGTCTCCTCCCTTTCCGCAGAAGACCGGCTAGGTCCGGCCGAACGTTCGCGCCTCACCTATCGCTGGGACCGCATCCGCGGCACCAGTCAGGGGGTCGTCGAAACCTGCTGGCAAGTCTTCGCCCTCCTGATTGCGATTCGCGTCTTTGCCGCGGACGAATCCCTGAAACAGTTCATTCCGATGGGTAAAGGGATCGGCCTGCTCCTCTCCCCTCTTGCCCTTGCCATTGCAAGCCGCTTCCAGAGTTCGGTGGCGACGTTGTTGGCCATTCTCTGGACGGGGGTTTCCGTGGGAACGGCCATCATGATCCTTTCTCCGGGAATCGGGTTCTTCGTCTTCGGTGTCATTTTTGCCCAACTGTGCGCGACCGGGGGAGTTCCGCTGCTGACGCACCTGTACAGCCGGAATTACCGCAGCCACGAACGCGGTGGGCGCCTGTCCACCACATTCCTTCTGGGAAGTCTTGCCGGCGTCGTCTACGGCTACCTTGGCGGCGAACTGCTCGACTGGAAGGAAGCGGCCTGGCCCCTCGTTTTCGGAGTGGCCCTGCTCGCCGCGATCATGGGAGCTTTTGCGGTCTGGCGCTTTCCCTCCGAACCGGCGACCCGGCTCTCCGCGCGCAATCCCTTCCGCAGCCTCGCCCTTGCGTGGGAGGACCGTCTCTTCGGCGTGATTCTCTTTGCATGGATGCTCATGGGGATGGGCAACCTGATGCAGCTGCCCCTCCGCGTGGAGTACCTCGCCAACCCGAAATTCGGCATCAACGCAAGCAATGCGGAAGCCAGCGCCATTTTGGTTTCCGCCGTCCTTGGCTTTCGCCTGCTCTCGACGAAGATCTGGGGCTGGCTCTTTGACCGCGTCAATGTGATGACCGTCCGCGTCGGCCTCAATCTCTGCTTCATGGCCAGCATCGCCAGTTTCTTTTTCACCGAAAGCCTCTGGCTGATGGCGGTCGGTTCGGCTCTCATGGGCATTGCCTTCGGCGGAGGCGGCATCATGTGGAACCTCTATGTGACCAAGATTGCTCCGCCCGATCAAGTCGCCGGCTACATGAGCGCACACGGTTTTCTTACCGGGGTCCGCATGACGGCGGCCCCGTTCCTTGGCTACGCCGTGATGGAAATTTCCCACCCGAGTACGGCCGCCTACCTGTCGATGGTGCTTATCGCCATCTCCACCCTGACCTTCCTGCCCCTGCGTCCGCTCATTGTCCGGCGCGCCGGTCTTCAAGCCTGAGGCGGGGAAGGTTCCGGATTTCCCGCACCGACCCTTCAGGGCAGGAACAGTAATTCCATGAGCTGCCGGCCTCCATCACCGAGCCGCCAGCCATCCCCGCCGCTTTTTACGACCATCGCGCGGCAGGCGTACCGGCCCATTTCCCCCTCATCCACCGCAAGGACACTGATTTCCCCGCTCCCGCGGACCGCGCGGAATTCCTCCTCCCGAAGAGCACGAAAGGCAAGAGGGAGACCCCATCCCGAAAAATGGATTTCCCAGCCGGCGCGCTCGGTCTCCGGGCAGCCTGTCAACTCCAGCGAGGGATAGCGGCGCAGGAAATCGGGCCGCCGCTCGACCGCGACCTCGACAATCCAGCCGGTCGGCAGGGCTTCCAGCACCTGCAGGGGTTGCTGCATTCCGTCACCCTGGAACATGCGAAAATAAGACAGCGGATCCATGCCGACGAGATTCATGCCGTTGTAATTTCCATGGTGATTAGGCGATCCGAATGCCTGCCGGTCATACCATTCCTGAAAACGGTCGCTCAGGCGCAGGCCCACTTCGAGGTGAAGGTGCGACCGGGCAAGCGGAATGCGGTAGCCGCCCGCCGTATTCCCCATTGTCCCGATGCGCGCGCCGCGCCGAATTCGGTCCCCGGCGGCGAGGGATTTCTCAATGGAGGAAAGATGGGAATACAGGCTGTAAATGACGGGCACCAGAACGGTATGTTCCACAACGAGGTACTTTCCATAACTGCTGTTGCCGCCGAGCCGGTTGATGTAGGCGATACGACCGCCATGGATGGAGCGGACGGGGTCCGTCGCCCGGCCCCGGGAGCGGGGAAGACGTGGGGCAAGGTCCACCGCTTCGTGAAAGCGGCGACCATTGTTGCGGACACAGCCGAACAGGGCCGATTCCATGGTGCCCACCGCCGTCGGCTGCACATGCTCGGCGATTGCTTCCCCCTCCGCGAAAGGACCTTCGCCGGAAAGGGGCCAGACCGGTTCCGCCACGACCGGCAGAACCGCAAGGAACAAAAAGGTCAGGGTCGCGGCAAACCGCATTCTTCAAAGGGATTCGAGCACTCCGGAGATGTTCGCAAAATAGGCGCTTACGTGGGGCTCCGCCCAGAGTAGGTAAAGAAGTGCGCCGCCGGCAAGAGCCGGTCCAAAAGGCACGCGCGTTCCTTCCTCCGTCTTGCGGAAGCGTTGTAGCGGAATAATCACGACAAGTAGGAGGCAGCCGAGAACGGCTCCTCCGAAGAAGGCAAAGACCGCTCCCTGCCAGCCACAAAAGGCCCCGATCGCTCCCATCAGCTTAACGTCGCCGAAGCCCATCGCCTCTTTTCGCAGGATGGCTTCCGCGCTCAGCGCGATCCAGAGGATCAGCCCGGAGCCGACAAAGGCCCCGAGGAGGCCTTCCCGCAGGCCGCGGATGACGTCAATCACGGGATAACCGCTGCCCGCGACCCCATGAAGGGAGGGGAGCAACGCACTGGCCACAAGACCGACAAGAAAGCCGCCGACAGTGAAGCGGTCGGGAATCTCCATCGTGTCAAAGTCGATGAAAGCGGCGGCGATCAATGCGGCGGCGAAGATCACCCAGACCCCGCCAGTCGGCCAACCGTGGCCTTCCCACAAGCCGACGAAAACCAGGGCCGTCCCCAGTTCCACCATCGGGTAGCGGAAGCTGAACCGCTCACCGCAACAACGGCTTCGCCCGCCCAACAGAAACCAGCTGAGAACGGGAATGTTGTCGTACCACGCGATGGCGGCCCCGCAGCGACATTGCGAACGCGGGCGCACCACCGATTTACCCGCCGGTAGCCGGTAGATCACGACATTCAGGAAGCTGCCCACGCAGGCCCCGATCACAAAAACGAGCACGCGCGTGTACCAGACCAGAAAGGCGGATTCCTCCATCATGGTCCGGCCCCTCCTTCCGCAGCTTCGCGCATGACCCGGGCCGGAACCTCCGCACCGGTCCAGATTTCAAGGCTGCGCACGCCCTGCCAAACGAGCATGGATAGTCCGTCGGCATAGGGAATGTTCCGCTCCGCAGCCGCCGCGCGCAGCCGGTTCCGGCATCCGTAAGTCGTATCGTACACAAACACCCCCGTGCACAAACGTTTTTCCGGGAAAGGAAGCGGATCGGCCGCTTGCAGGCCAAGGGAGGTTGCGTTGATAAGCAAAGCGCCTTCCTCTGCGTCCAGAGGAGCCTCCCCGCTGTTGTGGAAACGGAGCCGTTCTGCTCCTTCAATCCCGCGGAGCTGTTCCTCCAGTTCCCGAAGCCGCTCCTCGCCGCGATTGACGATCGTTAGCCTTGCTGCGCCATCTTCAAGGCAGGCCACGGCGATCCCGCGGGCCGCACCCCCTGCTCCAAAGAGCCAGCAGTCCCGTCCGTTCGGTCGCACGCCAAAGGCCTCCTCCACGGCTTTGCGGATGCCGAAACCGTCCGTGTTGGTCCCGCGGTATCCGGTGCCGGTGCGGATCAAAGTGTTAGCGGCACCCATCGCCCGCGCGGTCGCGTCCACCGCCTCAAGCAGCGGCAAGACCCGGACTTTATGAGGGATGGTCAGGTTCAGCCCACGGAAACCGAGCCGGTGCAGCAGCGGCAGGGCACGGGAGAGATCGGAAGCCGCGACATGAACCGCCTCATAGTGCCAGTCCTGCAACGGAAGACCGGCCGCCCGCATCGTCTCGAGAGCGGCATTGTGCATGCGCGGGCTTAAGGAATGCTTTACCGGGTCTCCGAGAACGGCAAGGCCCGCCGGACGCGGTCTTGCCCCCCCGAGTTCCTCGAGGCTGTGCACCGGCATGCGGAACTTCATGCCTCGCTGTGGCGCCGGTGCGTCTCCTCAAATTCCCGCACGAAGGTGCGGAATTTATTTGCCCAGCGATGCTGCCGACGCGCCTCAAAGTGAAGGACAAGGTTGCGGCAGACCCGACAAAGGACTTCTCCGACGGGGACAGGAACCAGATGATGAAATTCCGGCAAAACGTTGTGGCGTGCGAGCAGGTTGCGAAGTTCCGCCACCGAGCGGAATCGGCCTCGCTCAAAGGGGTCGAGGTAGAGCGGATCACGGTCCTCGAAATTGCCGACAAGAAAATGGCCCGGCAGCCCGATCGGTTCAAGGTCCAGTCCCACGCGTTCCCCGACCAGAATGTAGAGCGCGGAAAGGATGATCGGCAACCCTTTCCGGCGCCGAAGAGCCGCTTCAAGACAACTATTGAGGGGGTCTTCATAGTCCTCCACATTGCCGCGGAAGCCGTATTCGTGAAAAAATACGCGGTTGAGGACGCGGCACTGGTCCCGCGGACGCATGGGAGCCACCCCGAGTTGCCGGCAGCGCTCGGCAATGGCGTCCAACTCCGTTTGTACGGAAGCGGTGTCCAGCTCGGGGTAGATGACGCGGTTGATCAGAAGGAGGCCGGTCTCCAGCTCATACTGCAGGCCGCGGATAAAGTGCAGGAACATGTTGGTCGGATCGGGCCCGACGAGGGCGACCAGCATTTCACTTGCCCGGCGGGAGACTTCGGCCTCCTCTTCCCGCACCACCCGGCGCAGAATGTCTTCCCCGGCCTGGCCAAGTTCCGAAAACGCCGCCGTTAGGCCTTCCTGGACGACCGGAGATGGGTCATCGAGCAGGGCCACAAGGGCCTTTTCCCGCTCCAGACTCACCTTGCGTTCCGACATAAACCCCATCTGTAGAAAGTTCTCTCTCGCAGGCAACAGAAAATGCTATCGGAAAGGCGGGCGCGGATGGAGAAAAATCCTTGCCAAAGCCGGTGGGCTGTTCTTTGCTCATCGCTTTTTCCCATGAAAGCGACCATCAAAACCCAAGGCCGACAATTCACAGTGGAAGAGGGCGACGTCCTCTTCGTCAACCGCTATCCGGAAACTTCCGACGGGGACACCGTGTCGCTGGACCATGTTCTCGCCGTTGGCGAAGGCGCGGATTATCGTTTCGGCTCTCCGACAGTGGAAGGTGCCTCCGTCAAAGCCCGTATCCTCGAGAATAAGCGCGGCAAAAAGGTTGTCGTCTTCAAAAAGAAACGCCGGAAAGGATACCGCCGCAAACAGGGTCACCGGCAAGAGCTTTCCGTCATTAAGATCGAATCCATCGCATCCTGAACCACCCACTTCTATTTACGACCCATGGCACACAAAAAAGGACAAGGAACCAGTAAAAACGGGCGCAACAGCCACAGCAAACGCCTTGGCATCAAGCGCTACGACGGCCAAGCGGTCAATGCCGGTACCATTCTCATCCGCCAGCGCGGAACTCGCTTTCACCCGGGAGACAATGTGGGGATCGGCAATGATCACACGCTTTTTGCCTTGAAAACCGGTCGGGTCAAATGGGACGCCCAACACCGCAAGGTGCAGATCCTTGCCGAAGCCGTCTCCTGAGTACGCCGCTTTCCGCGCCCGACGCTTTTTCAAAAAAACCGGAGATCCCCGCACAAGGGCTCCGGTTCTTTTTATGCCAGATCCCGTCGGGGCCGCCTTATCCCTCCTACCAAATTCAATATGGATTGCATAAATGGGGTTCCCTCATACGAAGCCCCGGAGCTCTCAGGGAGATTAATGTATCTTTGCTCCGTGGGCCCCGTGGCTCCGTGTGTGAATAAAGGAGGATAGGCGAAGACCTAATTGGTTCTGGTATTCATTAATCCTTGCTTCGACTGCTCAGAGGCTTCGTGAGAGGATGGAAAGATGCACGCAAACGTAATTGGGTGTGGTATCAGCTCATGCGTCCGCTGATCTCCTGATAAACGGACTGCAGCATTCGCTTCAATTCCCCCAGTCCCACGGGTTTGGCGAGGTAGTGATCGACCCCGCCGCCGAGGATGCGTTCCTTTTCCTCGGCGAGAGCAAGCGCGGTCAAGGCAACGACGGGAATTCGCCGAACCCGTTCGCCGCATTCTCCGGCGCGGATGCGGCGGGTTACCTCGAGTCCATCCATGCGCGCCATCTGCACGTCGAGCAGGAGCATGTCGAACCGTCCCTCCGCAAGAAGCGCGAGGGCCTTATATCCGTCGGCAGCCAGTTTCGGCTCATACCCGAGTCGCTGCAGAATCTCCTGAATCAACTGGGTATTCAGAGGGTCGTCCTCTGTGACAAGGATGCGCAGAGGAACGTGGCTCGCAAAGTCGCGCTGGAGGCCATCATCCGCCACCTCGGTGACTGCGGAATCGGCCCCGGTGACATCCCGTTTGAAGCGGATCACGACCCGAAAGGTGGAGCCTTCTCCGGGACTACTCGTCAATCCGACATGCCCTCCCATCTTGTTGACCAGCCTTTGCACGATGGTGAGCCCCAGCCCGGTCCCTCCGTATTCCCGCGTCGTGGAGGAATCCGCCTGGCGAAACGCTTGGAAAAGCTCGCCCCGATAATCCTGGGAGATCCCGATCCCCGTATCGATCACATTGAAAGCAAAGGTGTACCACGGGCCGTCCTTTTCCAGGGTCTCCACTTTCAGCCGCACTGAACCCTTTTGGGTGAATTTGACGGCGTTGGTAAGCAAGTTCAGGAAAATCTGGCGCAGGCGGAGGGGATCGCCCCAGAAGGTCCCGTCGCAGTCTTCGCTCGCGTCGAACTCCATCGCGACCCCTTTTTCCTTGGCCCGGAAAAGGACCATTTCCATGACCTCCATGAGGGTCGTTTCCAAGGGAAAACGCCGGTTTTCCAATTCCACGTTGTTGGACTCCAGCTTCGAGAAATCGAGGATGTTGTTGATGAGTTCGAGCAGGTCCCTGCCGCTCCGGGTAATGATATCGATGTACTCTTTCTGGCTGTCGGAGACGTCCGTCTGGCGGAGAAGATCGGAGAATCCGATGATGGCGTTCATCGGCGTACGGATCTCGTGGCTCATGATGGCGAGGAATTCGCTCTTCGCATGGTCGGCGGCGACGGCGGCCTCCTTCGCGGACTCCAGTTCCTCCTGAATCAACCGGGTTTCCATGTAGGCACGGAGGCTTTCCGTAATCGCGGCGAGAATGGAGACGGTGTGTCGCTCGCGGGGGGGACGTTCAAGGGAACTGCCATACAGGATCATCCCCCAGACCCCGCCTTTGGGATGAATGCCAAAAAGAATAAGGGAGCGCATCCCGATTTGGCTGAGCAGGGCTTGTTCCTCCTCGGAACCACCGGAATGGTGGAATTCGATGGATTCCCCGCTCTCAAGCTCTTTGCGCCAGTCGGGCCGCAGGTTATCCAGCATCCCGACCGGAAAGGTCGGGGACCCGAATACGTAGGGACTTTCGCGAAGCCACTCGTGCGTGCATTCAAGGGCATCGGCGACGAAATCCGGTCCCCGGGTCTGGCAGATCTGGATCATGTCCAGCTCGAGGCCTTTACCCACCCGGCCGAGGGCTTTGCGAACTCCGCGGTGGTACACTTTTTCCTTCAACAGAATGGCCTCGGCCTGCGTCAGGGCGTTAAGCATCTGGTCCCGTCGCTGCAAATCCTGCCGGACCCGCTGGCCCTCCGTGAGGTCGTAGGAAACAACCATGACGGAGGGCGGTTGCTGGTCTACCGCTTCGATGGGAACAAACCGGCCTTCGAAAGAGCGGTCCTCTCCGTTAATGGCGACGGCGTAGCGGACAAACGACAGTTCACGCGTTCGCAGCACTTCCAGAATGGTCTGGCGAAAGATCTGGGCGAGATCCGGAGGAAAAATTTCCTCCAGATTCTGGCCACGGAGGGTGGAGAGCCGGTTGCGGAAAGGGCTTTTCACCGGTGCGAACACCTCCGTACAGCGTCCTTTATCCTCAAAGACCATGGCCAGATCGGGGAGAGCCTGCACAAAGGCCTGCAGCCGCTCCTCATTGGTCCGCACCTGATCTTCCCGGTAGCGCAGTTCCGTCCATGTGGCGGCGAGATACAAGGACGTGGCGGAGAGAATCCCGACAAAGACCCATAGGTAGCCAGGGGGCTGACTGATCGTCCGGGTCGGATTGATGCCGATGACCTCCCGCAATTCCCACAGCGCCATCATGGCGATGATCAGAATCCCGGCCGTGACCCCGCGCTGCCCGTACCGGATCGCAGCCCAGGCCATGACCGGAAAAATCGACAGTTCCATGGGGTAGCGAAGGGTGTCGGTCGGTGCCCAGTTGCGAAAGACCAGGCCGCCAAGGAGAATCAGCAGAGCCAGCCAGACGAGGACCTCCACCGTTTGCTCGTTGCGCCAGTTGATCCGGGTCTGCGAACGCCAGACGAGAAGAAAAGGAGCCACGACCAGAATCCCCAGCGCGTCGCTGAGCCAGTGGAGGGAGATCAAAAAGCGCAGATCGGAACAATCGAAAAGGCGTCCTTCGCAACTGACGACGGCATTGAAAACCGAGGAAAATACCGGTGCCAGCAGGACCCCGACCCCGAGAAAAAGGGTGACTTGGCGAAGGGATTCAAGATTGATACGACCCGGATGGAAATGCCGGAACAAGCCATGGGCGATCGCGGTGGAGAGGGTATAACCGGTCGCGGCGAGGCCGGCGGCTGCAAAACCCTGTCCGGCCAGCAGGGGAAAGAGGAAGGTCCCTACAAGGACGACGGCAAGATAGCGCCGGCCGAGGGAAAGGACGAGAAAAAGGGCAATGCCGACTGGTGGCCAGACAAGGGGGGCAACGCCGCGCCACAGGGCAAGGTCGAGGCTGATCCAGGCCGTAAGGAGAAAAATTCCAAGGGCGGGGATGGCTTTGCCCGCAAAGGAGAGTAGCGATTCGCGTTCGTGCTCCTCCTGTTCCAACATTCCGCAGCATCTTGAGCGGTGAGGAGCGGACCTTCAAGCTTTCCCTTCCGCGTAGAGGCGGGCTTCGGACTGGAAATTTCTCCGGATTTCCTTCATGAAAAATCGCATGCCGATCTACGTTTATGAATTCTTGCGGAAAGACGGAAGTCCGGGCAAACGTTTCGAATGGATGCAGTCCATGAAAGAACCTCCTTTGAAGGTCCATCCCGAAACGGGCGACCCGGTTCGGCGGGTCCTGCAGGCCCCTCATCTGGGCAGCCGCTACAGTGAACGGCAAACGCGCT
>CAYFRH010000021.1:0-6278 GCA_964345345.1 uncultured Puniceicoccaceae bacterium | reverse complement strand
CGGGTCCTGCAGGCCCCTCATCTGGGCAGCCGCTACAGTGAACGGCAAACGCGCTCCAAACTGGACAATGCCAGCGTGGAGAAGGCCGGCTTTACTAAATACGAAAAGGACAAACTTACCGGACGCTACCATCGCGTCGCCGGCCAGCAGGGTCCTTCAACCCTTGAGCGTCCGCAATAACTGAACCGGGGAGGCGCAGGGGGCGCCATACGACATATTGCATGGAATGCAAAAGTAACTTCTGCGCACACGGAGCGGCGGAACTCCCTGGGGATTCATTTATCTTCGCTCCGAGGACCCCGCGAATCGGTGTGCACTTAGGGCGACATGCGCATAACTGATTGGATTTGCTATCAATCCTTGCTGGTTTTTTTCCGGAACCATTCTCCGGAGGGCCGCTGCAGCCAGACGCCGGGGGCGGCCTGCTCCGCGATCCGAAGCGCCCTTTGCCGCCCCACCTCCCCAATCGTCTGGCCGGTCTGGCGAGCCACTGCTCCGTAAACGACCTCCCGGTCTTCGTTTTCTGCTTCGAGGACGGTCCTCTGGCGGGGAAGCAGCTCCGTTCGCGCTTCAAGATAACCGGCCGCGGTCTCGCCAACGGCACCGGCCTCTTTGAGGCTGTCAACCACGGGAAGGCGTTCCTTCATGCGCTCCATGGCCGAACGCACATCCGAGGCGCCCTCGGCCATTCCGGCCCCGGCGAAGGCAAAGGCGAGGAGGCTGATTAGAAGGGAAAGGGAAATAATTCGAATAGGCATATCAGGAACCGGGTTCGGAGGCATCTTCCTCCAGCGGTTTGTATTGGCTTGTTTCGGACATCTGATCGAGTTCGCGGAAGTAGCTGTCCAGCTCTTTCTGGATGCGGTGGTTCACGGTGATCTCGATATAGATTGGCTCCACTTGGATCGGCTCGGTCTTCACCCGGACGCATCCCGTCACAAGCAAAAGGCCAAGGAATCCGACAAGGAGAAAGGACCGTTTCTCCACGAGGGGGATCGGAATTTTCTGCATGAGAACAACGGGTAAAGCTTCGGCAAGCCAAAGGCAAGAACCCGCTTTCTCACGGCTTCACTTTCAGAAAACCGCCGGGATCGAGAAGGCGGTCGAGGTCTCCTCGCGGGATGAGGTTATTCAGGACAAAGCGCTCAATGGGAATGCGTAATTCCTCGGATCGGCAAACCCCTCGCATTTCCAGGCGCAGGCGAATCTTCTCTTCCGCCGGAGCTTCCTCAAGGCGGATCTCAAGCGTGTCGATTTGGATTCCGTTCCGCAGCAGCGCCTGCAGCAGGCGGGTCCGCATCGTTTCGGGAATCCCGGTAAGCTTGCCCAGATGTTCCCGCAGAAAGGCCTCGTCCCGGAATCGGAATCGGGATTTGCCGGTATTGTCCGTATTTTCGGCAAGGGCAAAACGCCCTTTCCCGATTTCGATCCCGTCGAGGTCAAAGCGCAGGTCAAGGCTGCCGGACAACAGTCCTTCGAGTCCGAAGCGTTCTTCCTCGAGTAGGCCGAGAATGCGCTGCCCCGGCAAAGCGTGCAACTCCGCCGTCGTGGTAAAGACCGGCTCTGCAGGATCGAAGGAAAAGGGGACCAGCCGAAGCTCGGCGCCTTCGAGAAGGCCGGTTAAGCGGTGGACCATGATCTCGCGCAGATGCGGCATTTCCCATTCCAGCTCCACTTCCCGCAGCCGCAGCGCGCCGTGGCGGAATTCCTCCATCCGCCAGTGCTGCCGGCCTTCGGTGCGGGGCAGACCGATCACGGCAAGGGCCAATTCGCCGGAAAAGCCCGTTGCCTCCCAGTCCTCGTCTCCGTGGAGGTCGAGGTCCGTCGCCCGCAGCCGAAGGCTTCCCCGCAAGAAGCCGAGCCCGGCGCGCTTGAGGTCCGCGTCAAGGCTCAGCGCGCCTCCCTCCAGCTTTCCCGGCAGGACACCGCCCCAGCGGGCAAGATTGTGAACGAGGGCGACGGGCAGCTGTCCGCTTGCCTGGACTGATTCCGGAAGCGGATGCGGACTGCGACGGACGCGGATCTCTCCCGCGACCCCGGCCGGATCCTCCCAACCGAGGCGCCATTCCCCCGCCGGCAATCGCTCGGCGTGCAGCGTGGCCAGTTGCGTTCCGGCAAGCCCAAAAAGGCCGGCCCGAAGCGACACCGTTGGAAACAATTCCCCGGCCACCTCCTCGATCCATAAGGTTCCCTCCCGCTCCAGCGAAAGGGAGGGGCATTGCAGGGAAAGGCTCTCGGAATCCCCTTCCAGCTGAACCGTAAAGGGCCCGAACCGGATACCTTTCCCGCCAATGCTGGTAAACTGAAGTTCAGTCGCCACCCGCGGAACCGTCCAGACGCGCTCCGCTTTCCCCCGCAAGGCAAGGTTACCCTCAAAGGACCCCGCCGAGAAACGGACGGCCTCGGAGGAAAACCGCCAGTCGGAGATTCCCTGCACCGCTGCTGCTTTCAGGGCAAAGGGTTCCACTGAGATCGCTCCGCTCCGGGAGGCGCCGGTCCGCACCCCCGCTTCGAGAGCGACCTTCCCCGCCTCCCAACTGCCCGCCAAGACGGCTTTCGCAACCGGAATGCGAAGCCCGCTCGCGGGGTGATGGAAGGTGAATTCCCGCCCTTCTCCCTTCAGGCTCGTCCGGATCAGCTCATCCCCCCGGACATCGGCGAGGGCCATGCCCTCCAGCCGCGCTCCCTTGAAAACCAGCCCGGCGGGCGGACCTTTCCCGGTCAGTTCTTCCCACACGGGCATGAAGGTCTCCATCTCCAGGGAAAGCTCGGCCTGCAGCTGAAGTTCGGCCTGCCGGGACAATTGCTCGAGATAAAACCGCCCCTCAAGCCCGTGACCCGAAACGTCGACGAAGCCTTCCGCGGAACCGCTGCGCCGGAGAAGAAGCGCCGTTCCATCGAAGGACCTTTCCGATTTTTCGGCCGGGGCAAGGCGGACGGTCCCCTCCGGAATCCGCATTGTCCGCATGGGCAAATCGCCCACCAGGGCGCTCAGGTCGACCGGCAGCTGGAACGACGCGGGAAGGGTCTTCCGCGACGGCAGGGGTGCCGGCTCGGCGGGGTGCTCCTCCCCGGTCACCGGCGGGGCGGGAACCGGTCCTTTGCCGACGGACGGAACGCGGGGCGCCTGTTCCGGGCTCGGGCGCGTGAAGGGTTCCTTTGCTCCGTCGGGAGGAGCGGTCACGGGCGAAACGGGCGGCGCGGGAGGCCACGGAAACCGAAGTTCCGGAGAGGTCAGCTCCATGTGGACAATTCGCCCTTCAAGAAGTGACGAAAAACTGTACCCCAGCTGGAGGCGCTGCCACCGCAATTGCTTTTCTCCCAGCCGCAGGTGCGATTCGCCAACCTGCAACTCGCGGAACCCAAGCTTCTCGACGGGCAGGCGTTCGACGTCAACCTCCCGCCGCGCAAGAAGGCCGCTCAGAATTCCTTGTAAAAGGAGGGGCGACCACCAGAAGAGCAGCCACAGCCCAAGGAGTCCAGTCAGTCCGAGGATCAGACAGCCCGCCGCACGCCGTTGCCCGGGGCTCCTTTTGGTTTTCCCGGTTGTCTTTAGTGCGGCCACCGCCTTTATCCGCCCAACAATCCGTCGCCGGAGGGCCGGGCGAAGACGCGGTCAATAATCGCCGTGTTCAATTCCACGTTTTGGATGCGCAGAACTTCGGTGGTCCCGTTTTTCAATTCGCGGTTGATTTGCGTAGCGAGCCAGAACGGTCCAAAGCGTTCGTAGTCTTTGTAAATGGCCGTCGCTGCCTTCGTCCATTCCCCGTCCTCGCGGACAAACTTCTCCATTTTCCACTCCCGAAACGTACGTGGATCGACGTAATGCCGCGTGTAGGAATTTTTGTAGCGAACTTCCATGATCAGGTAGTCGACGCGGCCAACCCGCTCCACTCCCACAAATTCGCGCTCGGCACCTTCGCTGACCGGCCCGATCAGGGGTCCGTCAAAATCCGTCTCCAGGCTCTGTTTCGCAAAGGCGGCGGCATCAAGGTCTTCCATGGCCATCTCGCTGCCTTGGCGCATGCGTCTCCAAGCCTGTTCTCCGTCAAAGCCCGTCGTGACGGACCCCATACGGTAATGCAGCTGGATGCGCACTTTATCGGGCCGCTTTTTCAGGAGAACAAACTCGTAGGTGCGCTCGCCGGTAAGGACTTCCCCCTGCACCCGCACGTTCGTCACTTCCTCGATGGCGTCCTCGCCGCCGTTGACGGTCTCGATCCGTTCCACAACATCCTCGGTGGTCCAGTCTTTGAAGGATTGGCCCGGCAACGGGGCTCGCGAAAACAAAACCGCGCAAAAAGCAAGGGCAAGGGAACAGAACAGGTGGCGAAACGACATGTAGACGTGTCTTAATGACCTCGCGGAGCGAAGCAATCCTCTTCTTCCTTGAAAGCCGCCTTGCCCGGCTCATCTTGTTCGTATGGGAAGTATTTTCGGTAGCCTGTTCCGTATCGCCACCTACGGGGAAAGCCACGGCGGCAGCGTCGGCGTCGTTATTGATGGCTGTCCGCCGGGACTGCCCCTCACCGCCGGCGAGATTCAGGAAGAACTGGACCGCCGACGGCCCGGGCAGAGCGAGATCACCACTCCGCGGAAGGAAACCGACACCGTTGAAATTCTGTCCGGCCTCAACGACGGACACACCTTAGGGACTCCGCTCGCCCTGAATGTCCCCAACAAGGATGCCCGACCCTCCGCCTACGGGGAAATGCGTGCGGCCTACCGGCCTTCCCACGCCGATTTCGCCTACGACGCCAAATACGGCCGTCGAATGGTCGAGGGGGGAGGTCGCTCTTCCGCCCGCGAAACCGTCGGGCGCGTCGCCGCCGGAGCCATCGCCCGCAAGATCCTCCGCCTCGAACTGGGAACGGAGATCGTCGCATGGATTGAAGCGATCGAGGACCTCGTCATGCCGGAAATTGCCGAACCTCCCACGCGGGAAGCCGTCGAGGCCACACCCGTGCGCTGTCCCCATCGCGCCACCGCCGATGCCATGATCGAGCGCATCAAGAAAGTTCGCTCTGCCGGCGACAGCATTGGAGGAATCGTGACCTGCCGCCTTGCCCCCCTGCCCGCCGGGCTCGGCGAACCGGTCTTTGACCGCCTCGAGGCCGATCTTGGCAAAGCCATGCTCTCCATTCCGGCCACCAAGGGCTTCGAGATCGGGAGCGGCTTCGCCGGAACCCGCCTGCGCGGCAGCGGCCACAACGATCCGCTCGAAGTCCGCGAGGGCCGCATCCATACCTCTGCCAATCGCTCCGGCGGAGTACAGGGCGGGATCTCCATCGGCGAACCCCTGCTCTTCCGCGTCGCCTTCAAACCGACCGCCACCATTATGAAAGAGCAGGATACCGTCAGTCCGGAAGGCGAACCCCGCCAGCTCAAGGGGCGAGGCCGCCATGACGCCTGCGTCGTTCCCCGCGCCGTGCCCATCGTCGAAGCCATGGCCTCCCTCGTCCTCGTCGACCACTTTCTACTTCACCGCGCCCAGAACCACAGCTGTTCCTTCAGCGCCACGCCCCGCATGGAGCGCTGCCCATGATCTACTTTTTTATTGGCACCCACTTCCCCGAGCTGGCCCATTGCCTCCTTTTCCTCGAGGGAAGCCCCGACGCGCCCACCCACACCGTCGTCCTCTTTCCTGAAACCCACGCCTGGCCGCTCGAAAAGCAGCCCCGCGCACTCCGGTATCTCCGCCCGGGCACCGTTCCGGTCGACCTTCCCGAGGACACCGAAACCGCCATTTTTGTCGTCCTCGATCCCCTCCTCCCGCTGGACGAGCAGCTTGCCGCGTGGGCCGAGCGCCTGCGCCCGGCGGGCATCGAGCCGGCCAAGGTTCTCACCCTCGTCGATTGCGCCGCCGCGGAGCAGGGAGCTGACCTGCGCGGCTTTCTCGAGCATGCTCTCTTCCATTCCGACCTCGTCCTTCTTGGCAATCGCCATCAGGCTTCCAAGGCTTATGTCCGCTCCTTCCAGCGCGGGTACGAAAAGGCATGCTACCCCTGCCGCTTCGCCCTCCTCAAAGGGCCCGGTCTCCCCGGCAACCCCTCCGAAATCCTTACACCCGAGACCCGCCGCCTCGCCCCCCTCTTCGATCCACCCGAAGCTTCCGAAAGCGAGCTCGCCGCCGCCGGCTTCCCCCTTGAAACTTCATGGGATCTCGAGGATGAGACCCTTGCCGACGAAGAGGAAGATCACTGGCTGGCCGACGAAGCTGACGAAGATCCCGCCAATTCGGAAGTCCCCTTTCCCGACGTCTCGCGCTGGATAGTGGG
>CAYFRH010000020.1:23094-26815 GCA_964345345.1 uncultured Puniceicoccaceae bacterium | reverse complement strand
TCAACAAACAAATCCCTTTCTCCGGCCGGTTCGGGCATGGGGATGACGAAGGTGGCGACGGGTCCGGGCGAGTTGTAGCGCTGGAAGTAATCGTGCAGGTCGAGGATGAAGACCTCCTCGGGATCGACGATTTCCGTCGGCTGCAGGCGCGTATTGACGAGCAGGTCCTGTGCGGAAGTGGTGCCGGCAGCGAAAAGCAGGCTGAGGAGAAGAAAGGAAAGACGCCTCATGAGTGGATCGAAATAAAGGTGCATCAGAATGGACTGTAAAGGGGCAAATACCGCTCCCGGAGGTAGCGGACAAGGGCTTCGGAGGAAAGTTCCGTCCCGGTTACTTCGCGGGCGAAATCATTGGTATAGGTGAGCCGCCCGCGCTGATGGACATTCGTCCGCAGCCATTGCAGGAGCGGCTGGAAATCGGCTCGGGCGACCTGTTGGGGAAGGTCGGGCAGGTCCTCGAGGATGCGGTACCACAACTGGGCGGCGAGGAGGTTGCCGAGGCAGTAGGAGGGAAAGTAGCCGAAGAGGCCCTCGCACCAGTGCAGGTCCTGCAGGCAACCCTCGGCATTATTCTTCGGGGTATAGCCGATGATACGGGTGGAAGCGGCGTTCCATGCCTCGGGCAGGTCGGCCGGTTTCAGGGAACCGTCGAAGAGCGCCTTCTCCATCTCGAAGCGCAAGAGAATATGCAGGTTGTAAGTGACTTCGTCGGCGTCCACCCGGATGGGGGTGAGGGCAACCTGGTTGATGGCCCGGAAAAGGTCCTCCGGAGAAAAGGAGCGAAGCGGTTCGGGGAAGGCGGCGCGGTATTTCGGCTCGTAGTAAGTCCAGAATTCGCGGCTGCGCCCGACCTGGTTCTCCCAGAGGCGTGACTGGGATTCGTGCACGGCCATGCCGACGGCGCTGCCGAGAGCGGTACCGGCGAATTCGTCGGGCAACCCCTGCTCGTACATGGCATGGCCCGCCTCGTGCATGGCGCTGGAGAGCGAATCGAGGGGATTGTCGGGGTCGTAGCGCGTCGTCATGCGAATGTCACGCCCGTGGCCGCCACAGAAGGGATGAACGGTGCTGTCGATGCGGCCGCGATCGAAGTCGAAGCCGAGGTCGCGCACAACTTCCTTGAGGAAACGTTCCTGTTCTTCGACCGGAAAACCGCGCAAGGCCGTTTTGTCCGGCTGCTCGGGCGCGGCAAGGATCGTCTCCACGATCTCCTTTAGCTGCGGTCGCAGCTCATTGAAGAGGGGCTCAATGATGCCGGCGGTCATGCCGGGATCAAATTGGTCTACCCAGTAGTCGTAGGGATCGGTGGCGTCGAGGTAGTTGGCTTGTTCCCCGGCCAGCTCCAACTGTTCCTCAAGGTAGGGGAGAAAAACCGCGAAATCGTCCTCCCGGCGCGCCCGCACCCACGCCTGGTAGGAGGCGGTGCGGGCCTTGGTTTTCCGCGCGATGAAGGCGGAGGGCAAACGCGTGCGCTCGTCGTAGTCGCGGCGGGCGTCGCGGACGACGGCCTGCTGCGGTGGCGTGAGGTCGCTCCATTGCGCTTCCAGTTCTTCGATCTGGCGACCGATATCCGGCCGGATGGCCTCGCGGTGGACCAGCTCCGCGAGCGCCGCGCTTTGCTCCGCCCGCAGCTCCCCGCTTTTCGGGGGCATCAAGACCCTTTCGTCCCATGCGAGGAAACCGCCGATACTGCCGAGGCGGTCAAGGCGTTTGCATTCGGTCAGGAGCTTGTCGTAGGTCGATTCCATCATGAAAAAGGCGTGATCCGCCATTCGTGGAATCGCCGTTTCGACAAGGCAATGGAAATTACTCCTTCTTCTGATCCGGCATCTCCATTTCGAAGCCGTGCAGGTGTTCGCTCTCGCCGGGGGTGCGCAGGACTTTCCAGATGCACCACGCGAAGAGCGCCGTGACGGTTCCAACGGAGAGAAAGAGAATGATCCAGCCGCCAAGGTTCATCGGGTCTCCTTTGTCGGGTTGGGTTCCTGATCCGTCCTTGCATGGGACAGTTTTTGGAAATGCTCACTGGAATTCACGATGAGAAAGACGAATCCGGCGAGGAGAAGAATCAGGGTAACGGACATCCACGCCACCGGGTTAGCGCTTTCTCCAAGGAGATCCTCGACATAGCCCGAGGGGATCTCCTCTCCCGTCAGCAGATTGTAGCCGAAAATCTTTTCCGCCGCCCAGAAGAAGAAAATGGCGAGAAGGAAAACGGGGGTGACGAACTTCATGATGAAGCCGAAGAAGCGGGGAATGCGGAAGCTGGCTCCTTTCTCGGCCTCGGCGAACCCGCGGGGAATCCCGAGGACCCATGCGAAGACGATGATCTGAATGGTCGCGAGGATGTAGATAGTGAAGGTGCCAATCCAGAAATCGAGCGTGTCGAGGGCCTTCAGGTCTTTCGAGAAATAGACGATAAAGAGGGTCCCCAGAGCGGTAATAAAGCCCAGAACCGCCACGGACTGCTTGCGGTTGATGTTCATCGCGCTCTCAAGAAATGCGATGCCAGGTTGCAGCATAGAGAGTGAGCTGGTGACGGCCCCTAAGAAGAGGAGGAAAAAGAAAAGGAAGCCAAAGAAGTTGCCCGCCGGCATTTCCCCGAAGACGTTGGGCAGGACATGAAAGCCGAGGGCGAAGGTGCTGCCTACCGCACCCGCCGAGCCGAGGAAGGCGACCGCCGCCGGTATGGTTATCAGGCCCCCGAGCGTGACCTCACAGAATTCGTTCGCGCTCGTGGCCGCCAGTCCGTTCAGGACGACATCGTCCCTCTCGTTAAGGTAGCTGGCGTAGGTCATAATGATGCCGAAGCCGACCGACAGGGAGAAAAAGATTTGCCCGGCGGCCGCCAGCCAGAGCTGGGTGTTCCGCAACTGGTCCCAGATGCTGCGGCGAACAAGGCTCAGAGCCGGATCAGATTCCGCGCGCGTTTCCGCCTCCGCGATAAAGCGCTTGCCGAAGATCTCCGTTTCGCTCGTCGAAACGCTCCCGTCCTCCGCCGTCACCGTCTCCACGAGCAACACCTTGTTCGGGTTCCACATGAACCCGAGCCCGGCATTTACCGAGTTCTCTGGTTGGGAGGGATCCGGGGTGCCGAGGGTGAGGACGCGGACGAGGATAATGAAGCCCAGCACGATCAGCGCCGGCATGGCATATTTGCAGAACAGTTCGATTCCCCGGGAAAGGCCCCGGAAAATGAGGAAGAAGTTCAGCGCGAAGCAGAGGACAAGGAAAAGGCCGACCTGGGAAACGCCTTCGAAGCCGATCCCGCTGCCATTGGCCGCCGCCCCGGTAAAGCTTACAAAGAAGTCGCTTACCTTATCCGGGTCGGAAAAATCGAGGTTTCCCGCTATGAAATTGACGGCGTAGCCAAGGCACCACGCCTCCACGAGGACATAGTACATGTAGATAATGATCGGGATGACGATTCCGATCAGGCCTAAATACTTGCCGCTCGGGTGGCGGACGATGGCATTGAAAATGCCTACGGTGGTATGAAATCCCCGTTGGCCTCCATAGCGCCCCATCGTCCATTCCGCCCAGCAGATAGGCAGGCCAATGAGCAGGAAGGAAAGGAAGTAAGCCACCATAAAGGCGCCACCGCCGTACTCCGCGACCTGTCCCGGAAAGCGGAGAAAGTTGCCGAGGCCCACGGCGCTTCCGGAAACGGCGAGAATGACGCCAAGGCGGGAATTCCATGTTTCTTTAACCGCTGTAGCCAT
>CAYFRH010000020.1:0-22994 GCA_964345345.1 uncultured Puniceicoccaceae bacterium | reverse complement strand
AACGCGACCTTGATTGGCTTCTTTGTCCTCGGGGCAAGCTTCCTTGCGGCAGCGACCCTGATTTTCGTGGGATCGATGCGGTTATTCAGCAAAGAAATCCTGTCGGTCCTGTATTTTGATGAATCAGTCAACGGGCTTTATGTGGGGGCACCGATCAAGTTCAAAGGGGTTCCGATCGGCAAAGTGAGCGATATCCGCATCCGTTACAATCAACCGGAAGGATCGGCGGCGGTTCCGGTTTTTGTGCGGATCGACTCCAGTCGCCTGCGCGGAGAACTGGGCGTGGAGATGGCACAGGATCCGCCGCTTCTTTTTCAGGAGCAGATTGGCAAGGGATTGCGGGGAAAGCTACAGCTGGAGAGCTTCATCACGGGACAACTTTTCATTGAGCTGGATTACCTGCCGGAGGGCTCAGACGAACCGGCCAGGATGCTGCAGGTATCGCCGACCTATCCGGAAATCCCGACCACTCCCTCGGTTATGGCCCGCCTCGGAACGGAAACGACCGACCTTTTCGCGCAACTGACGGCCCTGAACTACGAGGGCATCGGCCGGGAACTGTTCCGGTCCCTGCAGCTTCTGCGGAAGCGCCTTGAACCCATCGACACGGAACTCCTGCAGCAGCACCTTGCGGACACTCTTGCGGGTGCGAAAGCATTAATGACCTCGGGTGAACTTGAGGATACTCTCGCCGCCGTCCGTACCACCATGCGGAAAATCGGTTCCGCCAGCGAGACCGCCGAAGGCGAGATCGCTACCTTGTCGCAACAGGCCGGAAATCTTGGTCAGCAGTTGGAGGAGACGGTCACCAGCCTGAATGGGGTCCTGCAATCGGTGGATTCGGCAATGGACCCGGCCTCTCCGCTGCGGCAGGAATTCCGGCGGACCCTGGCGGAGCTTTCCGCTCTCGCCCGCCGGCTTTCGGAACTGGCTTTGTTGCTGGAACGGAATCCTTCCAGCATTTTGCGCGGAAGGGCGCGTCCGGAAGCCACGACCCCCTGATGTCATGAAAACCAGACTGCTGAAAATTACGCTTTTGCTGGCGGGGATTTCACTCCTCCCGGCCTGCCTGCAATTGGAACCGAAAGCGGATCCGACCCGTTACTATCTACTTTCCGGATCCGGAGAAACAGGCGAACTCGCACAGCCAGAGCGGGAAATTGCGATCCAGTTGCTTGCCTTTCCGGACTACGCGCGGCGGGCCGGGCTTGCCGTTCGCCACGGCGAACATGAAATCCGCTACGCACCCTGGCATCAATGGGCGGAAGAGCCCGAGGATGAATTCTTCACCGCTTTTGCCGCCGCCCTTGAAGCGGAGATCCCGAGCCTGCGCGTGGTGCGCTGGGGCTTGGGAAAAGCTGCGGTTCCGGAGGCGCCGGTTTTGCGAATTGAGGTCGAACGTTTCGAAGGAGAAGCAGCCGGTCATGCTCATCTCGCCGCCCGGTGGCAGCTTGCCGGAGCAGACGGGGAAGCGGAAAATTCGTGGCACCGCTTTCGGCAGTCTCAATCCTGGACATTCGAAGCGTATCCCGCCCTTGTCACTGCTCATTCCGCGAATATCCGCGCTTTTGCCGCCCGTGTCGCGGAGGTGCTTTAGCTCTGTTCGAGACCAGCCATGCGGGAGGAGAGGGGCACGCGGTGCCGCTTGCGTTCCCGAAAGAAGTGCAAAGCGGGCAGGCTTAGTCCGTGTGCCTCGGCGAGGATTTCGCTAAAACCATCCCCCACTCGTTCCGGCGTATGGGAATCGGACCCGATCGTGAAGGGAATGTCGCGGTCCACCGCCCATTGCAGGATGAGAGGATCTGGATGCGCGATGTAATCGCCCTTGATGCGACCGCTGGTGTTGATTTCCAGGCAGATTCCCGTGGCGGCAATCCGGTCGAGGGATTCCTTGATGACATGCTCGTTCGCGGCGGGGTCAAACGGATGCCGGAGGGTGCCGTAGAGCCGGATGACATCCGGATGCGCGAGACTGTCGTAGCGACCGCTGGCCGCCGCTGCGGCAAGGGCTTGGAAGTAAGCGGCAATAATCTCCTCGTCCTCATGGCAGTTATGCTCTTCGAGCCATCTACGGAAGCGGGGAAGCATGTGATGAAGGGAACCAAGAACGAAGTCGAAGGGCTCCTCCCGAAGGAGGGCATCCATTTCCGTCAGTGCCGCTTCATCCGGAAAAATTTCCGCCTCGATGCCACAGCGCACCTCCACGCCCTGCTCACGCCCGATTTCAGCGGCGTGGGCGATCTTGTCCCGATAGAGTGGGAGTTCCTCCCTGCTCATGCGGGTGCCGTCCTGCCCGAAGCCCTCCGCCTCCATAGGGACGTGACAGGTGAAGCAAATCAGGTCGATGCCGCGGGCGGCGGCCGTTTGCACGTATTCCTCCGGTTCCCCTACGGCGTGGCCGCAGAGAGGGGTGTGCATGTGAAAGTCGAAGCTGCGTGGTTCTGAGAGTTGGGAATTCATAGGAAAATCAGGCATAGACTCGACTTCAGATGGGGGAGATTCAAACGGAATTGCGTTTTTAACCGAATTATCAAAAAGGTGCCGCTATGACAGTTCGGCAACAACGAAGCCGGAGCGGCCCGCGGGGTCTTTTCGCTCTTTTCGCCCTTCTGCCTCTGCTGTGGGGTTGCGGGGCCGGGATCCCCGATGCTTCCGAAGGAGCGGAAAACGGTTTACTGCTTCTCGGGAATGGAGCGGAGCCGAAGACCCTCGATCCGCAGCGAGCCACCGGAGTGACGGAAAACAAGGTCATTTCTGCCCTGATCGAAGGCCTGATCGCGTACCATCCCGCCGATGCCAATCTTCTCGAACCGGGTGTCGCGGAATCGTGGACGTCGAGCGGAAACCACACCGTCTGGACATTCCGGTTGCGCGAAGAGGCTCGTTGGAGCAATGGCGATCCCGTCTCCGCCGGGGATTTTCTCTATTCTTATCAGCGGATGCTGCACCCGTCCTTCCCCGGGGAATACAGTCAGATGCTCTATGTCCTCAAAAATGCGGAGGCCTACAAAGCCGGCCGCCTGGAGGACTTTGCCGAAGTCGGTGTGGAGGCGGTCGACGAGCGGACCCTGCGCTTCCGTCTCGTCGGACCGACGCCCCATTTCCCAAGCATGCTCAAGCACTACAGCTGGTACCCGGTCCATCCGCCGACCGTGGAGGCGCATGGCGGTATGCTCGACATGAGTGGTGACTGGACCTTTCCGGAGAATTTCGTCGGCAACGGGCCCTTTGTCCTCTCCGAATGGCGGCCAAACCAATACCTCCGCGTGGCGAAAAGCCCGACGTACTGGGATCGGGAGCGCATGCGCCTCAACGGGATTTATTTCTTCCCGGTCGTGGACGCGAACACGGAAAAGCGGATGTTTGATTCCGGCCTGCTGCATGTCACGAGTACCGTGCCGACGAATGACATTCCCTCTCTGCGGGAGCGCCGTCCCGGAATCATCAATCTCGATGATTATCTCGGAACATACTTCTACCGGCTCAATGTGACGCGCGAACCGCTGGACGATCCGCGCGTGCGACGCGCCCTCGCCCTCGCTATCGACCGCGAGGCCGTAGTCGAAAAGGTGGCGCTCGGGGAACAGAAACCGGCGCTGGGCTACGTTCCGCCGGGTTTCTCCGGGTACGATCCCCCGCGCCCGCTTCGGTACGACCCGGAACAGGCGCGCGAACTGTTGGCGGAAGCCGGCTTCCCCGGCGGAGAGGGATTCCCCGAATTGTATCTGCTTTTCAATACATCGGAGGGCCACCGCAAGATCGCGGAGTCCCTTGTTGCGATGTGGAACGAGGTTCTCGGGGTCAACATGCAGTTGGAAAACAAGGAATGGAAGGTGTACCTCGACGCGCAATCCCACCTCGACTACGACGTTTCCCGTTCCGGCTGGATCGGGGACTACATGGATCCGATCACTTTCCTCGATATGTTCACTACCGGGAACGGGAACAACGATACCGGCTGGTCGAATCGGCGCTACGACGAGTTGATCACGCAGGCGTTCCGTTCGGGTAGCGAGGCGGAGCATTTTGCGCATCTGCGGGAGGCGGAAGCGCTCCTTCTGGAGGAATTGCCCGTCGTGCCGATTTACTGGTACACGCGGATCTACCTCAAGGATCCCCGTCTGCGGAACTGGAATCCGAAACGATTGGACAACCGTCCTTACAAATACCTTTACTTCGCCGAATAGCGGCAACCCATGTTTTCATTCATCGCAAGGCGCATCACGCAGTCGGTCCTCGTCCTCTTTGTCATTATCACGGTGACTTTTTTCATGGTCCGCTTTGCGCCCGGGGATCCGTTCAGTGCGGAGCGCAAAATGCCGGAGCATATCAAAGAGCGTCTGATGGACCACTACGGGCTGAACGACCCCCTCGCCGTACAGTATTTCAATTACCTTGGCGGGCTCGTGCAGGGAGATCTCGGCCCTTCCTTTACCGAAACGCGCTCGGTAAACCGCATTCTGGCCGCGACGTTTCCGGTCAGTCTCGAACTTGGAGGATGGGCCTTGCTGATTTCGCTTGGAATCGGACTTCCGGTGGGAATCTGCGCGGCTCTGTACCGCAATACCCTCGCGGACTACGTTCCGATGTCACTCGCGATGATCGGGATTTGCCTGCCCACCTTTGTCCTCGGCCCGATCCTTGCCCTCATTTTTGGCGTCTGGCTGGGATGGTTCAATGTATCGGGCTGGTTTACGCCGGCGGACCGCGTGTTGCCAGCCCTGACCATCGGCTTTGTCTATGCCGCCGTCATTGCCCGCATCACGCGCGGCGGCATGCTGGAGATCCTCTCGCAGGATTTTATCCGGACGGCCAAGGCCAAGGGCGTGCCTTTTCCGCGGATCGTTGTTTTTCATACTCTGAAGGGCGGGTTGCTGCCGGTGCTTTCCTTTCTCGGGCCGGCCCTGGCGGGCATCATTTCGGGCAGTTTCGTTGTGGAGACGATCTTTCAGATTCCCGGGATGGGACGGGAGTTCGTCAGCTCCGCTTTCGACCGCGATTACACTCTCGTTCTCGGAACGGTCATTTTGTACGCAACCCTGATCACGGTGGCTAATCTTCTCGTCGACATTGCCCAGGTCATTCTGAATCCACGGCTGCGCTTCGAGGACTCCTGAACAACCGCCATGGTAAAGAATCTCAGCCCCAACGCCGACCGCCTACCGGAACCGTCCCTCGATCTCGACCAGATCGAGTCCGGCACCTCCCTCTGGCAGGATGCCTGGTTGCGCCTGCGGAAGAACCGCATGGCGCTGTATTCCTCGTGGATTCTCCTCTTTATGGTGGTTTTCTGCTTCCTCGGGCCGCTGCTGACTCCCTACGATTACCGCACGAACGACCTTGAGAATACACTTGTCACGAGCAGCCTCGCCCATCCCCTCGGGACCGATGACCTCGGGCGCGACCAGTTGACCCGAGTGATGGTGGGGGGGCGCGTTTCCCTCGGGGTGGGGATCATCGCGACGACGGTCTCCCTCCTCATCGGGGTTACCTACGGGGCGACCGCCGCCTACGTGGGCGGGAAGGTGGATGCGGCGATGATGCGGTTCGTGGATGTTCTTTATGCGCTGCCGTTTACGATCTTCGTCATACTGCTTATGACGATATTCGAGCGCAGTATTGTCCTGCTTTTCGTCGTCATCGGGGCGGTGGAATGGTTGACGATGGCCCGGATCGTGCGCGGTCAGGTTCTGAGCTTGAAACAACAGGAATTCGTGGAGGCTGCCGTTTCCCTGGGGTACACGACGCGGCGGATCATCCTGCGCCACATCATCCCGAACGTCCTTGGCGTGGTGGTGGTGTACGCGACGCTGACGGTTCCGGCGGTGATGCTGCTGGAAAGCTTTCTCAGCTTTCTCGGTCTCGGGGTGCAGCCGCCCATGCCGTCGTGGGGGAGCCTCATCAAGCTCGGAGCGGACAACCTGCAACTCTATCCGCACCTGCTCGTCATTCCGGCCCTGTTCTTTTCCCTGACGCTGTTCTCTCTCAATTTTTTAGGCGACGGGCTGCGGGACGCCCTCGACCCCAAATCCAGTAAGGACTGATCCATGAGCGCACCTCTGCTTGATGTCCAGGATCTGACGACCAAGTTCTACACCCGCAATGGGGTGGTGCGCGCGGTCGACGGAGTCTCCTTCTTTGTCCGGCGCGGGGAAACCCTCGGGATCGTCGGGGAATCCGGTTCCGGAAAGTCCGTGAGCTGTTACTCCCTCATGGGCCTGGTTCCGCAACCGCCCGGACGTATCGAGCACGGAACCGCTTTCTTCGATGGGTCCACCGACCTCCTCCAATGTCCGGAAAAACAGCTGCGCGCGTTCCGCGGCAGGCGCATCTCCATGATTTTTCAGGATCCGATGACCTCCCTCAACCCCTACCTGCGGGTTTCCACGCAGTTGAACGAGGCGTTGCGCATGCACGAGCGGATCGGGCGCAAGGAGGCTCTTTCGCGCTCGATTCAGGCTCTTGAGGAAGTCGGTATTCAGGAAGCGTCGACGCGGGTGCACTTTTATCCGCACGAGTTTTCCGGGGGGATGCGCCAGCGCGTCATGATTGCCATGGCCATGGTTACGCATCCGGATATTCTCATTGCGGACGAGCCCACGACCGCCCTCGACGTTACCGTACAGGCTCAGATCCTTGAGCTGATTAAGGAGCGCCAGCGGGTCAACAACAGCGCCGTCATCCTGATCACGCACGACCTTGGCGTCGTCGCGGGCATGTGTGACCGCATCAACGTCATGTATGCCGGCAAAGTGGTGGAAACAGGCACCGCCGATGAAATTTTTCACGAGGCCGAGCACCCTTACACCATCGCGCTGCAGCGCAGCATTCCCTCCCTCGGCAGCAAGGGGCAGCCGCTCTACACCATCCCGGGCCTGCCTCCCGACCTCTCCCGGCCCATCCCCGGCGACGCCTTCGCGCTGCGCGAGGGGATTCGCAGCGGCGGAAAGTGGATGGACCGCGAACCGCCCTTCCGCCAAGTCTCGGAAACCCACTTTGTGCGGGAATCCGACGTGGAGCTACCCCCGCTCGAGGAGGTACTCGACCAATGAAAGAGGACTTTCTGGTATTGGAAAACGTGCGGACCTGGTTCCCCGTCATTCGCGGATTCATCCGTAAAAAAACGGTTGGGCAGGTGCGCGCGGTGGACGGAATCAGCCTCTCCATGCGGCAGGGGGAAATTCTCGGACTCGTCGGCGAATCCGGCTGTGGTAAAACCACCCTCAGCCGTACTATTATGCAGCTGCAGCCGCCGACCTATGGCTCCATCCGGCTCGAGGGCCGCGAGTTGAGCCGCGTTTCTCCCGCCGAGATGCGATCGCAACGCCTCAATTTTCAGATGATTTTCCAGGATCCCTATGCCTCCCTGAATCCCCGCATGACCGTATTTGATACCTTGTCGGAGGCAATCGGGACCCGCCATCCGGGCAAACGGCGGCGGGAGCTTGCCCAGTCGGTGGCGGTATTAATGCGGACCGTCGGGCTCAATCCGGCCCAGATGAGGAAGTATCCGCACGAATTTTCCGGCGGCCAGCGCCAGCGCATCGCGGTAGCCCGGGCCCTTGCCCCGGAACCGAAACTCATTATCGCCGACGAGCCCGTTTCCGCTCTCGATGTGTCCATCCAGTCCCAGATCCTCAATCTCCTCCAGCGCCTCACGGCGGAGATGGGCCTGACCATGATTTTTATCTCCCACGATCTCTCGGTCGTAAAATACATTTCCGACCGAATCGCCGTCATGTATCTCGGCCGACTCGTCGAGGTCGGCGAGGCCACCGAGATTATGGAGCATCCGTATCATCCTTACACAAAAGCCCTCATCAGCGCCATTCCCATTCCGGATCCTCGCCTTGAAAAAGGCCGCCAGCGCCTCGTTCTGGAGGGAGATCCCCCTTCCCCGCTCTTTAAGAAAGGCGCGGCGGAGCGTAAACGGGTGGAGTTGCAGGAGATCGTTCCCGGCCATTTTGCCTCCGATCCGGAAGCTTTTCTCAGCGAGCGACGGATTTTTAAGGCGAGTTGATCAGCTTTCCGCCTCCCGGAGGGCATCGCCGATTTCCCGCAGGTAGCGATAGGAAAAGAGGCCCGTCTGGTGTCCGTCGCTGAAGACGAAACGGATGGCGTACCGCCCGATCATTTCATGTCTGGTCACGGTAACGCCCGGAAATTCGGTCCGCGGATCCGCTCCGTGGATCCGGCCGAACAGGTCCGGCTCCCCCATATTGTCCGCACTCGGGGATAAAGCCCGGAGCCGGTCCATGGGAAAGTAGTCCTCGCGCCCATCCTGCCAGCGGATCGCCACTTCGGTGCCGATGAGATCGACGGTTTCGGGAGGGGGGATTGCAGCCATCCATTTAATGAAGGCGATGTGAGGACCTTCTTCAAGTCTGCGGAAGACCCCGCTGATGACTGGCCCGCAAGGCCTCGTGCAGAATCCCGGCACTGGCTTCGGACGACCAGTTGGCTGTGTTTAAAGTCAGGTCGTAAGCGAAGGGGTCATCCACCGATTCGTTAAAGTGGGAACGGATGTAGGCGGCCCGCGCTTGATCATCCTGCCGAAGGCGGCGATAGGCCCGCCCATGGGGCAAGCCGGTCTCTGTCATGGCGCGCTGGAGGCGGTACTCAAAAGGTGCGACTACGCGAACCCGCAGGACCCACGGCATGCCGCGGGCAAGGACATGGGCTCCCCGCCCGATCAGGATGACATTGCCCATCCGGGCCAGTTTCACGATCGTGTCGCAGGTGTGGTGGAACAGTTCCCACAGGGAGGGATGCAAACCGAGGATCTCGTTGATCAACCCCGAAACCTCATGGTCCTTGTCCTCAGGCATATAGCGGGCCAACCGTTTGGGCAGATGATGGTCCTCGAGCGTTCTGTGAACCAGTTCGCGGTCGAATAATGCCCAGGGAGTGCCTCCAAGAAGAGGATCAGCTTCCAACTGGGGCAAAAGCGCCTTCGCGATTTCGTGGCTTCCGCTGCAAGGCAGGCGCGAGAGGGTTATCGCCGGGGTGGGCGTTGTCTTCCGCGGTCGATCTCCATCCTCGATGAAATTACTATCGATTACGGCTTTGCAGCGTTGAAATGCGTCCTTTGTTCCTCCCGTTGTCATGTTGTGAAGTCTACTCCGACAGGGAAGTGGGGAAAAGAAAAAAACGACTCTGGATGCTTCACAAAGGTGTAGAAAGTAAATCCGGTCCGGAACTTGCTCCGGAAAGGGGCAAATCTATTGTTGCACCAATGGCGGTTGTTTTGACTAAACTACGAACGCTTCCATATGTCGGCCCGTCTCAGCTATCGAATACCGACCGCAAACCTCCAAAATTAGCTATTGCTCATGACTAATCTCGAACCGCTCCGCGTAGAACTCCGAGAGTTCTGTCACCAATTTTCCACGACCCTCCAACCTTTTGCGGAAAGCCTCGATAATGGGTTGCGGATCCTTCGCCGGCTTGAGGACGGCGAGGAGATTCAGCCGGTCTTAAATGCGCTGTTGGACAATCGCCACCGGCTGAAAATTCTGCAGGATAAAGCCCGGCAACAACACGCTTATCTTGTTATCTTCGGGCCTCTGAAGAGCGGCAAGTCGACGCTCATGAACGCAATTAGCGGTTCCTACGTGAGCGAGGTCTCGAGCCTTCCGGCGTACCCTTGTCTTGTTTACGTTCACGAAGGGGAAGAGCGGCGATTCGCAACGACAAACTTCAACGGAGAGGAGACCCTCTATTCCTCCCCGCGAACCCTAAACGAATCCGTCCAGAGCGCGCACGAAGTTCTGGCCCGGAAACTCCGGGAGGCGGACGAGACGGGCGCACCCTTCAATCCCGCCGAGGAATACAAGGAGGCCATCCGCCGCATCGATTTTACCCTGCCGGCTCCCTACCTGCGGGAATCGGGAACGATCCTCGTCGATACCCCCGGACTGTATGCCAAGATGAAATACAATTACGGGCAACTGACGCGGGACTTTCGGGATACGGCGGCCTGCGCGGTTTTCGTCGTCAAAACGGACAATCTTTTCTTTGAACGGGTTTTCGAGGAATTCGCCGACCTCCTGGATGTCTTTTCGCGCGTCTTTCTGGTGGTGAATATCGACTCTCGAAAGCAGGACCTTGGCCCGGACGGAGAGTTGGTTCCCTCGCTTGAACAGCAGCAGCCGGAAAAGGTGATTGAGGCGTTTGAAAATCTGACGGTCAGTGCCCAAATCCGGTCCGCGATCGAGAATGGCCAGTTGCGGATCTACGCGATCGACCTTCTCGACACGGCCCGGCAAAGTCTGCAGCAGGAGGATTCCACGGCCTCGAAGGAGGAATCCGGCGGCGAGGATGTCGGAAAAGAGGAAACCGCCCCTTCTGCGGAAGAAGAGGAGCAAAGCGGAGAGGAAAAGGAAGACGTGGATTCGGCGGCGTCGGGTTCCGTTCGTTCTCTCGACGCCCCGACCGATGGCGAGGCCACGATTATGTCCTCCGTGGGAGCGGCCAAAGTCGGCTTTCCCGCCTTTCTCAAAGACCTTACCGACTACCTCAACAGCAGCGACTACCTGCTTGAATTCATGGGGGACAGCCTCCGGCAGACGCATTCCATTCTTCGGGAAATAGAGGAACAGACCGCCTCGCCGAAGTTGACCGGGTATCGGGAGGGAATCGAGGAGCTGAAGGAAACGGCCGAGCGCTCCGAGCGCCAGCTACGGGAAGTCAAACAGATCCAGGAGGACAGCTGGGAGAGCCCGCTCGACGAGCTGGCCCGCGAACTTCGCCAGCAAGCTCAGGAACATACCGGATCGGTCATCCCTTCGCTGAAGGAATCCGTTCACGGAGAGATCGATATCTGGTCCTTTTCGGAGGAAAGCCTGCGCGATCTGCTTGAAAACCGGATTCAGCCGTTGATCCGAAAGGCCTGCAAGGAATCCCGGGCCCGTGCCCGGGAACTGATCGACGGGGCTTGTGGTGGACGGAACGGCGGTATTCGCCTGAGCACCGAACTGGTCGGGCGCATGCACGGTGTCGGCCTTCAGTTTGACGACATCTACCCCGATTTCCGCGAAGAAGTGGAAAAGACCTTCGCCAACTCCCCGGCCCTGCCCGATCCGGAGAATGTTCAGGAGACGATTCCCGTGCGGAAAACCTTTTTTGATTATCTCCTTTTCCGCACTCCCAACCGTGTCCGGCGTCATCTCTTCGGCGAGGAGGTTCCTTCCGCCAAATCCATTCCTGCCGCCGCGAAAAGCCGTCGCTTTGGCGAGGAAGGGAAGTCCGCCCTCTACGAAACGGCGGACCGCCACATTGAGCAGTGCTTTGATAGTCTGGTCATGAAAGAGGTCGACGAGCTTCTGCAGCGGTACCGCGACTTTTTCCGCCGGCAGACAGCCGACCGGCTGGAACAAAAGGCGCAGGAGCTGGAGGAAACCGGCAATGCCGCCCGCCGGCGTTACGAGGATCGCCGCAGTGTCATCGAGGCCATGGAGGCCCTCGACGCAGCTTCCGACCAGCTCAAAAGTGAAGTGGAGTTTCTCCGCCAACGCTTCCTTGCCGGAAAATTGCCGGAGCTCGAAGGCGAAGAGGCAAGTGAAACGGAGTCCGAAACGGAAACGGTGGCCGAAACCGATACAGAAACCGGCTTGGATGCGGATAACGAGCAGGAATCCGGGTCCGGGGATCAATCGGAGGCCGAAGAGGATTTTGACTTTGACTTCGATTTTGACGCGGACCGCGACAAGAAGGAGTGAAGCCGGTGGGGGATTGATCTTCCGCGGTTCGCCCGTCAATTTTTGAAACTCCTATGGACCTGCAGCGCTTTTTCGATCACTGGAATCTTCAGGAAAACCCTTTCCAGGCAGAGGAGGCGCGCAACGATGCCGTCTACGCCCGTACGATGGAGGCGGCCATCACGCATCCGAATTTTCAGAAAATTTATGGTTCTCCGGACAACCCGAGTACTTCCATCGTTTTCGGAGAGAAGGGCAGCGGCAAGACGGCCATGCGGTTGTTGATCGAGCGCCGTTTGATGGCGCATAACCACAGCCATGGATCTGGGAAGGTCTGGATCATCCGGTATGACGACCTGAATCCGTTTCTCGATCGCCTTGCTCACCGTTTGGGGGGTCGTGGACCGGAAAATTGTCTGGAGGCGCTCCGTCTGCAGGATCATCAGGATGCCCTGCTTAGTCTCGCGGTCACGCAGCTTGTGGACCTCATTGTCGAGGAAAAGGGCGACAAGGAGCAGAAAAGCCTCCGCAGGACCTTGCGCCGCCTGAGCAGGGAGCAGCGGTTGGATCTGGGCGTCCTGGCGGTTTTGTATGATCAGCCCCGTCATGGGCAGCGGGCCGATCGCTGGAAGCGACTCAAGCAGACTCTTCGTCTCGGCCGCCTCGGAACGCGCCCGGTTCACGGCCTGCTGGTTCTCGCTTTCGGCCTTGCTACGCTGGTTGCCGTCGGCGTCCGTTATTTCAGCGAAAGCCTTGCCTGGGAGTGGCAACTGGCTGGCGGCGCGGCCGTGGTCGGATTCGTGGGCCTCGGAATCGGCTGGCTTGTGCGGGGTTGGCGGACGTTTTTCCGTTCCCGCCGCATCCGCCGGGAGGTTCGCTCTGTGGAGCATGAGACCTCGGTGCTCCGGGAAGCTCTCTGGGACCTTCCGGAAGACCAGGGCACTCTTTACCTCATTCCCGACCGGGAGGACCAGGACAAGCGATACGAGGCGACGCAGCGCCTCCTACGTGTCCTTGAGCCCCTCGGCTACACGAGCGTTGTCGTGCTGGTCGACCGGGTTGACGAGCCCGTTCTGATCAACAGCGATGCCCAGCGCATGCGAAAACTGGTCTGGCCCATGCTCAACAACAAGTTCCTTCAGCAGGAACGGGTCGGCATCAAAATGCTGCTCCCGATCGAGCTCGGTCAGTTGCTTGAAACGGAGAGTAGCGAATTCCAGCGGCAGGCGCGCCTCGATAAGCAGAATCTCGTCAACCCTCTGCGCTGGACCGGAGCCACCCTGTACGACCTGTGTACTTCCCGCTTTCGCAATTGCCAGCGCGGTGAGGGGACGCAGATCGAGGAGCTGAAGGATCTCTTCGAGGACGACGTGGAACACCGCGACCTCGTCGATGCTCTCGATCAGATGCATCAACCGCGCGATGCTTTCAAGTTCCTGTACTCGGTCATCCTGCGCCACTGCCAAAATACGCCCGGCGATGCGGAGAAGTACAAGATCCCGAAGCTTACCCTTGATTATGCCCGGCAGGAACAGAGCCAGCGGGTCATGAACCTTTATCGCGGCGTCAACCAGGGCTGAAGCTTATTTGCGAAGCCGACGCGCTTATTCCAATTCCGCGGCCACGGATTCCCATTCCTTCATGGCGGCGGCCAGGTCCTCTTTCCACTGATCATACTCCCGCAACTCGGCGGCGGTCGTCTCCCCGCGTTCGAACCATGCCTTGTCGGCCATGGCGGTTTCGCGTTCGGCGACGGCCTTCTCCAGGCGGGCGATGGTTCCCTCCAGTTCATTCATCCGTTTCTTGAGCGGAGCCTGTCGCGCCTTTTCCTGGGCTTTGCGGCGGCGTCGCTCGCGGGGATTCGCGGCTGAGGCGGTGCCGCCCCCGTTGGCGTGGGTTCCGCTGCCTGCCGGTGCTCCCGCTGCCGCTTCCTCCT
The DNA here is from genome assembly GCA_964345345.1 of uncultured Puniceicoccaceae bacterium. Taxonomy (GTDB): domain Bacteria; phylum Verrucomicrobiota; class Verrucomicrobiia; order Opitutales; family Oceanipulchritudinaceae; genus Oceanipulchritudo. The sequence continues at coordinate 9,359 of CAYFRH010000020.1, read as the reverse complement.
GACGCAGTTTCCAGAGGTAATCGTCAAGGTTGCCGGGAAACCAGCGGTGGCTACCGGGCCGGATCTCCAGGACTTTATTGACGACCGGATTCAGGAAATGCCGGTCATGCGAAACGATAAAGACGGTTCCCGGGAAAGCGTCGAGGGCTTCCTGCAGGACTTCCTTGCTGGCGTGATCAAGGTGGTTGGTGGGCTCGTCGAGGACGAGAAAGTTGGCCGGGCTCAGGAGCAGACGGGCAAGGGCGAGACGGTTTTTTTCTCCACCGGAAAGGACTTCCACCGGCTTGCCAAGGTCATGCTCCCCGAAGAGAAAGGCCCCGAGAACGGAGCGGATGTGCGTCTCGGTGCCCCGCATTCCGCGGCGGGCGACTGCGTAGACGCTGTCCTGTTGAGAAAAGGCTTCGCGCTGGTCCTGGGCAAAGTAGCCGATATCAATTTCGTGGCCGGGATTGATGGTTCCCGCGTCCGGGGTCTCCACTCCGGCGAGGAGGCGGGCGAGGGTGGATTTGCCGGCCCCGTTGCGCCCCACGACACCGACGCGGTCCCCGCGCTGCAGTTCGAGGGAAAATTCCTTGAATACCCGCGTGGGCCCATAAGTCTTGTCGACGTTGTCCATCTGCACGACCCGTTGACCGCCTTTGCGGGAAAGGGGGAATTGAAAATGAACGGTGGCGGCTTCCCCTTCCAGTTCGATGCGTTCCGTTTTTTCCAGCTGCTTGATGCGGCTCTGTACCTGCGATGCTTTCGTCGCCTTGTACCGGAAGCGCTCGATGAACCGTTCTGTTCGGGCGATCGCCTTGTCCTGGTTTTCCTTCGCCCTTGCCAGCTGCTCACGCCGGGCGGCCTGTTGTTCGAGGAACGAGCTGTAATTTCCGTTGTAGGTGACGATACGCCCGTTTTCGAGTGAGTGGATCGTGCTCGTGAGTTTGTCCAGAAAAGCGCGGTCGTGCGAAATGACGAGGAGCGCGCCGGGATAGCTTTGCAGGAAGCCTTCCAGCCAGCGGAGGGAGGGAAGGTCGAGGTGGTTGGTCGGCTCGTCGAAAAGGAGAAGGTCCGGCTCGTCGAGGAGGAGGCGCGCGAGGGCGATCCGCATTTGCCAGCCTCCGGAAAAGGTCTGGCAGGGGGACTGGAGGTCTTTCTCCCCAAAGCCGAGTCCGAAAAGAATGGCCTCCGCACGCGGACGCAGCTTGTGCGCTTCCAGTTCCTCGAGCCGCTGACTGTAGTGGGTTAGGCGGTCAAGACATTCGGCGTATTCCTCGTCTTCGACATGCAGTTGTTGCAGGTCGGCCTCGGCGCGTCCGAGTTGGCGCGTGGCCTGCCGGATATCTCCGGCCGCCGCCTCGACTTCCTCAAGGAGGGGGCGGTCCGGCAGGACGATGCCATCCTGCGGAAGGTATCCGATCCGCACCCCGGAGCGACGTTCGGACACGACATGGTCGGCCTCTCCTTCGCCCATGAGAATGCGCAGGAGGGTGGTTTTGCCGCTTCCATTGGGGCCGACGAGTCCGGCCCGGGCCTGCGGTGGCAGGGAGAGGGAGGCTTGTCGGAAAAGGACTTTCGGACCGTAGGCAAGGTCCACTTCTTTCAGTGTCAGAAGCATGGAAAGGTCGCACTGTGTGCATTCCCGGGGATATGGCAATGCCTGCCTGTCAGGAAGAAAATGGGGGTTTCCCCGGTATTGCGCCCACAAGTGTTGGGCCTTTGCGTTGACAGGTTGGGCTCGATCGACTTGGAAAAATAGCATGCCAACGGAAGCAACTTCGGATATCGGATTGATCGGCCTTGCCGTCATGGGGCAGAACCTTGCCCTGAATATCGCGGATCACGGGTTCCGCATCTCGGTCTACAACCGAACGACGAGCAAGATGGAGGCCTTTGTCGGCAAATATCCGGACACGCCCGGAGGGCTTGTCGGGGAAGCCAGCCTGGAAGGCTTTGTCCGTTCCCTGAAACGGCCGCGGAAGATCATTGTGCTGGTGCAGGCGGGCGGCCCGACCGATAAGGTGATTGAAGGCTTGATTCCTCTTCTCGAAGAAGGGGACATCGTGATCGATGGCGGCAACGCGAAGTGGACGGATACCATCCGCCGGGAGCGGGAGCTGACGGAAAAGGGCCTCCGTTTCATCGGCAGCGGGGTGTCCGGCGGGGAGGAGGGCGCGCGGTTTGGTCCGAGCCTCATGCCGGGCGGCACGCCGGAGGCATGGCAATACCTGGAACCGATCTGGCAGGCGATCGCGGCCAAGGTGGATCCGGAAAGCGGCAAGCCGATTTTGAGCGGCGAGCCCGGCAAGCCGGTGGAAGGCGGTGTACCCTGCACCGCTTACATCGGGGAGAACGGGGCCGGGCATTACGTGAAGATGGTTCACAACGGGATTGAGTATGGCGATATGCAGATGATCTGCGAGGCCTATGACCTCCTCCGCGGGGTCCTCGGCCTGACCCCGCCCGAAATGGGTGCCATTTTCGAAGAGTGGAACAAGGGTCAGCTCGATAGCTTCCTGATCGAGATCACAGCCGATATCCTCAAGCAGGCCGATCCGGAAACGGATAAGCCTTTCGTCGACGTCGTTCTCGATACAGCCGGTCAGAAGGGCACCGGCAAATGGACCAGCATTAACGCGCTCGACATGGGTACGCCTGCGCCAACGATCGCGGAAGCGGTCTTTGCGCGCTGCATCAGCGCGGTAAAGGAAGAACGCTTGCACGCGGAGACGATTCTCTCCGGTCCTCCCGCGTATCAATACAGTGGGGACAAGGATGCTTTTGTCCGCGCGGTTCACGATGCCCTTTTTTGTTCGAAAATCTGCTCCTATGCGCAGGGCTTTCAATTGATGCGCTATGCTCAGGAGGAATACGCATGGAAGCTCAACTTCGGAGAGATCGCCCAGATCTGGCGGGGGGGTTGCATCATTCGGGCAGCTTTCCTGCAGAAAATCACGGAGGCTTTTAATCAGGAACCGGACCTCGCGAACCTCGTTCTTGCCCCGTACTTTAACGAGACGATCCGCAAGGCGCAGGAAAACTGGCGCGAAGTGGTCGGCGTGGCCGCCACAGCGGGCATCAGCATTCCCACCTTCTCCAGCTCGCTCAGTTACTACGACGGCTACCGCACGGGGCGTCTTCCGCAAAATCTATTGCAGGCGCAACGCGATTACTTTGGTGCGCACACCTACGAGCGCGTGGACCATCCGCGGGGAAAGTTTTTCCACATAGACTGGCCGCACCCGAAACGGCCTCAGCAGGAGGCCTGATTTTCCGAAGGAAGGAATTGCTAAAAACCTGCGTTTTCCCACAGTCGCGGCATGGGTAAGAGGCGGAAATCACGCCAAAATGGTTCCAGCGGGGCACCGCAATCAAAACTGGCGATCATTTCGGTCGGCTTTCTTTTTGCTGTTGGCTTCGTCTTGGCGGGCCTGCGCAGTCTGGATGTGGTTCTGCTCAGTTTATTGACGGGGATCCTCGGCTTTTTTGGCTTGGTTTCCGGCATTTACGCACGCAAGCATTTGCGCCGAAAGCGCGGACGCCTGGAGGGAGAGTCGGCGGCCATGATTGGCTACTGGGGAAACCTTTTTGTCTTTCTCATTTCCGCTCTTGGTTTCTGCTGGTTTTTTGCCATCGGAGTCATGCGCGGTGATTTTCTCTGAAGCGCTGAACTGCTGCGCCAAGGCTTTGACAAGGCTGCGGGGACATCCACGCTGAGCCTCATGTTTCGCTTTTCTCTCCCGTGGTGGGTCCTGGTCATGGTGCTCGTGACACCTCTTGGCACCTTCGCGGAAAATCCGCGCTTCGGTCCCTACGAGGCCATTGAGATCAACCCCGATGTCATCCGCGGCGTTAAGGTGGACAAGCAGGACAAAATCTGGCTGCTCCTCAATCCGAAGTACAAGGAACGGGAGCTGGTTCTGCGCATTTCGAACCGGCAAGGGGCGGGATACCGCGATTTTGAAAACGGGAAGAAGGAGCTGGTTTCTCCTGCAAATCAGGACAAGCGCGCCCATGCCTGGACGGATTGGCTGCGGACGGAAGCAAAGTTCATTGAGTACTGGATGGACGGCCGCAAAGTCCTTCATTTGAAGAAGGTCGAATCGGAATAATGCTGCGCTGGATGAAGTTGAATGCGGAGGCGGCGAACCGCTTTCTTAACCGGCTACTGCGATGGCTGGCGGTGGTGCTGTCCGTCCTCGTCCTCATCGTGGCCCTCGTTTCCCTGTTGCGAAAAGGTCCCCCGGGCATCACCCGGATGCCGGATTTTGGGAAGATCGAGGATGTGCGCGAGCGCAAGGCCGCGTTTTTTGCCTTTCTGGAACCTTTCAGCAAAGCCGCCAACGAGGAAGTGCTGGCGGCGCGGCATCGGCTGCAAACGCTGCGGGAGCGAAGCGGTTCCGTGCCCCTGAACCGGCGGGATCTCACCTGGTTGTCGAAGATGGAGTCCGCGTACGGTTTGCCGGTGGCGGACGGCGAGGAGGAGGCGGAGGTGCGGATGGAGCGCCTTCTGCGACGGGTGGACATTATTCCGCCGTCCATGGCCCTTGCCCAGGCGGCCCTGGAAAGCGGGTGGGGAACCAGCCGCTTCGCCCGGGAGGGCAATAATCTTTTCGGAATCTGGTGTTACGAGCCGGGGTGCGGCATGGTCCCGAGGCAGCGGCCGGCGGGGCGAACTTACGAGGTGGCCGCTTATGCCAGCCCGCGCGCCTGCTTCGAGGACTACATACGCAACCTCAACACCAACGAAGCTTACAGGGAAATGCGCGATCTCCGCATGGGCTTGCGGGCCGCGAAGGAACCGGTGACCGGGCCCGTGCTGATCGACGGCTTGGTTCGCTATTCCCAGGAAGGCTGGATCTACATCGGCAAGGTCCGGCGCGTCATTCAATCCAATAACCTGACCCGATATGATGAACCCGTTCGCTAAGCTTCCTCTTCTTCTCCCGGTCCTTGCCGGCGGATTCCTTTCCCTTGTCCTGGCGGGCTGCGGCGGCGGTACCGACCCCGCCGAAGAGGCGATGGCGGAAGGGGTCTTTCTCATCAACAACGGGGCGGAGCCGCGCTCCCTCGATCCCCACGTTGTCACCGGTATGCCCGAGCACCGCGTCATCAAATCGCTTCTCGAAGGCCTCGTCGCCGATCATCCCACGGACAGTGACAAGGTTGCTCCCGGAATGGCCCATAGCTGGGAAGCGAATGGGGACGCCAGCGAATGGACGTTTTACCTTCGCGAGGCCACCTGGAGCAATGGCGATCCGGTCACGGCCGCCCAGTTTCTTTACGCGTTCCGGCGCATTCTTAATCCCGACTTCGGTGCGCCCTATGTGAGCATGCTTTTCCGCGTGGAGAATGCCCGCGCCTACAACGAAGGACGCCTTGAGGACTTTGCCGAGGTGGGGGTGAAGGCACCGGAGCCGGACACCCTGGTCGTTACCCTTGATGGGCCGACGCCGTATTTTCCGCTCATGTTGACGCACTACACCTGGTTCCCGGTCCATCCCGATACGCTCGAGACCTTCGATGCCTTCACTCGTCGCGATACCGGTTGGACCCTGCCGGAAAATCACGTCGGGAACGGGCCTTTTCTCCTCAAGGAATGGAAACCAAACCAACGCATCATCGTGGAAAAAAATCCTCGCTACTGGGATGCCGGGAACGTTGGCCTCAATGCCATCCATTTCTTCCCTGTGCAGGACCGGCAGACGGAAAACCGTATGTTCCGCAGCGGACAGCTTCACAAAACCGACGGCATTCCCTACAATCTGCGCCAGCGGTACCGGGAGGACAATCATCCCGCCTTCCGGCAGGATCCCATGTTCGCCACCGGCTACCTCGGCTTGAATACCCGCCATGAGGGTCTCGGCGACCGGCGCGTCCGCAAGGCCCTTTCCCTCGCGCTCGACCGCGCGCTTATTGTCCGCGAGGTGACCAAAAACGGGAAGCCCGCCGGCGGCTTTGTCCCGCCGGGAATTTCCGACTACCCCAACGCCGATCGCCTCCCCTTCGATCCCGGAAAAGCCAGGGAACTTCTTGCCGAAGCCGGCTATCCCGATGGCGAGGGCTTTCCCGTCCTTGAGTTCATCCTCGCCAATTCCGATACCAGCCGGACCCTCGCCGAGGTGCTCCAGGAAATGTGGCGACGCGAACTGGGCATTGAAATCCGGATCCTCAACAAGGAATGGCAGGTGCTCATTTCCGATATGGATAACGGGCATTTCGATGTCTTTCTTCTGTCGTGGATCGGGGACTACCTCGATCCCGCCACGTTCCTGAAAATTATGCGCACCGGAGACGGAAACAACCGCACCGGGTTCGGCAATGCCTCCTACGATGACCTCCTTGCCAAAGCCGACCGGCAGGACGAACTCGCTGAACGCTATCGCCTTCTCCGCGAGGCCGAGGACCTGCTCCTCGACGAGCTGCCTATCCTCCCCCTCAGCTGGTCGGAGTACCTCTACCTGCTCCATCCCGAGATCAACGGCTGGGCCTCCAAGTCCCTTATGGATCAGCCCTACAAGGCCGTCCGGTTCGGGAAACCGTAGCTTCATCCGCCTCACGGCGGGATGCTACGCAGCCTTTCCGTAGCATCCCGCCGTGAGACGGATGACTCCAAATATGCCATTTTGACTCTATATTGTTTCGCCTGATCACGAAGTGTAGAGATTTGTCTCATTTCGGCTGCTACTTCATACGTTAAATCATTATTTATTAACGTCTTATAAATCTTTCTATCTGGCTGGGTTTATGCAGACAGAAAAGCATGACATTTGATGCGACAAAATATACGGAAAAATCCCGCGAAGCGGTCATGGCCGCGCAGACGGAAGCGCGCGACCGGGGTCACCAGCAAGTCGATGGCTGGCATCTGCTGGCGGCGCTGTTGACGCAGGAAGGCGGCGTAGTGCCGGCCATGCTGAAGCGGATGGACATCACGCCGGCGGCGGTGGACCTTTCCCTGAAGCGGCAACTGGACAAGCTGCCTTCGGTGAGCGGCGCGACGGAGGCCGGTAAAGTCTATATCACTGAGGGCCTGAACCGGGTCTTCACTGCGGCAGAAGCAGCGGCAAAGGAGATGCAGGACCAATACGTCTCGGTGGAGCACCTCCTCCTCGGCCTTGTCCGGGCGGAGGGGAACGCGGAACTGCGGCGCTTCTGGGAGACTTTTGAGATTACGGAAGAGCGCGTTCGCGAAGCTATTCGGAGCTTGCGCGGAAACCAGAAAGTAACGAGCGAAAATCCGGAGTCGACCTACGAAGCTCTCGACAAGTACGGCATTGATCTCGTCGAAATGGCCCGGGAAGGCAAACTCGACCCGGTCATCGGGCGGGAGGAGGAAATCCGGCGGGTCATCCGCATCCTTTCCCGCAAAACAAAGAACAATCCGGTCCTCATTGGCGATCCCGGGGTGGGGAAGACGGCCATCGTCGAGGGCCTTGCGCAGCGTATTCTGCGTGGGGACGTACCGGAGGGCCTGAAGGACAAGACCGTCTTTGCCCTCGACATGGGTTCGCTTCTTGCCGGAGCGAAGTACCGCGGTGAGTTCGAGGAACGCCTGAAGGCGGTACTGCAGGAGATCAAGTCAGCCGAGGGGCGCATCCTTCTCTTCATTGACGAGATGCACACCATCGTCGGGGCCGGAAAAGCCGAAGGAGCCATGGATGCCGGCAATCTGCTCAAGCCGATGCTCGCCCGCGGCGAACTGCACTGTATCGGCGCGACCACCCTCGACGAATACCGCAAGCATGTGGAAAAGGATGCCGCTCTTGAGCGGCGCTTCCAACCCGTTCAGGTTGATCAGCCGACGCTGGAGGACAGCATTTCCATCCTCCGCGGTCTTCGCGAGCGGTTTGAACTCCACCACGGCGTGCGCATTACCGATAACGCCCTCGTCCATGCGGCCACGCTTTCCCATCGCTACATTTCCGACCGTTTCCTGCCCGACAAGGCCATTGACCTTGTCGATGAGGCAGGCGCCATGGTGCGCACGGAAATGGATTCCATGCCGCAGGAACTCGATGACCTCTCCCGTCGCGTCATGCAGCTGGAGATTGAGGAGGCGGCCCTGAAAAAAGAAAAGGATGAGGCCTCCAAGGAACGCCTCGGGGAACTGCGTTCGGAACTGGCTGATCTGCGCGAGCGAACCGATTCCCTGAAGGCGGAATGGGAGGCGGAGAAGGAAGTCCAGACCGCCACGCAGCGGCTTCGCGAACAAATCGAGCAGGCCCGCCAGGAGATGGAAACGGCCGAACGGCAGTACGACCTCAACAAGGCGGCCCAACTGCGCCACGGTACGCTGCCGGAACTGGAGCGCCAGCTCAAGGAGGCCCAGAAGCGCTCCCGGGAAAAGCGGTCGCGGCTCTTTAAGGAAGAGGTCACGGACGAGGAAATCGCCCAGATCGTCAGCCGCTGGACGGGCATTCCCGTTGTCCGCTTGCTCGAGGGGGAAAAGGAAAAACTCCTCAAGATGGAGGATATTCTGCACGAGCGGGTCATTGGACAGGACGAGGGCGTCCGCGTCGTCAGCGAGGCCATCCTGCGCTCGCGGGCCGGGATCAAGGATCCGCGCCGGCCTATCGGCAGCTTCCTCTTCCTTGGCCCAACCGGGGTGGGAAAGACCGAACTTGCCCGGACCCTCGCCGAGAACCTCTTCGACAGCGAGGACAACATGGTGCGCCTCGACATGTCCGAGTACATGGAGAAGCACTCTGTCTCGCGCCTGATCGGAGCCCCTCCCGGCTATGTCGGCTACGACGAGGGCGGTCAGCTGACGGAGTCCGTGCGCCGCAAACCGTACTCGGTCATTCTCTTCGATGAGATCGAGAAGGCGCACCCGGATGTTTTCAATACGCTTCTGCAGATCATGGACGACGGGCGCATTACGGACAGCCACGGCCACACCGTGGATTTTAAGAACACCATTCTGATCCTTACCTCGAATATCGGCAGCCGCTTTCTCCTCGACGGGGTGAGCGGGGACGAAATTCCCGAAGGAGTGCGGGAATCGGTCTTCGCGGAGTTGCGCCAGGCCTTCCGTCCCGAATTCCTGAATCGGTTGGATGACACCATTCTCTTCAAGCCGCTGACGATGGACAACATTACGCGGATCGTGAACTTGCTGTTGCGGGACCTCAACGACCGGCTCAAGGACCGCAAGATTGAGGTGGTTCTCGACGATGACGCCCTTCGCTGGTTCGCGGAAAAAGGATACGATCCCGTCTTCGGGGCACGCCCCCTGCGCCGCCTTCTTCAGCGTGAAGTGGAGAACGCGCTGGCCCGGGGCATCATCAGTGGCCAGATTCGGGAAGGTTCTACCGTCCAGTTCTCCGTCCAGCAGGACCATCCCGTCTGGACGGAACTGGCCGCCTAAAAAGCGT
>CAYFRH010000019.1:0-27500 GCA_964345345.1 uncultured Puniceicoccaceae bacterium | reverse complement strand
AAAGTCCCCTTTTCGGTCGGGTGGTGCAGATGCCGGTGGGAGCCACCAACGTTGGCTCGATCGAACTGGTACAACGGGAAAAGGGTGAAACGGTGGCCAAGGGGGACCGCATCGGGGCCTTTGCTTTTGGTGGTTCGGCGGTGATCACTCTTTTCGAGCCCGGAAAGGTCGAGCTTGCGGAAGACCTTCGCCGTTGCACGGCCGAAGGGGTGGAATTGTACGCACATTTCGGCGACCGCATGGGTACGGCGTTCTGAAGCGGCCGGGGTGCGTGGTTCCGGCTTGTCGCCGCTCCGGATCTCCCCCATGGGTGGGGCAGCCCTCATGAAAGCTTCCTCGATTTCCGTCCGTATCGCCGATTTTCTGAAACAGTATCCGCCTTTCCAATTTCTGGAGACCGACGTTCTTCGGGAAATGGCGGGCAAGGGAAGGGTTACGTTTCACGAGGATGGCGAAATCATTTTTTCCCAGGGCCAGCCGCGCAACCAATGGCTGCACATCATCCAGCAGGGAAACGTCCGGGTCATTGAGGAAGAGCCGGGTGGGGAGAAGCTCATCGACCTGCGCGGTCCCGGAGATATCCTCGGTTTGCAGGGAATTCGTTCCAGCGAGCCTTACCAGCACACCTGCCGGACGGAAACGGAGACGATGCTGTACGCTTTGCCCCGCGAGGAGTTTGCCGAGGCGACCGCCATGGTACCGGAGGCACGGCGGTTCCTCGCGGCCACCTTCAGTCTCGGGGCGGCTTATCAATGGCGAAAAGGAGAGGACGAGGCCTCCGAACGCCAGCTCCTCGAGGGAGGGCCCAATCAGCCTGTGACCCTGCGCAAGGGAGGTCTCTGGGAAGTGCGGGCACCTCAGGAAGCGGCGCGGCAGCACCTCGTCACTGTCATGGGCGATCGTCCGGTCGGGGAAGTGGCGCGGGCTCTGCGTTCGAAGCGGGTCGATATCATTGTGGTGACGGATTCCCGCGGGCGGGCGATCGGGAAAGTCACCGACGCCGACCTGCGCGACCGTCTCGGGGACGGCGCATTGCATCCCAAAGTGCCGGTTCGGGAAATCATGTTCACAGACCTTGTCGCCGTTTCCGCGGAGGCGGACACGGCGGCGTTGCTGTTGCAGATGACCCGGCACGGAAAGCATTTCCTCGTCATTACGGAGGACGGAACGCTGGGGAGCAGGGTGATCGGCTGTGTTTCCGAAAGGAATCTTTTCCTCCAATACGGTCGTTTCCCGACCGTGATCGGAGAGGCCATCGCTTCTGCCCCCGACACCGCGAGTCTCCGGCGTTTACGGGACCGCATGGAAGTCCTTCTCCTCGAATTCCTGCACGAGCGGGAAGGCCTTCCTTGGCTAATGAAGTTGACCGGCGCGCTGAATCGTCGGCTGAGCTGGCGCGTGGTCGAACTAATGGAAAAGGACCTGGAAGCGGAGGGATATGGGCGGCCTCCCGTTTCCTTCTGCTGGTTGCTGATGGGCAGCGGAGGACGCGATGAGTTGCTGATCCGCTCGGCGGTCTACCACGCTCTTGTCTATGAAGATCCCCCCGCAGGGGAAGCGGAGCGGGCCCGGCACTACTTCCATGAACTCGCATGGCGCGTCAGTGAGGGGGTCCGACAATGCGGCTTTCGCGAGAGTCCCCAGCATGTTCTTGCCTACGAACCCGGGTGGTGCTTGCCCCTGTCCGCCATGAAGGAGCGATTTCGCCGGATGATCGCGGATCCCGCAGGCTCGCATGTTTACAGTGCCCGCGACGCTTTTGATTTCACCTCCGCCAGCGAGCAGGAGGCCGGGCTGGCCGTGTCCCTGCGCCGGGAAATCGAATCTGCGCTGAAGGGCCACTCCGCTTTCCTCGGTCACATGGCGCGGGATTCGCTCCTGAACCAGCCTCCACGGACGCTTTTCCGGGGATATGTCGTGGAAGGCGACGGAATGCGCAAAGAGGAGCTCGCCATCAAGCATCACGCGCTACTGCCCCTCGTCGATGTGGCCCGGGTGCTTGCCCTCGAAAGCGGCGTCCTTTCCTTTGCTTCCACGCACGAGCGCTTTCTTCGGGCTGCGGAAGATGCCGGGAACAACCAGGAACGGGCGGAGCTGCTGGAAGAATGCAGCCGCGCCTTTCTCACCGTCCACTTCGCGCGCGTTTCGCAGGGATTGCGACGGGGAACGGACGGTTCGGTGATTCGGCCCAACGACCTGAATCCGGAAATCCGCGCCCTTCTCGTCACCTCCTTCCGCACCATTCTGCGCCTTCTGGAAACAACGGCACGGAAGTTTAATGTCCCATGGCCAAAATGAAAAGGACCGCCGATTCCGTTCACGCCTACCGGGAGCTTGGGAAACGGGCGCTTTCCCTTGACCTCAACTGGGAAAACCTTCGCTTCGCCGTCGTTGATTCGGAAAGTACCGGATTTGATCCGCGGAAAGATCGGCTCGTCAGTATCGGGGGGATCGGGGTTCGCAACGGTGCGATCGAGCTTGATGACCAGTTCGCAATTATTCTTCCGATCGCCTACAACACCTCCGCCGTCATGCTTCACGGCATTACCCGGGAAACCGCGGCCGGGGAGGGGATCGCCGAACCGGAAGCCATGGCCCGCTTTCTCGCATGGCTGCAGGACGCCGTGTTGGTCGGCCACCACATCCGGCACGACCTCGCCTTGCTCAGTCAGGCTACCAAACGTTGGCACGGGCTCCGTCTGCACAATGTCGTCATCGACACCTTTGAAGCCCACGAAGCCCTGCGCGAAGCCGGGTGCCACGGGACCGGTCCGGTTCAGGAAGGCTCTCTGGATGCCTTTTGCCGTTATTTCGGGCTCACTCCGCACGATCGCCATACCGCCCTCGGCGATGCCTTTCTGACCGCGCAGGTCTGGATCCGACTTCTGCGCAGGGCGGCGGGAAGGGGCCGCTGGAACTTGCGCGATCTCGGCGCTTTTACCGAACGCAGCAGGATCGGTACTTTCTCTTGACACCCTAGTCGCACAATCTACTTTTTTACGTTTTCACAAATCATGGCCAATCTCAAATCATCCCAGAAAGACGTCCGCCGGATTCATCGCCGCACAGTGGCAAATCGTGCCGTCAAAAGTCGCCTTCGCACTCTCCGGAAGAAAGCGATTGGCGAGGCCCCCGCCGAGGACAAGAGCGCCTACGCTTCCGCTCTCGACAAAGCGGTCAAGTCCGGTGTTGTCCATGCCAACAAGGCCGACCGCGAAAAAGCAAAAATGGCCAACAACGCGCTGCAATCAAAGCGGCGCCATTAACCCGCGGTTTCAACCCGCGGGACTACGATAGGCCCTCCGTTTGCTTCTCGGAGGGCTTTTTGTGTCTCCATACAGCTCATGCCCGCGCATAAAGAAAACCCGGAATTTTTTGGATTCGCGCCGCCGTTGCTTGGAATGGAACCCCAGCGGCTAAGAATACTTCATGATGATGGCGAACTGATTGCGCTTCAAAAACCGCGCCATGTTCTCGTCACATCCGACAACTGGTATCCGCGCACTCCTGTGCTCGTGGAAGCGATCCGCCATGAAGCCGCACGCGGAAAAGCGGAATTGAGCCGGCGCGGGATCGGGTCCGAGGGGCTTTGGGCCCTCTACGACCTCGATCCCGAATGTGCGGGCCCTGTCTTGTTCGCCCGATCCAAACAGGTGGCCGACCAACTCCGGAATGAATTCGGGTCGCATCGCTTCGTATTCGGGTTTCAAGGACTTAGCCGGAGTTCGCCTTTTGCGGGAAAGGCGGAATGCGACCTGCCCCTTGCCCGCCATAAGGAGGAAAAGCGCATGGTCGTTTCGCACCGGATCGGAAAACAGTGTGCCACCACCTTCTTCGCGGGGCCTTTTCTCGGTTCCTACCAATTCTGGTCCGCGGAAGCCACACTGCCGCGACGCCATCAGCTTTTGCTCCATGCAGCTGAAAGCGGATTGCCTGTGGTTGGAGACAGCCGCTACGGCGGCTTGCCTGCGCTCTACCTGTCCAGCTTTAAAAAAGGGTACCGTCCCAAGTCCGATCATAAGGAGACTCCCTTGTATCCCGGACCGGCCTATCGCCTGCGCGTTCTCCGTCTGCCGGACGGGGGCGAGATCTTCGCCGCTTCCGACCCGAAGTGGGAGGGAATGTGCCGTCAGCTCGAGCGCCATGGTTCGCCAAGTTGAGGATTTTCCCAGAAAATGCTTTACATGGGGTCGCAGAATGGAACGATATATAGCCTTATTATTCCGTCCTATGGGAAATCTCAGAAAAACACGTCGTCGCAAAATTTCACAACACAAGCGGAAAAAGCGCTCCCGCGCCAACCGTCATAAAAAGCGTTCGTGGGGTTGACCCCTTACTTTTCCATTTTTTCCAAAAAGGCCGCTCCGGGTATTCCCGAGCGGCCTTTTTCTTTTTGTTTATCAGGTTGTCGTTGTATGGCGTCTCTATGCGTCGTTGCTTTCTCTGAGTTGTACACCCCAGAAGACAGGTCTTACAAAGAAACAAGGTACTCCGGTTCTTCCCTTTCCCCTCCTGTTTGTAAGAAAAGAGTGAATACAAAATTCCTTTATCTTCAGCCTCGTCTCTGGCCTTTTTCCCTTGTCTTCAAAAGCATCAAATGTATCCCAAAGAAACACTACCGGCTTTTTCTGAAGCTGGGGAAAGGTGTAGTTTCGGTGCTCCAATATGATTTCGAAAAAGTGCAAAGGGCTCTTTGTTGAAGTAAACGGGTTTTCTTACCAGGTTGCAGCAGTCTCCTCTACGGCGCCTCCTTTTACGGTCGAGTCGATTACCGAGGTGTCCCGCCAGGAGCCCGAGAAACTGCGTGAAATGATTGAGGAAGTGAACGGGCCTGCGAAAAATCGCTACCTGCGCTCTCACTGCGGCATTGTTCCGGAAAGCCGTTTTTTTCGCCTGCACACGATCGAGTCCCTTGGCAAAGCGAAGGAAAACCAGTATTTTCTCGATCTTCTTGAAAGTCAGTACCGGATCAATCCTAAGACGGTTCGGGCCTCCGCTGTGAGTGCCTCCACCGGAATGGGGTTTGATCCCTCGCGGCCGCTCGTGACCCAGAAAGAACTCGTCGTCTGCGGAGCGGACATTCGCGAGTTCGAGGCCTTCCAGGACAATCTGGTCGAATGCGGAATATTTCCCCTCAGCCTCCAGCTCAGTACTCTTTCCAGCTTGGGGGCGATGAAGAACTATCTTCGATCCCAGGAAATCAACGAACCTGTTCTGCTCATTGAAATGACCCGGAACAGCTCCCATCTTTTTATTCTTTCGAAGGACCGGGTCGATCTTTGCCGGCCGGTGAACTTCGGTTTCAATTCGGTCCTTCCGATTATTCAAAAGGAACTCGGGCTGCAGGATGAGGAATCGGCGCGAGGTCTCTTTTTTTCCGATACCTTTGATTTCCGGGAACTCGGTGTGAAACTGCTTCGTCGCATTCTGAAAGAGTTGCATGCCTCATCCGGATTTTATGAAGTGCAGACTGGGCAGACCATTCCTTATGTCTATATGACTCTTCTTCCAGGGAGCCTGCATTGGATCGCGGAAGTTGTCGCCGCCGAGATGGAAATGTCTCTTCTGGATATTCAATGGGAAGACTGGCTTGGGAAAATGGGCGTTTCCATCGGGGGGGAGCTTTCCCTCGCGGACTTTTCCGCCGCGCGTTTCGGGCTCGCCGGTCTTTTTGGTTCCTTCAGCGGGAAGAGTGATGCAGTTGAAACGCAAAAAGAAAACTGACGAGCACGCCCCTTGGCGGCCGGATTTCCGGGACAGTAACCGTTTGCCGGACACAAAGCCGGTACGGACCGGCTTCCTTCTCAATTTCATCGCCATCGCCGTTGCCGTCAGCCTGCTCGCTGTTTACGCCTACCGGGAATATAATCTCCGCAACATTACCGAGGAATTAGTTTACCTGCGGGGACAAGTGGCGGAGAACCGGCAAGACAACCAATCCCTTCTCCGTCTCAATCAGCAGTTCCTTCGCTCGCGGAATGTCGCCAGGGAGGCCGTCCGCTTTGACTGGGAGCCGCTTCCGGTGCCGGATTTTCTACGGAATCTGGCGGAATCCCTTCCGGAAGGGGTGGTTCTCGACGCTATCAGTCTGCGTTTTGTGTCGGAGGAGGGCGGAAATAATGATGATTATCCACCATTCCTCATAGAACTTGACGGCCGCGTCATCGAGTTCGGGGAATCCAGTCCATCGCGGGTCCTGAATCTTCTCCAGGGTCGAATGGAAGCCCTCCCTTCCTTGCAAGGCAGAGTCGTCGAGAATGACCTGTCCCGGTTCAACCGGGATACTGAACTGAATGTATTCAATTTCTCGTTGCAGGTCCGCCTGGACGTAACCGGGGAAAGCGGCTTATGAACTTGTCAGCAATCGGTAAAATTCTCAAAACCTTTCCCATCCTCTTTGTTTGCGGTATCCTCATCCTTTTGTCTTCTACACTCTTGATGATACGCGGATCAAAAGTCGAGGAACGGAAGCAGGAACTGCAGGAACTGGAGCGAAAATGGAGCCAGATGCAGGTTAATCTGGATCGTTCCAGGGAACTTGAGGAAGAGGTCGCTCGCCTGGATCAACAGCTGGAACGGTTGCGCGAGCGGCTCTTCGAAGTGGATGAAGTAGCGGAAAACTTCGAATTCTTTTATCAACTGGAAGAAGAGAACAATGTTAAGCTGCGGCAGTTTACACAGGGAAAGCCTGGTGATGGAGAAGACTTGGAAATCGGGCGCAAGGGGCTCTCGAATTTCTCGGTTCTGCCCTATGCGATGGTCGCCGAGGGCAATTTTGCCGAATTACTTGAATTTCTCACCGCTTTGAATCATGCGGATCCCATCGTGCGGATTGATGACGTGCGACTGGCAAAGGCCGGGGATTCCGCGAGGTCACAGGAGCTGGTTGTTCGTTTTAATTGTCATGTTCTTGCCACGCCAAACAAATAAACTTCGCCTCCTGGGCGCCGCCTTTCTGACCCTTATTCCGGTTTGCCTCTCTGGTCAGGTCCTGCAGAAGCCCGAGGATCGGCGTGAATTGTTGAACTCAATGGAGCAGGTTCTCTCCGTCGTAAATGAACCGCTATCCTCCTATCCGGAAATTAGCTCTCCCTTTGTCCTCGGCCAAGAAGTTGAACCCCCTCAGGAAGTCGCGGCTGAGGAGGAAACGCCCGGTCAAAAGGAGCAGCAAACCGCGGCTGACCGTCCTTCGCGGCTTTCGGATTCGGCGGCTTTGCGCATGATTGCGAAGCGGTTTCATCCCATCGGCTGCCTCGTCGTCGGTAATCGGGGCATTCTGCAGATGGATGGCGGACGCAATCTCGCCGAAGGGGAAGCCTTTCAAGCGAAGATCAATGGTCTTCCTTATACGGTGAGAATCGCTGAGGTCGGACAAAACGGGTATGTCCTGCGCCTTGGCAAGGCCTTGCTTGAGCAGAATTTTTTAAGTGCCGGCGTCACTCGAGGGAAGGGCAAAGCCTCTTATTCCCATGATGCCGTTCCCAACCCAAACGACTGATCTCCTCATCCAACCGACTGAACTACCAAAGGAATACACATGAAAGGCAGCCTCCTTATTTTCGCCGCCGGCCTCGTCCTCTCCGGCAATCTTTGTGGACAGAATGAACAGGAACCGGCAGAACAGCCTCTCTCGGTTGAAAACACCCTCGAAACCATCGATGAGACCGACTCGGCTTTCGAGGAGCGGCAGAAAGAAGTCCTTGGTACGGAGGTAGAGCCGGAAGAGGCAAGGGAGGATGGGACCACCGCCACCATCTTGGAGGCCGGTGCCGAATCGAGCCCCGAGAATGAAGACGAGTCTGCCAGAGAACCGGACGAAGAGCCGAACGAGGAAGAGCAGGTGGAGGAGGAAACCGTCGAGTCCCCGGCGGACGAGCCCGAACTGCCGGAGGAGCCGCAATTTGAAGTTCCGGAAGAGGACGTTTTCCTTGATCTTCCCGGTGCCGAGCAGGAGTCGACCGCCGTTGCCACGGATGCGGAGACAATTTCCGTCGATTTCCCTCAGGAAAATGTCCGTGAAATTATCCGGAGTGTGGCGGAACTTTACGAACTGAATGTCGTTATTCCCGACAGCCTCACCGGAAGTGTCAGCGTCAAACTCCGGGACGTGACCTGGGAGCAGGTATTTGATGTGGTCTTGGAGCCTCTCAACTTCACATATATTTTGGACGAAAATATTATCAAAATCAAGAGCCTCGAGGAACTGGCGGTGGAACCCGTCGACACGAGAGTGTTCATCATTGACTTCGCAACCGCCGGGGAAATCCGCAGCTCTGTCGAGCCTCTCGTCGATAACAGCATTGGCGGACGTATCGAGGTGGATACGCGCAGTAATGCCCTTGTCATTACGGAACGTCCCAGCCGGATGAACAATATTCAGGAAATTATTGAAACGCTGGACCAACCCACCGAGCAGGTGATGATTGAATCAAAGTTTGTCGAAATCACGGGACGGGACCGCAAAGATATCGGAGTGGATTGGCAATCCCTCTCCGGCTATGGAGTTGATCTCGGACCCTTCCAAAGGGATTTTTCCGACGAGTCCGCTCGTGAATCGGAGACCGCAAACGAGAGTGGATTTGAATTTGATTCCGGCGAGAATCCGCCCCTGACGCAGCAGGAGGCGAATAGCCTTCAGCAAATTTGGACAGGGGACCTGACACGGACGGACACGGCCGTCTTTTCCGCCGATTCTTTCCGTACGGTTATTCGGGCTCTCGAAAGCCTTACCGATGTTGAACTCGTCTCCAACCCGACCGTCGTCACAATGAACAATTCGGAAGCGGAGATTAATATCGGGGAAGAATTTCCTATTCCTCAATACACGTACAATGAAGAGCGGGGTACTTTTGAAATCAGTGATTTCGAATTCAAGAATATCGGGATTAACTTGAATGTGACTCCCCAGATCAACAGCGCCGGCTTTATTAACCTTCGGATCAAGCCTGAGATCAGCACGCGTACCGGTGAAGTGGAATTCGGCGGAGCTTCGGGAGCGACGATCCCAATTATCACGACGCGGAAAACACGGAGTTCGGTGACAATCAAGAGCGGCTATACCCTTGCCATCGGCGGCCTAATTGAAACGCGGGACGAAAGCACAACTTCCCAAGTTCCGCTCCTCGGCGGCCTTCCTGGTCTGGGGAAATTGTTCAGCAGCGAAACCAAACAGATCGAACGGCGTAATCTCATCGTGTTTATTACGGCAAAAATCCTTTCCGCCAGTGGAGCAACCTACCGCGATGTTTTCAGCCAGCGGACGCTGCATGAGATGGGGATCAAGACCCGCGATCTTCCCGGGTATGAACCACCGCCAAGCGAGAAAGAGCTCTTTGATTCTATTCAGGCTTCGCGTGACGAGGTGGAGCGTTTACAGACCGAGCAGCGCCTTCGGCAGCAGCTTGAAACCCTCCGTTCCGCCACGGGCAAAGAGGAGGAAAAGCGGGACAAGCAAGTCCGGGGAGAAGACCGTAAGCTTCCCCGGCGTTACCAGTAACCTTTTTTAATTTTGGAGGAAATCAAGATGAAGAACCGACTGTGGAAATATTTCTCTGCGGGCTTCGGCCTGCTGCCTGTCAGTTTAATCGGGCAGGACTTGGTCATGACGGGTGTCACCGCGCCGGAAGGAACATTCCTTCCGGGAGACAGGGTACCCTTGGTGGTAACGGTGGAAAATCCCGGAGATCCGGATACGGATCCGCCTGTTCCGGCGGGAACCGGTTTCAAGCTTGAGGCGGTAACCGATACCCTCGGAACCTTTTTATCCGCTTCCCAAAATGGGGCTATTGAGGCCGGCGGCGCCCTTGAGGTGAGCATTGACATCCTCATCCCTGCGGACGTCGCCAACGGTCGCTACAATATCGCTACACTCACTGTTGACCCGGACGATGTCTTCGCGGAGGACAACGAGGGCAATAACGTATTGAACGACGCCGGTGCGGTGACCGTGGAAGCTTTTGCGGATCTTGCCATCAGCCAGGTGGATCCTTCGGAAGGGCCGCATTTTCCTGGCTCAGAGATCTCTTTCGATGTGAATTTTGAGAACAACGGGGACCGTCCGGCGGAGAATTTCGAAGTAGAGGTTCTGGTGGAAGCGCCGCCCTCGGGGACCGGTTTTATCCTTACGGAAACGGTGCCGGGGCCGATAGCGGCGGGAGCAGCCGGTACAGTGACGGTGACCGGGAACATACCCTTTGATAATCCCAACGGCACTTATGATGTTAGGGCCCTGATCGATTCAACAGATGTCATCGATGAAAATGGAAACGAGGCGGACAACAAAGCCGAGGTCACGTTTTCCATTGATACAACGCCCGACCTTGAAATCACAGACCTTTCGTTTGAACCCGGAATATGGGAAGGCGGGGATCCGGTCGACTTCAGCTTAAGTTACCGGAACGCCCCGAGTTTCGGCATCAATGATACGCTTCGCGTCGATGCGGTTGCTTCGCAAAGCTACGAGATCGAAGTGGTTCTTTCCACCGATGGTGAATTTGGCAACGAGGATGATTTTCTCCTTTTCAAGGAAGTTTTTATCGGCGATCCGGACGGCGGTATCGACACGGTTACCGGAAATACTTCTTTCAACCTGCTTCCGGGGCAAGGATATTCCTTTTCCTGGACGCAACGTATGCCGGAAAACTACTTCGGGGACTACTTTGTACTAGCCCGCATCGACGTTCGCGACAATGTGACGGAATTCGTCGAGGACAACCGCCAGCTCAAAGGCAACAACACGTGGTACACTCTTGAGACGGCCAAGATCACCCTCGTTCCCTCCGATTCGCCGAAGCCGGTAACCGAGTTGGCAAGTATCCGTCCGGACGGAAGTCAGGGGGAAGGATTGAGTGAACAGCCGGATATGTCCCGGGATGGTCGCTACACAGTGTTCAGTACCCTTTCCCAACTCGTCGAAAGCGACACGGATGAGTTTTTTGACGTCTATCTGCGGGATCACTTCACCGGCGATTTGCGCCTTCTCAGTGACGGCATTCTGAACGATGCCGGCGGTGACGCGCAATATCCCGCGATCAGCGCGGATGGCAGTCATGTTGTCTTTCAATCCGACGCGGCGGACCTTGTCGCGGGGGACACGAATGGACACCTCGATGTTTTTCTTGTGAAACTGGAAACCGGCCAGACCACCCGCGTCAGCGTCGGCCCGTCCGGCGAGCAGGCGAACAGCTCCAGTTTCTCGCCGGATATCAGCGAGGACGGACGTTACATTGTTTTCGCTTCACAGGCATCCAATCTTTCGGCGACGGGCGTCACCGGAGGGAGAACCCATGTGTATGCGCATGATACTCTGAACGGAAGCACATCGCTTGTCAGCCGTTCCTCCGGAGGCGGGGAAGCGGGGGGCAGTTCTTTTCATCCGGAGATATCGGATGACGGCGAATTTATCGTTTTCACTTCCGAGGCGTCGGATATCGATGCCACCATTGTCCCTTCCGCGCCAAGAAACGTGTACCGGATCCACCGCGACGGAAGCTCCGGCGAACTTCTCACCCAGACGGGCGGCGTTCCCGGCAACGGGATCAGCTACGATCCCACGATTTCCGCCGACGGTTCCGTGGTCGCCTTTGTTTCCGAAGCGACCAATCTAGATTCCAGTTCCCCGGATACCAACGGACTTCCGGATGTGTTTGTGGTTGATTTCACCGATTCGAGCCTTGAACGGGTCACCGCTTCCAATGGAGACGAATTCAACCTTCCCAGTGATGAAACATCCGGCGATGTGGGTGCTCTTGAGCCATCCCTTAGTGCCGATGGGCGGTTTGTCGTTTTCCGGACGCAATCGGATAATCTATTGCCTCTCACGGTCCAGCGCTCGGATGGAGACCTTTTTGTGCTGAATCCCTATGGACCCAACGGGTACAGCTTCGGGGCGGATGACGCCATCGTCGGATACTCGGACCTGAACAGCCCTAATCATTTTATAGCTTATGCCGGATCCGACATTTATCTGCTGGATCGGGAAAACCCCGGCCGACTTGAACAAATTTCCCGGAACAAATTCGGGTTTCCTGCCACGGCCCAACTGGAAGAAGAGGAATTGGAGCCGATGGTTCCGAGTAGCCGGAACCCTGCGATCAGTGGCAACGGCCGCTACGTGGCTTTTGCTTCCGATGCCCGTGGCGATGCGGGCCTTGCCTTCGGACGCACCAATCGGCAAAGCGTCGACGGTAACGGAGTTCGGGACATTTTTGTTCGGGACCGACGAACCCAAGAAGGATTTCAACTCCTGAATCCGCCATCGGCAACTTTGTTGTCACCGGCAGACGGCGACTCCGCCCTTGTCGGAGATGCGCTCTTGCTCGAAGTGCAGGCCGACGATGACGGGTTCGTCCAGACAGTCGAATTCTATGCAAATGGGGCCTTGGTCGACAGCTCGGCCCGCGGCGACTTCTTTACCTTCTGGAATCCGCAACAGCCCGGGATTTACGAAATTTTTGCTGTAGCAACGGATGATGACGGTATCCGCACGCAAAGCGATGTCGTGGAGGTCAGCGTTTCCAACGCGACGGCTCCCGAAGTTGCAGTAAGCAACCCGGCAAATGATGACAAAGTTTTGGTCACGCGACCGCTGTCCCTCGAGGCAACTGCTTCCGACGTGGATGGTGTCGTGGCCGCCGTCGATTTCTACGTCAACGGCTCGTTGGTGAACACCGATACCCTCGCCCCTTATGCGTACGAATTTTCCGGTACCCCGGAAGTGCCTTTCGGGCCGGGATTTTATCAAATTTATGCGGTCGCCCGGGATAACAAAGGGTACACCGGTTATTCCAGTCCCGTCGAAGTGGAAGCGATCAATCCCGATGCCCCCACCATCACACACCTTACTCCGGATCCGCTCGATGCTGACGCGGACGGACTGGCGGATACAAACCTGACCGTCGGGAAGCCGACGGAGTTCACTGCCTCGGTGGAGGATGCCGGGGTTCTGATCGAGAGTGTTGCCCTTTTTGTCAACGGGGAGAACGTCGCTTCGGCTACGTCCCAAAACGGAATTTGGCGGACGGAATTCACGGCGAACTCCCTCGGGACTCTTCGGATTGCCTGGGAAGTGGTTGATCAGGTCGGCAATCGGTACCGTTCCGATGAGGTTGCTTTCAAGGTGGGTACGGGAGCGGTTCCCTCCATTTCCTTCCTTGAGCCGGATCCCGCCGATAATGACGGTGATGGCCTGGCGGACTCGGTCCTCATTCGGAATATTGAACGGAAAATTGTTGTCGAAGCCTTCGATGCCGATGGCTTCATAAGCGACGTTACGGCTTCCATCAATGGCGGTCCGTCGGTACCAATGCAGGAGGCATCCGAGGTGGGTCGTTATGAGATCCTCTGGACACCTTCCCTCGTCGGCGAAAACGCTTTGGTCATAACCGCGCAAGATGACCTCGGAAACCGAAGCGTGAAGTCGGCCCGCTACAGCGTGATCGCGGACGCGGGACCGACGATCGCGGGGGTGGACCCGGCGGACGGGAGCAGCCTGCAGCGCAACGTGCCGGCGCAGCTGCGCGTGAGCGCGGCCGCGGGCGATCACGCGATCGCGCGGGTGGAGGCCTCCATCAACGGGCAGGAGATTATCGAGCTTACGCAGACGGTGAACGTGGGCGAGTACACGGCGGCGTGGACGCCGACGCTCAACGGGGCCAACGCGGTGACCTACACGGTGACCGACGAGCAGGGCAACACGGCGGTGGCCGCGGCGGGCTACAGCGTCAGCGACGCGGGCGCACCGAGCATCGACACGGTGGTTCCGGCCGACGGGAACAGCCTGCAGCGCAACCTTGCGACGAACCTGGTGGCGCAAGTGAGCGCCGGGGACGCGGCGATCGCCTCGGTGGAGGCCATCGTCAACGGCACGGAGGTGCTCGCCTTGAGCGAAACGGGGCAGGTGGGCCGCTACGAGGCGGCGTGGACGCCGCTGCTGGAAGGAATCAACACGGTGCGCTTCCGCGCGGTGGATGAAAACGGCAACGCCGACGTGGAGGAAGTCAGCTACAGCGTGATCGCGGACGCGGGACCGACGATCGCGGGGGTGGACCCGGCGGACGGGAGCAGCCTGCAGCGCAACGTGCCGGCGCAGCTGCGCGTGAGCGCGGCCGCGGGCGATCACGCGATCGCGCGGGTGGAGGCCTCCATCAACGGGCAGGAGATTATCGAGCTTACGCAGACGGTGAACGTGGGCGAGTACACGGCGGCGTGGACGCCGACGCTCAACGGGGCCAACGCGGTGACCTACACGGTGACCGACGAGCAGGGCAACACGGCGGTGGCCGCGGCGGGCTACAGCGTCAGCGACGCGGGCGCACCGAGCGTGGTAATGGTCAATCCGGATCCTTTTGACGGCGATGGCAACGGCGTTGCCGATGTGCTTTTGGAGCGCAATGAAACCGTCGAACTTACGGCGGAGGTTTTTGATCCGGATGGTCATCCCGCAGGCGTTGATTTTTATATCAACGGGGAGTTGCTGGGCGCAGGGGTAGCGAAGGATGTACTCGGACGCTACGCGATTGATTGGACTCCCTCCCTGAGCGGATTGTACGACATTGAGGCGGTTGCGACAGACGACCTCGGCAAGACCGGCAGGACCGCTGCTCTCTATCAGGTGGTCGCGGGAGCATCCCCAGTGGTTGATATCAATCTTGAAGACCTCGACAACGACGGGGTAGCGGATATTTCTTTTCCGGTTGCGGAGGCTTCGCCGCTCCGGGTGGTGGCATCGGATCCGGATGGAAACATTACAGAAGTCCTCTACATGATTGACGGGGAAATTCTCGGAACGGCCCAACTTGATCCGGTGAGTGGAATTTACGAACTCGACTGGAACCCGCCCGCGCTCGGACTCTTCGAGTTTGCGGTCATGGCGACCGATAATGACGGCAACCAGGTGGTGGCCTTAATGGACCTTCGTGTCGCCACGGGTTCTCCTCCCAGCGTTGCTCTTCTGGCGGAGGATATGAATCCGGCTGATGGGGAGGCGGACGATCCGGTGGAATTTCAACAGCCGTTCACTCTCTCGGCGGAGGCGACCGATCCCGACGGAATTATTGATCGCGTCCTCTTTTTCCGGGAAGGGGAGGAGCTGGGGGAAGGTACCTTCAATGCCGCCACTGGTGCTTACGAATTTAATTGGACACCCGGTGAGATCGGGGCGCAAACCATCCGGGCCACTGTCATTGACGGGGCCGGGAATCAGGATACGGATCAGCTTGTCTTCCGGGTGACGAGTGGCGCCCAACCCACGGTGACCCTTCTTTCGCCGGATCCGTCCGATAGCAATCCCGACGATGGTGTCGCGGATACGCCTTTGGCCGCCAACAGCGCGGTTGTTCTCGAGGCGGAGGCGCAGGATGCCGACGGTTCCATCCAGCGCGTGGATTTCCTGTTGAACGGGAATTTACTCGGGTCGGGAACGTTCGATAATGGCCGCTTCACGCTGGAGTGGACTCCGACACAGGCGGGAATCCAGACCATTCGTGTCGAGGCAACCGACAACGTGGGCAATGTCGGGTCGGTAACCCATGAGTATGCGGTGACCGCCGGCGCAGCGCCGACGATCATGATTCTTTCCCCGGATCCAACGGATACGTCCCCTGCGGATGGCGTCGCGGATGATTCCATTGTCGTAAACCGCGAATACATATTCAGGGTGGATGTCTCGGATCCGGACTCCTCCATCGGCCCGATCCAGGCTAGTTTCAATGGCGGTCCCTTCATCCCTCTTGAGGAGAAGGGCGAAATCGGAATATTTGAAACGTCGTGGCAACCCTCGATCAAGGGATTGCAAACGGTGGAAGTGACAACGAGTGATCCTCAAGGTAATGAAGCCCGCACCACGATTCAATATCCGGTTGACGATGGCGAGATGCCGCAGGTCGAGATTCTTTCCCCGGAGCCCATTGATGACGACGATGATGGTGTAGCCGATGCGCCCCTTTTATTCAATCAGCCGACGCGGCTGACGGTCCGGGCGGAAGATCCGGACGGAACTATTGCGTCGGTCCTGGTTCGCATCAATGGTTCTATTTTCGGGAATGCCACTGAAGAGCAGCGGCTCGGTGAATACACGATTCCGTGGACCCCGGATCTGCTCGGAGAGCACGTGATCGAGTTTGTGGCTACCGATGACACAGGAAATGAAATAGTTGCCTCGCAGCGCTTCCTCGTAACGAACGGGGAGTCCCCGACGATCTCCTTCTTGTCGCCAATCGATGGCAGCCGGTTCCTTCCTGGAACCAACCTTGCCGTGCAGGTCCAGGCTTCCGACAGTGATGGCCTTGTCGAAGAAGTGCAGTTCTATCTCAACGGTGTTCTTGTGCAAAGTGTGGGAACCGCTCCGTTCCGTACGGAAATCAGCCTGCCGTCCCCGGCCACTTACCAACTCGTCGCGGTCGCCCTTGACAACAGTGGAAACCAGACAGCGACTGAGCCGTTAAGCATTGTAGCGGCGCAACCGGACGATGAATCGCCCCGCGTGGTCATCGACCATCCCCTACCTCTTGGCGGGGGCGATACCGTCAATGACGTCTCCGTTCCCTCGGCGATGTTCCTGAACGCGACGGCGACGGATCCAGACGGTACGATCACGGATGTGCGGTTTTATATCAATGGAGAGTTGTTGGGTAGTTTTGACGACAAGGTCGGGGATTCGTATTCATTTTTCTACGACCCCAATGCCCCGGGCAGCTATGTGCTCAATGCGGAGGCAATCGATAATGAAGGAAATCGGACCTTCAGCAGCCCCATTCTCCTCGATGTGGGACCCCTGCAGTCGCCGATGCCCAACGGGGAAATTTATCAACCTTTCGCGGAGTCCGTTCTGGGACGGTCCGTGGCCATCTTTGTCGAGGCGGAGGCCGGCCTGAACGACATCACCCGCGTCGACTTTTATGCCAACGGGGTATTTGTCGGCAGCCAGGAAGAACCCGTGAACGAGGATTTGTATCTCTTTAACTGGAATCCGGACATTCCCGGCAGCTACGAATTGCAGGCCCGTATCGTTCAGGTGGATCCGGGTGGGAATCCATGGGACAACTGGCTCATTACGGATACTGCCTCCGTCACGGTAACGGATCCGGGGGCGGGAGCTGAGCCCACAATCGAACTGCTCAGTCCATCCCCGGACGAAACCCATACGGTTCTTAATCCCATTGAGCTGGAAGCCAACGCGCTGGATCCCCTCGGCAGCATTACGGAGGTCCGGTTCTATGCCAACGGCCGCCTTCTCGACATCAACGAGGACGGGCAGGAGCCATTCGGGGACGACCGCTATCCTTACACGATGTCCTTTACGCCGCTTTCTCCGGGCCAGTACCAGATCGTGGCGGAACTGTTGAGTGACCGTGGAATCCGGCTTCATTCCGAACCGGTGACGGTGGATGTGGAGCCTTCGCAAACCCCGGATGTGCGGATCACCTATCCGGGCGAAGGAGCGGCGGTCAGTGTCGGGCGCCCCTTCCTCATAACCGCAACCACGGAGTCCACCGGTGGCGGACAGATGGATCTTACTTTCTATGCCAATGGTGTGGAAATCGGGCAGGATAGCACCTTCCCCTTCAACGTAAGCTGGACTCCGCAAAGCACCGGTACTTTCCAAATCAAGGTGGAGGCACGGGAGAGAGGAACGGAAGGTGTGGCCGTTTCCGATGAAGTCACCGTGAACGTGAATCCGACGGAGCTGCCGACAGGTAATATCGTCTCGCCGTCCGGAGCCAATCCCACGGTGGGTTCCGACGTCCTTGTTGAGGTGGAGGCCGATGACGCCGACGGCTTTGTCTCACAAGTTGAGTTTTTTGTAAACGGTTCGCCTCTCGACGGAGGACCCGATAGGAATGAACCCTTTGCTGCCTTCTGGCGTCCCGGCAGTTCGGGAACCTATGACCTTACGGTGCTGATCACGGACAATTCCGGAAACCAGACCGTGGTGAACCGGACCGTGGACGTTGCCGATCCCGTTGGCGTCGTCCCGCGGGTGACCTTGAGCTTAACGGCCAGCGGCAACGTGACCCCCGGTAGTCGGGTTGTGGCCCGCGCGAACGTCTTCGACGACAATCCCGATGACGTGAGCGTGACCTTCTTTATGAACGGGGCGCAGTTGGCCCCTCCCGATACGGAACCTCCCTACTCTATTATTCTTGATCCGGAAGTGCTGTCCTTCAATGCCTACGAAATCACGGCCGTGGCCAAGGATGAGGACGGCAACAGCCGCGCCGATGTATTGGCTCCTCTCTACATTTCCGACGTTACGGTTGACCAGCCCTCCATCGAGATCATTAGTCTCGAAGACGGAGAAACGCTAACAAGAGGTTCCCGTTCCCCGATCCGCGTCGAGGTAACGGGCGGTGCGGTGGCCAGTCTGCAGGATGTTGTTTTCTATGCCGACGGGGTGGAAATTGGGCGCGACAGCGAGGCTCCCTATGCCTTTGACTGGATTCCGGATCGTACCGGAAATATTCAAATCACGGCGGCCACCCTGCTGCAGACTTCCCTCTTCGACCACGACGACAACGAATTCACCGACGAAATCCTCGTAACTCCGGTCAATGTGGCTTCGCCGGTGAACGTGACTGTGAATGAAGCGGTGGGACAACTCCCTTCGATCTCTCTCGATATCCTTCCTCAGCGCGACAATCTCGCCATTGGCTCAAAGGTGCTCCTCTACGCGGATGCGCAGGACCTTGATGGAAACGTGGACGTGGTGACCTTCTTTGTCGACGGGGTGGAAGTCGGGACGGACCAGCGCCCTCCGTTCACCCATGTGCTCACGACGACAGAGGAGGGACAGACCGCCCTGAACGCCCTTGCCACCGACAATGACGGGAATGTGGTGACCTCGACCTTTGTGCGTCTGGACGTGACGCCGCGCGTAATCACGCGCACCCCCGGCGTTGCTCTCACCGTTCCGGATTCCGGGCAGGAAGGAAGTCCGCTCAGTCTGCGGGCCAGTGCGGATGGTTTTGTCAACGGTCCGGAATCGGTTATATTCTATGTCAACGGCGAACCCGTAGGCGAGGCGGCCGGTTCGCCGTACAGTTTGTCGTGGCTCGCCAATCTGAATGGCGAAGTCACCTTCTTCAGCACGGCCAGACAACCTTTGTTTGACGGGACGGTCGTGACGACTGTCTCCAATGTCGTCAGCAGTGACCTGACCGAAAACGAGCCTCCGGAGATCGCCTCCGTGGAGGTCGATTTCCCAAATAGGGATTCCGACGACAAACCTGATCCACTCGCGGGCGAAGAACTGACATTCACGGCGGATGTGCTGGATTCCGGGCCGATCCGAACGGTGGAGCTTCTTCGTGATGGGGAACCGGTTGCGACATCCAGCAGTCTTTCCACACCCTATGAAATTGTCGATACGCCACCGGGCCTTGGCGCCTACGCCTATTCTGTTGTCGTGACGGACCGCGGAGGGCTGCAGGCCCAATCCAAAAGCATTCCGATGAAGGTGGTGCAGGGAAGTGCGCCTGAAGTCGCGCTCCTTTCTCCGGGTGAAGGCGAGATCTTCAATCCGCAGGTGACCCTGCGCCTGCGCGCTTCCGCCGAGGACCAAGACGGTAGTATCACCGAACTGCGTTTCCTTGTGAACGGTACAACGGTCGGCGAAGAACTCACGGTGCCGCCCTACGAGGTGGATTTCAATCCGCCGACGGCGGGTGGATATGAAGTGGTCGTGCGTGCCCGGGACAACAGCGGAAACCTGACCGTTTCCCCGGCCCGGACTTTCAACGTACTGGCCGACAATCCGCCAACGTTCTCCGAGTTCACGATTCGTTCGGACAGCAATCTTGTCGGCGATCCGGAAAATGGATACATCGCGAGGCTGAACCAGGAGATCACCTTTGTCATGGAGGCAGAGGATGACTACGGGATCGACTCCGTAAAACTTTTCCGCAACGGCACCGAAATAACGACAGGCGTAGCCATTCCTATCGAAATCACCGACACACCTCCGAGCCTTGGAAGGTTCCGCTATTTTGCGGAAGCCACCGATACCGGCGGGAATGTGACGCGCACGGAACCGGTGGAAATCGAACTGACGCGGGGTTCCCCGCCCATTGTTCAACTCGTGGAGCCGGTCAGCGGGACCAGTTATTCGCTTGATCAAAATGCTGGTGGCCTTGCCTTACGGGCATCAGCCGCGGCGGGGGAAGAACCCCCCGGAGTTCCGGCGGGACGCATCACCTCGGTCGAGTTTCTCGTCAATGGCCGCGCTCTTGGGGCTGTAGAGAATCCCCCCTACGTCATCACCACCGGTGATTTTGTTGAAGGAGATAACGCCGTTGTCGCCATTGCCACCAGCGATACCGGCCTCCGCACCACTTCCGCGGAAATCTCCATCGTCGGGGTGGTGGGCAGCGTTCCTGAGATCCTCGCTTTCACTCACGATGCGGGTTCCTCCGGCGTGCTTGTGGGGTCCGAAATCGGGTTCGCAGTGGAGGCCATTGATGAAAGTGGCATAGAAAAAGTTGAATTGCTCCTGAACGGGGAAGTGGTCGATGTGACGACAACGAACCCGTTCCAGTTGGAACATACTCCGGAAGAGGCTGGTAATTACACTTACAGCACGAAGGTAACGAACACGGATGGTAACTTCGTCGTCCATGATGACCCCGTCACGATCAATGTCCGCTTGCCTGATCCAACCGGCAATGACGCGGATTTTGTGTACCAAACCTTCGATGACCTGTTCTTCAGAGCCCCGACAGCCGGGGAACAGGGTGCCTTCGCGAATCGAATCGAAGGCGGAGACCTGACCCGGGCACGCTTTGTCCAGGAATTGATGCAGCCGGAGGGTGGTCTTACGGGAACGAAGTACGCACCTGTGCGAAATGCCCTCCTTCTCCACCGGTTCCTTTTCGGGGAGTGGCCGACGCGGGAGGAACTCGCCACCTCTGTCGGGATCACCCGTGATAGCGGCCTTGCTGCCACTGTCAGTTCGCTGATGCCGATGGCCGAGGAGCGCTTCCTGGAAACCGTCAATAATGACCCGGAGAATTTTCCTCTCATGGAACCGGTGACAGCTGTTCCGGATATTCTTGCGCCGCAGGAAGCGATCGACGCCTATCTCGTCTATCTGTTTCGGCAGAAGTACGAGGTGGCTCCGGAGGCGGCTCAGATGCAGCTTCTCCGGCTGAATTTCCGGGCGGCCAACCGGGACGGATTTACGGCGGCCTTTGTTTCGGATGTCGATGTCTTCGCCACCGGGAACGGGTTTCTGACTCTCGGCCTCGGCCTCTCCTTCCCGAGCGCGTCGCCGCCTTCAGACCAGTATTTGCGGGAAGTGGATGCTGCTTCATTGCTGATCAATTTCCTGCGCGTGGAAGCACGACAGGAAGAGGTCGGGGAACTGGCCAAACTTCTGTTCACGGAACAGGTCCGGCGTATTGTATCCGATAATCGCTACACCTCACGATTCCTTACCCCGTTTCCGGAACTCCGGCATCATGGCAACGGATGGAAGCAGAGCGAGTGGTTCGGCTGGTTCAACACGCTGCACGAACCCTGGATCTATCATCGCGAACTTGGTTGGTTGGCCTTTGGGACCAAGGGGCAGGAGGGCTGGAGTTTCTGGTACTACGACAGCGGCCTTGGCTGGAGTTGGACGCAGAGCGGTTTCTATCCGAATCTCTACAGCAACCCGGAAAACCGCTGGCTGCGGACCTCCGGCTATCCTCACCAGGCAGGGGAGCCACGGTGGTTTCAGGATTTGGCGACCAACGAGTGGATCCAGCGTTGACCAACTTCGCCAGTACTGCCGTCTTTTTCCTTATGCGGCGTCGTCCTCCCGGGCGGCGCCGCTTTTTCATGTCTTGGCGGCTGCCCGGTGGAGACGGTCGCGCAGGGCAATTGCCAAAGGGGCGTCCCCTTGCGGGAGCTGGCAATGGATGGCTGTGAATTTTCTATCGTCGAGCGTCCTTAGCAGAGCAAAGAGGTTGCGGGCGATTTCCGCAAATTCGCCCGATTCCGACCACCAGAAAAAGTGCATCCTGCTCTCTTCAGGCCTGTTCCTGTCCGCCGGCGGCCGCAGGAAAACGACTGCTTGAGAACCGTCGCCTAGGCTTTCCAATGCCGGTGCTCCCGTGAAGAGGTGTAAAGGCGTTCGCGGACTGTAGTGGCGCTGTAGTGTTCCGGGAGCGAGTGCCGCTTGACCGGGTTGCACGGAATTTTCCGGACAGGTAATCGACCGGCCGAGACAGGATTGCAAAGCGTCGAGGCCGATGGCGCCGGGACGAAGAAGAGCCGGTCGCTTGGGATTACGGAGGTCAAGAATCGTCGACTCAAGCCCGATTTGGCAGGGGCCTCCATCCACAATATAGGGAACCTGTCTCCCGAAGGCCGCAGCGACATGTTCCGCTCGGGTGGGGGAGACGTATCCGAAGGGATTTGCGCTGGGGGCGGCCAGCGGTCCGTTCACTTTCCCGAGAAGCGCAAGTGTCGTCTCATGACGGGGAACGCGGACGGCCACAGAGGGTTTGCCGGAAGTGATGAGGTCGGGGATCCTCTCCCTCTTCGGGAGGATCAC
This sequence comes from uncultured Puniceicoccaceae bacterium, assembly GCA_964345345.1. Classification (GTDB taxonomy): domain Bacteria; phylum Verrucomicrobiota; class Verrucomicrobiia; order Opitutales; family Oceanipulchritudinaceae; genus Oceanipulchritudo. The sequence continues at coordinate 4,969 of CAYFRH010000019.1, read as the reverse complement.
GGTGAGGGGACCGGGCCAGAATTTGCGGGCCAGCTCCTCCAGTCCCTCCACCGGAAGGGCGATTTCCGGGATCCGGGCTGTCCCGTCAACGTGCACGATAAGGGGATCCAATAAGGGACGGCCCTTGACGGCGAAAATGCGCCGGCAGGCTTCCTCATCCGTGGCGAGAGCGGCGAGGCCGTAAACGGTCTCGGTAGGAACGGCGACGAGATGCCCTCGGCGGAGGCGGTCCGCGAAAAAATCGAGGTTTTCCTGCGTCGGAGGATAGATACAAGAAGAGGCTCCCTGATCTGGAGGAGCCTCTGGCGGAAAGTGTTCCACGGCGTGCGGGCCGGGGCTTGCGGGCGAAGGAAGAGCCCGATGGCCTTACTTCATCAGGAGCAGGTTGCGCGCCTGCTTAATTACTTTGGTGACATGGCGCTGCTGGCGGGCGGACATGCCGGTAATCCGGCGCGGAAGAATTTTTCCGGTATCTGTGACGAACCTGGATAGCTGCTCCACATCAAAGTGAGTGAGCTCCATGGGGTTCTTCATCTGCTTTGGTTCCTCGGTAGCCATAAGCGGCTTAAAGAACGCGCCCGCCGAGGGGAAGGCAAGCAAAAAAAGGAGCTGCGCACCGGGTTCCTTCTGCCTTGAATTCCCGGTCCGCATCAGGCAACTTGCACATAAATGCTCCAATTCGATGCTCTTTCGTGACCTGCCCTCCAGTACCAAACGGGCCTTCTTTGTTCTCTGCGGCCTGACGGCCTTTCTGATCTGGGACCAGCACTTCTGGTGGAAGATCCGGGACGAGTACGCCTTCGGTTTCATTGTGCCCCTTTTTGTGGCGTACATCATTTACGATCGATGGCCGCAAATCAGTAAGGGTCTGATCGGGGGTCAGGAGGAGACAACCCATGGTCGCCGTGGCTGGGCCGGGTTGCAGATTGTCCTCGAAGGAATCGCTTTTGTCATGGTGCTGGGTGGTCTCTTCGCCTTTCTTCTCGGGGCTCTCTACCGGGCCATGGAGGGACAGAATCTCATTACCTCCAATTTTCTTGCTTTCGGTTTTGCCAACATTCTCCTCGGAGGAGCCTTTCTTTACTCGGGCGAGCGTTCGGAGGGGAAAAGCAATCCACTGGGAAGGCGGATGCAAATTGCCCTTCTTTTCCTTTTTCCGGCCCTGATCTGGATGTTGTCCGTGCCTATGTTTTCGGCGGTACACAAGTCCATCAGTACTTTCCTGATGAACAAAGTGGCCGTCGTAGTTTACCAGACATTCGATATTCTGGGGTACGCAGTGGTGCGGGAGGGAAGCGTGCTGAAATTGCCTTTGGGGGATGTCGGGGTGGAAGATGCCTGTTCGGGAATTCGCAGCCTGACGGCCTGCCTCTTTGCCGGCTCCTTTCTGGGAGCGGCCTTTTTCACCTCTTTTTGGAAAAAGGTTTTTCTCGTCGGCACGGCGATGCTTTTCGCCTTTATCAACAACATCTTCCGGAGTCTTTTCCTGACTGCATGGGCCTACGCGAAGGGTCCCGAGGGACTGGAGAGCCATGTCGTCATTGCCGGATTTGATCTGGGGAACGTCCATGATTTCACCGGTTGGGTGGTTCTTGGCCTCACTGTGGTCTGTCTGCTGGTACTCGTGAAGATTTTCAGTATCCGTCTTGAATATGAACCGGAAGAACTGGAGGAATCCAAGAGCCCGGCATGAAAGTACTCCTTTTGACGAACGAGTATCCTCCTCACATCTACGGAGGAGCAGGCGTTCATGTCGACTACCTCAGTCGTGAGCTAAGTCGCCTGCATCCCGTGGAAGTGCGGTGCTACGGAGGCCAGGAATCGCATGAAGGCAATCTGGAAGTGCACGGCGTCGATGCTGATACCTCCAAATACAGTTGCCCGGCCTCGCTCCAAGGAGTTTTCGCCTCCGCGCAAAAGGATCTGTCTTTTGTCACCCGCGACATCGACGCGGACGTCGTGCACTGCCACACGTGGTATACGCACCTTGGCGGCATTATGGCCAAACTGAATTACGGCATTCCCCTCGTTGTGACCGTTCATTCCCTTGAGCCGTTGCGCCCCTGGAAACGGGAGCAATTGGGCGGTGGCTATGATTTTAGCTGCTGGGTGGAACGAACCGCTCTCACGATGGCCGATGCCGTTATCGCGGTTTCCTCGGAGACACGAAATGACATCCTGAAGTATTTTCCGGTCGATCCGGACAAGGTAAAAATCATTTATAACGGGATCGATCCGGAAGAGTACCGCCGGGTGGACCCATCCCCGGTTCTCAAGCGCCACGGAATCGATCCCTCCCGGCCCTACGTCCTTTTTGTGGGCCGTATTACGCGGCAGAAAGGCATCATTTATCTTGTCAATGCTATCCGGTACATGGATGCGGGTTTTCAGGTCGTGCTCTGCGCCGGGGCACCCGATACGCCGGAAATCGCCGCAGAGATGAAGGAAGCGGTGGAGACGATGCGGAGGGAGCGCGAGGGTATTCACTGGATTGCTACACATTTGGACAAGGATTCCATGATCGGGCTTTATTCCGGGGCGGATGTCTTCTGCTGCCCCTCCATCTATGAGCCGTTCGGCATCATCAACCTTGAGGCGATGGCCTGCGAAACACCTGTTGTCGCGGCCAGCGTCGGCGGTATTCCGGAAGTGGTAGTGCACGACAGGACGGGATACCTCGTGCCGCTCGCACAGTTGTGGGAGTCTCCCTTTACTCCGATCGAACCCGAGCACTTTTCCAAGGACCTCGCCGGGCAGATCAATCGCCTCATGGAGAATCCCGAGCGGCGGGGGCGTTTCGCTCAAGCTGGCCGTGAGCGGGCGGTCGGGACCTTCAGTTGGTCCGCGATTGCCCGGCAAACGTCCGAGCTTTACCAACATCTTGCCGAAAAAAACCGGTCCTCTCCATGAATCCATTGCCCCCGAAGACCATTGCCGGTCATTCCGGACGTGTCCGACCGGTTATTGATGCCGTCCAGCCCGTTGTCGAGCCCGCCGGATTTCCCCTCAAGCACCGGGAAAAGGAGGCCCTTGCACTCCGTGCCCACGTGCTGGCCGACAGTCACGATCACCTCGATGTGGTTCTTGCGACCCGGCTTCGAGGGGAACGTCGTTGGAATGAAACGCCAATGCGGGACCAGGGCAATGACGAGTACGCCGTCAGCTGGGTGCCGCCAGCGATCGGGGTTTATGAATACCGTATTCTTGCCTGGATCGATCCCTTTCGTAACTGGCACCTCGGATTTGGGAAAAAGTCGGATGCCGGGGATCCTAAGATTGCCGTCGAGTTGGACATTGCGGCGAAACTGGTACTCGACGCCGCCAGTCGCGCCGGGGGAAAGGAGGCAGCCCAGTTGACGGAATGGAGCCGGTTCCTCGGTGATCATTCACGTGACCTGTTGCAGAAAGTCGCCCTTGTCCGTGACCCGCAGCTGTACGAACTCGTCCGATCCTACCCGGATCGCACCCTCGAACGGCGCGGGGATTCCCACCTTCTCTTTGTCGAACGCGGAAAGGCCTACGCGGGTACCTGGTACGAATTTTTCCCCCGTTCCCATGTCGATGGAAGCTCGGGCCACGGGACCTTCCGGGAAGCAGCCCGGCGATTTCCCGAAATCGCCCGCATGGGATTTGATATCGTTTACTTCCCCCCTATCCATCCTATTGGCACGACCTTTCGGAAAGGACGCAATCACGCTCTCGAGGCCGCCCCCGGAGATCCCGGAAGTCCATGGGCGATCGGATCTGAAGAGGGTGGACACAAAGCGATTCATCCCGAGCTGGGAACCCTCGATGACTTCCATGAACTTCTGCGGGAGGCCAGGCGCACGGGACTTGAATTAGCCCTGGACATCGCCTTTCAGTGCTCGCCCGATCATCCCTATGTGAGAGAGCACCCGGAGTGGTTTAAGTGGCGTCCGGACGGCACGGTTCAGTATGCGGAAAATCCTCCGAAAAAATATCAGGACATTCTCCCGTTCGATTTCGAGACGGAGGATTGGCAAAACCTGTGGGGAGAACTTCGCGGGGTCTTTGCTTACTGGCTTGAACAGGGCGTGCGGATTTTCCGGGTCGATAATCCCCACACGAAGTCAATGGAGTTCTGGAAATGGTGTTTACCCAGCCTGAAGGAAAAGTACGCGGACGCGATTTTCCTGGCTGAAGCCTTCACTCGTCCCAAGCGGAAATACCACCTTGCCAAGGCCGGATTCACCCAAGGCTACACCTATTTCACCTGGCGCAACCATGCCGCGGAAATGCGGACTTATGTTGAGGAGCTTACAAAACCGCCGGTCAGCCACTTTTTTATTCCCAACTTCTGGCCCAATACCCCGGATATTCTGCACGCCGACCTGCAAAACGGAACGAGGGGGACATTCATTGCACGCTATCTGATGGCGGCGACCCTGGTTCCCAGCCTCGGAATTTACGGACCAGCCTATGAGTTGATGGAAAACGAGCCATTCCCCGGTAAAGAGGAGTACAATCACAACGAAAAGTACGAGATCAAATTCTGGGACTGGGACCGGCCCGGAAACCTGAAACCGGAAATCACGCGGATCAATGCCATCCGAAAACGGTTCAGCTGCCTGCAACGCTTGACGAACCTTCGCTTTGCCGAGACGGACAATCCCCAGCTGCTGGCCTACCTGAAAAGCTCCCTCGATCAGCGCGAGCACCTGTTAATCGTCGTGAATTTCGACGGCAACAATACGCAAAGCGGGTTTATCGACCTTCCGATTGCCGAACTGGGATTCGGCCCCGACAAGCCTTTCGCCGTCCGCGATTTGCTGGACCCGTCAGAGCCGCTCTACAATTGGCGGGGAAGGCGCAACTTTGTCCTGCTTGATCCACGCAGGTCGCCCGGGCATCTTTTCCAAATCCTTCCGGGCGGAGCCTAGTTTTCGAAGTCAACGACCGCGCGGTCGCTGGTCACTTCTCGGACGAAGGCGATCACTTTCTGGTGCTC
>CAYFRH010000018.1:0-27755 GCA_964345345.1 uncultured Puniceicoccaceae bacterium | reverse complement strand
AGGACGCGGTGTCGTCGATCGCCCACGCCCCGCCGCGCCTCGAGCTCAGGGGCCTGGCTGGTGACGGCTCCGCAGCAAGAAGCGGAACCGAATGCCGATCGGAACACCCCCGAATTTCTTTCCCTTCCAAGGGAACTTGCAGAGCGCGAGAGCGATCCGCTTAGCGGGTGGGCATTGCTTGGGCGGGAACAAGAAAAGGACCCTGTCGAAGAGGAATTCCTCCTTCCGGCAGAGGAAGCGGTGGAAATCTTTCCTGCGCCCCGCCACCTTGAGGTGCGGGGACGGCTTTTTGAAGAGCAACAACCTCTGTACTGCATTTACGATGTCTCCTCGTCAAATTGGCACCGCCTGATGCCGGGAGAGATCGATCGTGAGGGCGGGCTTGCCCTTGTCCATGGTCGGCGGAACCGGCTCCTGCTTCACGACCGTCGCTTCGATCGCCTCTACGAACTCGTGGAGGATCCCCTGCGCCTTCTTCCCCTGCCGGCTGGAGGCCCGGAGGCGAAATGAGATTTCGGGAGAGCATGCGGATCGCTTTGACCGGTTTGGCCGCTCTGCCGCTTCCTGCCCAGGAAAACCTTCCCGACGTAGAGGCGGAAAGTGCATGGCTGCGGGAGCAGGGCGGAGCGAAAGCTGTTTACGGGGAGGCTGAGGCGCCCCCGGAGACGACCGGAGAGACGGCTTCCGAAAGCAGCCGGGAAAAGAGGATGAGGATGGAGCGAACCCGCGAGCACACCCGAGAGAACCTCCTTGCCGAGGTGGACCTCGGTTGGACCCGTCCGGAGGTCGTTGCACGGGCAACCGAGGAATCGATCGTGGAAGCGGAAGATAAAGTCCGCCGATTGCTGGACGAGGTGTTCATCCCCAAGGTGGAATTCCGGGATGTGCCCTTGAGCGAGGTCGTGGAGACTCTTGCAGAAAGGCTGGCCCGGCACGGTGGGGAGGAGGACGGACTCAACATCGTCCTGATCGATCCCGAGGGGGCGGACCCGCGCGTATCCATTCTTTTGCGACGACTGAGTCTTCTGCGCGTTCTCGACTTCGTAACCGCCTCCGTCGCCTATTCGTATGAGTTGCAGAGGGATGCCGTCATCATACGCCGCCAGCAGGGTCCCGGAGCCGGACTGGAGACCGCCTTTTATCCCGTCAGTCGCTCTACGCTGATCCGGTTAACGGGAATACACGAGTCCGCCACCATGGACGGCTCCGGGGGCGAAGTTGTTCCGGATCCTTTCGAGCAATCGGAGGATTCCTCCGGCAGCGGACGCGGACGCACGGAGACGGCCATGAAAAGTTTCCTGCAGCGGGCGGGGATTCCCTTCGACGGGGTTTCCGGGGCGGATCTCGCCCTTGCCGACGGGCAGTTGATCGTGACACAGACCGCTCGCAATCACGATAAGCTGCGAAGGCTTCTGCGGCGCTACCGCGCCGTCAAGCAAGTCGAAATCGAGGCGAGGTTCCTCGAAGTGCAGGAGCGCAACCTTGAGGAAATGGGATTTGAGTGGACCCTGATTGGAAGAGGCGAGGACCGGTTGAGCAATGCGCCTACGCGAAACCTCGCCAACACCTTTACCGTCGGCGGCGATGAGAGTCGCATCGTGATCGACCGGCCCGACCTGAAGTTGCCTGAAATCGCCGAAGGAGCGCCGGTATTGCCCACCACGGTGGACCTTGCCGAGAACGGCGGAAATCTCCTCTCGGTTACGGGAGTCGTCGAAGGTGTGGATATCCGGACCCTTGTCCGGGCACTGGAGCGGCAATCGGGCAACGATCTTCTGAGCGCACCCAAGCTGACCGTGCTGAGCGGGAAAACGGCGGAAATTGTCGTTGCGGAGGAATTCCGCTACCCGGAGGCCTACGGGGATACGGAGGCGGAGGTAGGGCGCGGGGACAGCTCGAGCGGCTCCGCCGGGGTAGCCATTACGGCCGGAACGCCGCGCTCCTTTACTACCCGCAATGTCGGGGTGGAGATGCAGGTGACGCCCACGGTGGAGGAGGATGATGCCATTAGCCTCGCCTTGAAACCGAAAGTTACGGAGTTCGAAGGATTCGTTGAGTATGGGGGAACTTCCGTGGCCATTGCCTCCGACACGACCGTGACGGTTCCAAGCGGGTTTTATCAGCCCCTTTTCAGCATTCGCAAAGTCGAAACGGAGGTCACGATCTGGGACGGAGCCACGGTCATCATGGGCGGGTTGACGAGGGAACACTCCGTACGGGTGGATGACCGTGTTCCGCTGCTGGGGGATATTCCTTTGTTGGGCCGTCTTTTCCGAAATCAAGGGGAGAGTACGCAGAAACGAAACCTCCTCATCTTCGTCACGGCGAATCTCATCAGTCCGGGCGGATCGCCGGCCTACCAATATCTTCGCGGAGTGGCGCCGAACACCCTTTATCAGAAGCGCTACCTCGAAACTCCCGGAGGTCCCCGTCCGCGGCGGGATTCGCGATAGGAGAAGGCACTGGAAAAAACGTTGTCGATTCCTCGCCCACCTGCTTGCTTTTACGAGCTTGAACTTGCCAATCCTACGCATTTTCCGGCCGATCTTTTTTCTCCTGTTCTCCTGCCTTCTTCCAGCGATGCCCGGCAGCCTGTACGGGGAGCTTCCGGAGCGGGTGAAGGAGGAATGGATCGCGCTGCCGACGAACGGGGAAGGGGACACCTCTCTTCTCGAGCGCAGAACCGCCTTTTTGCTGGAGCGGGGAACCGCCCATGATTGGCGGGACGGTCTGCTTTGGGAATGGACCAGTAACGTCCTCGATAGCTGGGAGAACTCCACCCGGATTAAAAAGGCGGGCCGGGCTTACGTGAGCCTCCTCTTTGCCATCGGGGATTCGACTTCGCCGGAGGCACCACCTTTTTCCTACGAGGAAGCTTACCGGGAACGGCTGCAGCGGGCCTTGTCGGTCGTCGGCAAAGGTCCGAAGCGCGGTCGCCTGCACCGGTTCCTGGCAGAGTCGTGGTGGCGCGATTTATCGCGGGGAGACGAGGTTCGACGAACTGTGGAAGCCTATTATCAACGGGCTTTGAGGTACCTTGAGGAAGGAGCTGAGCGAGCCGAAGCGAAGCTTGCTTTCGCACGACTGTATGCGCAGTGGCCGGAGGAAGCGGAGGGGGACGGAGCGAGGCACCGCACCTATCCGTATCGTACCCAGGCTCTCGCCCTGTTGCGGGAGGTAGAGCAAAATGGCGAGGTCGACGCTTCCGTGCGGAAAGAGGCTGCGCGTCTGCTCGGAGACCTGCTCGCAAGTGGGCTGGAGGTGGAAATTGCGGAACGGTTTCTTCCCTTTACGGAAATCCGCCTTCCGGTCTGGAGCCGAAATCTGGCCACTGCGGAGGTCCGCATGGAGTTGCTCGACCCGCAGGACGTGGAGGTTCGGACTCGGGACCAGTTGCTGGAAATTCCGGAGGGGCCAGTTGCCGGTGAGGCGGAACAACCGGCGGAAGCAACGACGGTCCTCGAGCGGGAGATTCCCCTTGCCGGTGCCGAATCACTGAACTGGAAGCGGACCCAGCTTGCCCTCGGGGATGCTTATGAAGCGGGCTGGTACCGTTTGACGCTGCGGACGGGAGATCACTTGATCCGAAAGCTTGTTCTCGTCAGCCCGGTCGAACTCATCCTTGCCCGTGGCGGGGAGAATCTGGAGGGCTGGCTATTGAATTCGCTCAGCGGCCGCCCGCCCGCTTCCGCGAAGCTCGTTGTTCATCATGGGAAGGAAACGACGCTGGTCCCGCTTGACCCCGCGGCGAAGGGACGTTTCCGCCTCGCGGCCCCGCTTGCGGAGAAGTGGACGGAAATCCTTGCTTATACGGAAAACGGGCCCGCCTGGTTGCGGGCGGAGCGGCAACAACAGGAACTACCCCCGGCGCATTTGCTCCTCGCCGCGCGCGACCGGCTTCTTCCGGGAGAAACCTTGCGTTGGCTCCGGGCGGGACCGGAGGCCCCCGCAGGTGAATTGTTGCTTCCGTCTGGAAACCGGCTGAAGGTGGTTTCCGAGGAGCTTGTTTCCGGCTTCCGGGAAGAACGCGTGGAGCTTCCCGAGAACGTGGCGGCGGAAGGCCCTCTTTATTGGGCGGACGGGGAGGGCACCCGCGTGCTGCTCGCCCATCTCCATCGGCAGAGGACTCTTCCCTTCAAACTGACCGTTGACGGGGAGCGCCTTCGGGAGAAAACCCGACTTTTTTATGCCGACCGGCCTTTGCGTCTGCAGCTCGAAGGGACGAACAAGGCGGAAAGCAGGGACGGAGAGCGGGCAGCTTATCTCCGCTTTGAGATCACGCCTGTGGTTCGGACCTTCAACCTGCATTCCCGGCGGAAAAGCGGTCAAACGGAGAAGCCCGTCATGGAGCGCATTGTCTCCTACGACAAGGCCGTGCAGGACGGTCTTACCCTGCGTCTCGACACGGAAGAGGAATCGTCCCCGACGCGGATTTACCGGGTCCGTGCCTTTTCCCTGCGCGAGGACAAACTTCTCGCGCAAACCCATGTCGGCTTGAGCGGGGTTCGAAGGTTTCTCGTTCTTCGCCAGCAGGAGAAACTCCTTCGTCAGAGCGAAAGCGCCCGCATTGAAATGGAATGGCGGCAAGTCGGGGAAACCGGCGACGCTCCTCCTGTCGGCGAACTGGACGTCATTCGGGAAACCTTTGTAACCCGGTACATCCATAATCGGCGGGGCACGGTCATTGATGCGGAGGCCTACGAGGAACTTCCCGACAGGTCCCTTCTCGGCAGTGCGAAGACCGATTACCGCTTCCACAAACGGGAGTACGTCCGGAAAGTGGTTGCCCGCCTGCGCCCTCCCGAAAGGGGAACTTCCCGGGTGGAAGAGCTGCCTCTCGAAACTTCCGGATTCTACACGGTGCGCTATCGCAACCGGGGACCGGAAACCCGGGCCGTTTTCCCCGAAGGACCTCTCGAATTCTGGGTTCTGCCCGAAAATCCGACCGCCGCGGAGAACCTTCGCGCCCTGCAGAGCGAGCGGCCGCGCCTTCTCGTCGAGCCCGGGGAGGAGGGGAAGCTGGAGATCCTTTTTCTTGGAAAGCCCGAAGCGGGGGGCCTCTATCTGCATTTGCGCAAACCGGAGGGAGGTTCCTACGTGCATGCCTTCAACGTAAAGGGGCCGGGCGTTTTCCGGGAATGGAAACCGGATGCCGGCTCGGCTTCCGGCCTCCAGCGGGGACGGGTATTGTACGAGGCGATCTGGAGCGGTGGCGGCGCCAGTTTGTATTTATCCGGAAGCTACGGAGAGCGGGTAGCGGAACCCCTCCGCCTGGAGGGTCGCAGGTTCGGCCTTTCTCCCGGCAGCAGCTACCGTTTCGCCCTGGAATCGAGGGGAAATGAGACTCCGTCCACTCTTGCCTGGAAGCTTTTTCCCGAGGGGAAAGGGCGGCTTCAAGAGCGCAAAGCCGACCTGCAACGGGAGTTTAACCGCCGCCGGCAATCGGAACGCTTCGACGGCATCACCTTCAGCGGGGAATGGCTCCCGATCGCCGATCCGGCCGGCGAAGCCATGACTCTTCCGCAAAGCTCCGGCAGTTCGCAGGAGCCGATACCGGATTGGCGCTTGCTTGAGTTGCTTTATCCCGAGTTACGCATTTCCCCAGGGGAATCTTCCTCTGGTGGGGATGGCGGTTTTTTCGCTCAGCCCTGCGATCAACAGGCCCGGAACTGCCGCCTGAACGGCCCTCTGCCGGCTCTTCCGGGACGCTGGGAACTGGTGGCTCTCGAAAAGGACTTTCTCGCTGAGGATTCGTTGCACGTCTGGCCGCTGAGTACCGAACAGGCCCTTTCGGCGACTCTCGAGGGACCGGAATCTCTTCGCAAGGGCGATGAGGCCCCGGTGGTTCTTCGCCTTGTCAATGCCTCCGGAAGCGAGCGCAACATTACCCTGCGATGGCTCGGCCGCGGCGGCAACCTGTCCGGAGAGAAGGATTCCGTCCCCGTGAAGATTCCTGCGGGGGAGTCGCGGCGGTTTTCGCGTCGGTTCCTCGCCGAAGATTCTTCCCATGCAGAGGTGCGGGTGCGCCTTCGCGATGGCTCGGAGCGGCGTGAGTTTAGACAGCCTATCGCCATTCTCGCCACATCGGCAAAACCTGCTTTCACAAGCGCTTGGGCGGTCGGCGGGACCGATCCGACTGAGCTGCGGATGCAGTCGGACGGATGGATTGGAACGAGGCTGGTCGCGGGATCGGGACTCTATCCGCTTTTTGCATACGCATGGCCCGGTTCGCGTGAAGACCTCGAACCGGTCGCGCCTCTGTTGGCCTTTCTTGGCGATTGGGCTCTACTGCAGGCGTACCGGCGCCAGGGACTTTCCTCCGACGCTGGTGAAATCGAGCGAAAGGGCCGGAAACTTGCCGAGCTGCTGGCGGAACACCAAGACGGTGAAGGGGGTCTCCGTATGCACCCCTCGCTGCCCCCCGATGAATGGCTAAGCGGGTTGGGGCTCTGGACGCTGCGTCGCTTCGGAACTCCCCCGGAACTGCCGGAAGCGGTCCTCGACCGGTTGGACGATTATGCCCGGGAGCAGCTTTTGCGGGGAGATGTAACCAACGGGGAAATGCTTCTCTTCCTGCGCGGAACCGTCGATTCTAGGGAAATGGGACGCCCGGCGCGCCCAACCCGACTTCAGGCGCGTCGCTTTCTCGACTTGTTCCGGATGCGGGATCGGCTGCACGCAGGCGAGCTTGGTCAATTACTGTTGCTGGCGAGAGAATTCCAGTTCCGGGAGGAAATCGAGCTCCTTGATGAAGCTCTTCGGCAGAAAACGCCCGGGGAAGAAGATGCTTTTTCCTCGGCTTTGGCCTATTTCTCTCTTGCCGGGGGTACGGAGGCTCCGGGGAAAGCGGCGCATCGCCATCTGGGAAACTTTTTGCAGCATCTTTCCGCGGGAACGGGCAGGGCTGGCTGGCGGGAAGCGGGGGGATGGCTGCACCTGATGGCGGGATTTCGCCGGGATGGGGATTTTTCCATCGGGGGCCATTTGGATCTGCAGGGAAACGAGCACTCTCTTGGACGCGTGGACCTGGAAGCTCGCAAGCCGGAGGATGCCTTTCTTTCGGTGGCTCCCGCCCTGTTTGGAAAGGGCGGGGAGGAAACGCGCTGGCTCCTGTCCGCGTCGGCGGAGGTCCCCTTCCGGTACCTGTTCGTTTCGGGTCGGAAGGACAAAGGGCCAGCCGAGCAAAGCGGGACTGCGGAAAAGCTCTTTCGGGTGTACGAGGAACCGACCCTTCTGGCCGGCTCGCATGTTCAGGAGGATCCTTATTCCGGAGCGAAACCGCTGGGGATCGGAGAGCGTCTGCGACAGGTCCTCGAAGTGCGCCTCGAAGAACCACATGCCTACCTGCTGCTGGACCTGCCGATCCCGGCGGGGTTTTCCCTCGCCCCGGAGGACGTCCGGCTAGCGGCCACCTCTTCCGAGGAGGCAATGCCGCTCAAGGGCGAGGCCGAGGTGCTCCTCCGACCCTCGGCGGGCACCGCCTTTTTTCTCCTTCATTCCGTGCCGGCCGGAACGCATCGATTCCTTGTCGACATGAAATCAGAATGGCCAGGCAACTACAGCTGGCCCATAAAGCGCCTCCGCTTTCCAAGGGAGGGAGCGGGACGGAATCTTACCGGTCCGCGTCGACTGAAAGTTTCCGACAAGGCGGTCGGGGAAGAATGATCAGTCCGCGAGGGGAAGGGAAATGGTGAAAATCGTGCCGCGTCCGGTTTCCGTGCGAAAGCTGATAGATCCGCCGTGGGCTTCGACAATGGAGCGCACAATGGCCGTCCCCAGCCCCGTTCCGTCGCGTTTGCCGTAGGAGACAAAGGGTTCAAAGAAGCGCTCGCGAATCGATTCGGGAATGCCGCCCGCGTCGTCTTCAATGAAAATCCGCACCGTACGCTCGGAATGGTCCACTTTTCCGGAAATGGAGATGTGCCCCTCTTTCTCCCCGAAGGCTTCGATGGCGTTGCCCATCAGATTTTGCAGGACGCGGAACATTTTCGGCTTGGCCCCGAGGATCGGCACCTTGGGAACCTCCATGGAAACCTTGACCTTGGAGTTAGAGAAATACGGCTGGTTGAGGGAGCGGAATTCATCAAAGAGTTCCTTCAATCCGATCCGTTCTTTGTTGATGGTATGTTCGCCGCGGGAGAATTCCGACAATTCAGTGACCATCGACACCATGCGATCCACCTGCTTTTCTATATTCTGGCAAAGGCGCCGCGATTCCTCGTCACGGTGCCGCTGGCGCAGCAGCTGCGCGCTCAGGCTGATGAGACAGAAAGGATTCTTGAAATCGTGAATGATCGTGTTGGTCATGCTTCCGACCAAGGCCATTTTTTCCTGCTGGAGGCGATCCTCGATAAAGTGCCGGGTGGTTTCATGAAGATGCTGGATGATGGAGCCCAGCAGACCCTGAACGAGGGTCGGCATGTTATGCAGGTAACTGACGATGGCTGCCCCCGGAAGGCAGGCGATGGCACAGTCGGTTCGCGCTTCCGCGCGGAGGGCCCGGCGGTCATTCGTCAACACGCCGACTTCCCCGAAATACTCGTTTTTCCCGCTTGCACTGATGCTGAGGTGGCCGCGGTTTTTCACCTCTTTGCTGAAAGAGACGTTGCCCTCGAGGATCAGATAAATGGAGTCGGAAATATCGCCTTCTTCAAAAATGATGGTTCCCTTGGGGAACTTTTGGATCAGGGCGTTGCGGGAAAGGGTTTCCGCGTGCTCCGGTTCCATATTCCGGAAGAATGGGTGTTTCTTCAGCTCCATATCAGACAAATGACAAAACAGGCATCAGAGGACTACTTATTACCTTATAAATCGTAAACAAGCCTTAAAAAATTCGTCCAGTGAAAAAGTCGGAACCTTGCCACCGAAGTGATGGTCGTTTTTTCCGAAAATTTTTGCGATTTTCGGGAAAAATCAGTTTTTTCGCCGGTATCGGGTAATGGACAGCTCCAGTTTGTGAGCCCGCTTCAGCAGCGGGTGGGCATCGGCAACTTTGTGTCGAAACGGTCGCTTGGGCTCGCGCCCCGTACAGTGGAGCCAATCCTCGGCATAAGGCACCTGGTCCGGCGGAGCATCGCGCAGGGATTGGATCTCTTCGGCCCTCATGTCCCGGAAGCCGCATAACCGGCCTTTCTGCTTTTTAATGATCTGCCGCATTGCCCATGTCTGGTGGCTGGAGCGGAAAAAGGGCACCTCCGGTAACTGGCAGAGAAAGGGATGCACCATGCCGCCCATTTTCCGGAAATGGCGCCTTGCCTCGGAAGCTGCTGAACGCTCACTCCACTGGAAATTCCAGTTCACTTCGCGCAGCCTTTGTGTACAGGCGACGGAGATATCCGTGTAGTACATTGTGACGGAACGATCGCGAAAGCGCTCGTCCAGCGTGTAGAAGAACGCCGGAAAGTCCTCCGCAAAACGGACAATTCTTCGCCGGGAACGACGAATTCGTAACGGAAAGACCGGATTGAGAAATGCGGCGTCCCTGAAATGCCCGAAGTATGCGCGGATATAGTCGATGTCCTCCCATTCCACGGGTCGCACGACCTGGGCGTCGTCTTGAGTAAAAAGAATAAAGTCGGCCTCCGCATTTTCGTAGGCCACCTGCAGGTTATGGTAAAGGCCACCATATTGCTCCTTTCGCTTTCCCGCTGGCGGTTGCATGAGCCTGACGTTATCGGGAAGGTCGGCCAGAATCGCCTGCGTCTCAGGGTCACTGCTGCAGTCGTCGACGACGGTAACTTTTGCTTCGGGCAGATGGCGAAGAACGGAGTCCAGGCAATGACGCAGCAACGGTCCACGGTTGTAGGAGAAAACGAATACTTCGAGAGGGAATGGCGGTTTTTCCGGAGTTGAATGCATTATGCTGAAACTTCCGCCGCCAGTGTTACTGGTTGCCGCTCGCCGCGGCCGATGGATACACCCTACGACTGGTAGCGGCGGTCCCAGTCGTAGTTTGGATTGGTTACAATATGCTCCATCCTGCGGGTGCGCCGGTCAAGATTTTCGCAGCGGCGTTTGAGGCGGTGAAGGGCGATCTTGCGGTCGGTCACATAGGTTTGGTAGAAATTCCAGTCCTCTTCGTCGGAAAACTCGAGAACAGGGGCGGGCCGAAGAAAGATGGCGGCGAGAATGTAGAGCAGGAGCATCGGCCAGATTCCGGTCACAAACAGGGCGATGACGGCGGCGAGGCGGATCCAGCCGACTGGAATTTCGGCGTAATTGGCGACGCCCTTGCAGACGCCGAAAATCCAGCCCCGGCGGGATCGGTAAAGCGTGCGATGATTTTCGTGCATGGATAAATGTGGTGGGGAGGGTTAACGGGAATCCTTATCGAGGACGATCGTCTCAAGGGAGTCGATACGTTTTTCGAGGCGGGAGAGAGTGCGGTTGATTTCCTGGAGCATTTCGGTCTCCTCGGCGCCGTTGCCGGAGCGTCCCCGGGAACCGGCATCGCCCCGGATGATCTTCGCGAGTTTAATAAGCGTAATGCCGAGGATAGGCAGGCCTACGACGATAAAGACGATGAGAACGGAGATCAGTTCATCCGGCATGGCGTAAAAGGACGGACAGAGGTTAGTGGTTGGGTGACGCCGGCGCGGAGTTTTCCTCCTTCAAGGCTTCGAGTTCACGTTCGATTTCCGCGTCGGATTCCAGTTTGCTGAACTCGTCGTTGAGGGAAGCGCCTTTGTCGTTCACAAGGTCGGCGTCCGCTTCCATGCGGTCAATGCGGTTTTCGAATTGTTCAAAGCGCACAAAGGCGTCGTGGTGCTCGGCCTTGCGGATACTGGACTGGGCGGACTTGCGTTGGCCGGCATGAATATGGCGCTGGACGAGAATGCGATGCTTGTTCCGGGCCGTTTGGAGCTTTTCCTCTAATTGATGGATATCTTTCTGGTACTGGCTGACAAGTTCTCCGAAATGTTCGGCCTCGGCGCGGCGGGCCTCGGCTTCCTCGGCGGCGGCGCGTTTTTCAAGGAGGGCCTCGCGGGCGAGGTCTTCGCGTCCTTTACCTACGGCAAGCCGGGCCTTGCGCTCCCACTCCGTGGTGCGAGTGGCGGCCGCCTCGCGGGCGCGCTCGACCCGTGTGCGGCTGGCCATCGCGCCAGCGCACGAGGCCTTGAGATCGACCAGCGTGTCCTCCATCTCTTGGATCATCAGCTTGACCAGTTTTTCCGGATCCTCCGCCTTTTCGAGCATGGCGTTAATGTTGGAGCCGACAATGTCGCGGAATCTTGAGAATATACCCATGGTTGGAACCTTTGTTTGTGTGTGAAGGTACCCTATCAAATCTCATGCCAATTCCTGCGGCTAATTTTTTAAGAATCTGTTTTGCAATAGCTTAAAAAACTATCTTTTAGAGATTCGCCGAAACGATCTCCACTTTTGAGTCGACATTGCCAGAAAATGGCGAATTTTGCCAATCGTGCAGGGACGAACGGAAGAAATCGAGGCTGGGGCCATGGGAGGTCCCGCCGAGGCGCTCGGGGAATCGGAGGCCTTTTTGGATTTCCAGTCCCGTTTGTCGAAGGTGGCCGGTGTGGACCGCCCGGTACTGATGGTGGGTGAGCGGGGAACGGGAAAAGAGTTGGCGATCTCGCGCCTGCATTTTCTGTCGAACCGCTGGAAAGGCCCGCTGGTGGCCTTGAATTGCTCGGCTCTTTCGCCTTCCGTCCTCGAATCGGAACTTTTCGGGCACGAAGCGGGGGCCTTTACGGGGGCGACACGCCAGCGGATGGGACGGTTTGAGGCGGCCGACCGGGGCACTCTCTTTCTGGACGAAATCGGACTTATCCCGCTCACTGTTCAGGAGAAGATCCTTCGGGTGGTGGAATACGGCCGGTTCGAGCGGGTAGGAGGAAGCCGCTCTCTTGCGGTCGACAGCCGGATCATTGGAGCGACGAACGCGAATCTTCCCAGACTGGTGAAGGAGGGCCAATTCAAGCGCGACCTGCTGGACCGGCTCAGTTTCGAGGTTCTCTTCCTGCCTCCGCTGCGGGAAAGAAAGGAGGATATCCCGTTGCTGGCCCGTCATTTCGCGGCCCGGATGGCCCATGAACTGGGCTGGCGGACGGTCCCGCCTTTTTCGGAAGAGGCCATCGGGGAATTGGAGGCCTATGCCTGGCCGGGAAACATCCGGGAGCTGAAAAACGTCGTCGAGCGCGCCGTCTATGCCAGTGGAGGGGAGCCTGTGGGGCAGGTCGCTTTCGATCCGTTTGTTTCTCCTTACACCGGTGGGGAGGGCGAAGCCGGGGTTGCGGACGAAGGGGAGAAAACTCCGTCCGGGGTACGATTTATCCCCGGAGGCAACCAGCTTCCGGACCTTGTTCGTGAACTGGAAATGAAGGCCCTGCGGAGCGCCCTTGCGGAGACAAGATTCCATCAAGGTGAGGCGGCCCGTCTTCTCGGATTGTCTTATCACCAATTTCGCGGGCTTTATCGAAAGTACAAGAAAGAGTTGGAAAGCGGGTAGGGAAAGGAAATCCCTTCCGGCGGAGGCCACCGGTTTGACAAGGCTGGCGCGGGTTGAAAGGATGCTGTTATCGCTAATTGCCGGTCCTTGCTGGCCAAATATTTAAGCTTCGCTCTTGTAATGAAATTCCCACGTCAATTGTTCGAAAAGCTTTTTACTTCGCGCGATACGGAGGAACAGGCCAGCCTGCGCATGAAGATCCTCACCATTTTGGAGGATCAGGGTGTAACCGGGCGCGAAAGTCTCCTCAAACAGCTTCAGGTCGATAAAGAGACCCTTTATCATGCTCTTGAGGAATTACAGGAGGAAGGGCTGCTTCAGATCACGGCACATGGAGGAGCTGTCCTGCGGCAGTACAGCGAGGAGAGGCCGTTTGACCAACGCTTCAGTACGGACGAGGATTTGAAGCAGCGTCTTGCTGAACGGGCGGTACAAAAACACTGCCCTGCCTCAGGTACGATCACTGTGCACGGCAGCAGTTCGGCTATCCAGATGATTCCATTTTTGCATGACCGGCGGATTGAAATTCACACGAACAGCCTGGTTTTTGCCTCACTGGCCCGCGACGCCGGTCTGGAGGCCGTAATTGAGGTATCGGGAGGATGGCTCCGTTTTGTTTCGGGAAATTTTATCGGGCGGCGCTCCCTTGCCTATTTCGAGGAAACGCCCTCCGCAGTGGCTTTTGTCGGTACGCATGGCATCTCCCAGGATCTCACTTTTACGGATCCGATTGCCGAGGAAGTGGCGATCAAGGAGGCGATCATCCGCAAGGCGGCAAAAGTGGTCGTCCTAGCCGACAGTTCGAAGTTTGGCTCGGCCTCGTTGTTACCAATGGCCCAACCCGAGGAAATCGATGTCGTCATCACCGACCGGCGCGCCAATCCCGCGATGGTGGAAGACCTTCGTGGGAAAGGCGTTGAGGTGGACCTCGTCGATGCCGGATAAGGAAAAGCGAAATGCTTAGAGAGGAGGGGGGAGCCACCGCGCCACCTCCCCGACCGCATCCGCGACGGCGGCAACGTGCTCCTGAGGAGAACAATAGCGCAGTTAAACCGCACGGACGAAAGGCGCATGAGCCGTAATAATAGATTCCATTAAGTATGCGCTTATTCTCCTATGTTCACACGGAGCCTCTGTGCCCAAACAGCAAGGATAAGGCAATCCCCCCCGAGAACGCCGAGGCCTCGTGTGAGATAACGTCATTTAAGCAATCCACCTTGAGTAAGGATCGATTCCTGTCTCGTTCCCGTTTCTCCGGGCTTGTCCTCCATCCGCAAGGGTCCATAAGCGTCCGTCATGTCAAAAACCTTCACCTTAAAAGCGACAGACCGGGCCACGGAAGCCCGTCTGGGGACACTGCATACGCGGCACGGGGATGTTCCGACGCCGATTTTCATGCCAGTGGGCACGCAGGGAACGGTGAAGGGACTACTTCCCGATCAATTGAATGAAGCGGGAACAAGGATTCTTCTCGGCAATACCTATCATCTCAATCTTCGTCCCGGCTCGGAAAAGATTGCCGCGTTCGGGGGGCTGCACCGGTTCATGAACTGGGGCGGTCCCATTCTTACGGACAGCGGGGGGTTTCAGGTTTTTAGCCTTGCCAAGTTGCGCAAAATCGAGCGCGACGGGATTCGATTTCGCTCTCATCTGGATGGAAGGGAATTGCTTCTTTCCCCGGAAATAGTTGTCGAAATTCAAGCCAATCTCGGTTCCGACATTGCTATGGTGCTGGACGAATGTCCTCCCGGCAGTGCTGACCGGTCGGCTTGCGAGGAAGCCGTGGAACGTTCCCTTCGTTGGGCCGGGCAATCGCTCGCGGCCGCTTCCGAGAAAGGCTTTCTATCCGCCGGGCACCATCTTTTCGGCATCGTGCAGGGATCGCGCTTTCCCGATCTGCGCAGGAAATGCGCGGCCTCCCTTGTCGCGATGGATTTTCCGGGATACGCCATCGGCGGCGTCAGCGTAGGCGAGCCGGAGGAGGCCATGCTGCCGCAGGTAGCCGCCTGTACGGAGGTCCTGCCCGCGGAGAAACCGCGCTACGTCATGGGGGTTGGAACGCCCCCGCAACTTTTGCGGATGATCGCCTTTGGCGCGGATATGTTCGATTGTGTCATGCCGACAAGGGAAGCCCGACACGGTATTGCCTACACCGCTACAGGAAAATTGAATTTAAAAAACCAACGCTTTGGTGATGATGTTCGGCCGCTTGAGGAGCGGTTCACCGACCTCCCCATGGGACGCTTTTCACGTGCCTACCTTCGCCATTTAATTCAAGCCAAGGAAATGCTGGGAGGGATGATTCTGAGTTTTCATAACCTGCGCTTTTATCTCGATCTCATGGAACAGGCCCGCGATCGCATTACTTCGGGCGAGTTTAAGGAATGGTCCGCAGACTGGATCAATAATTACCGGCGCGGGGGGGATTCCTGTTGAAGGCTCTTTTCCGAATCAGACCCGGTTGAATTTTTTTGTTTTGCCTAATTGACATTTGTAAATCCGCCATCTTTTTTCGGTCGGTAAGTTAAATACAAACCAAAAAAAATGAGTGAATCCACATTGAACGAAATCAAGAAGCTCGAAAAGCAGGCAAACTTGATCGCCCGGAAGAAAAAACAGCTGGAGGAAAAAGTTCAGGCCGAAAAGGAATTATCCAAGTGGTATGACCAGGTCCTGAAAGAATCCGGTTTTAAACGCCCGCGTGATTTCATCAAAGCGGCGATGGGACACTTTGGTATCCGCAAGGTAAGCCTGTCCCAATCCAACCGGGGAAGCAGCGCGAGCCCCGTCGGGGAAGACGCACCGAAAAGTACCGGATCGGGCAGCAAGCGTGCGCGGACGAAAGTGACTGCCAAACTTCGGGACGACGTGAAGGCCACCCTTGCAAAAGGGGAGACGAAAAACGCCGTCCAGAAACGGTTTGGCATCAGCTACCCGGTGGTGAAAAAAATCGCCGACGGAGGCTACGACAAGATCACCTGATCCAAGCAGCGAATTTCCCTCTTCAAAACAGGTATTTTCCACAGGCAAGGCTCTTCTTTTTTAGGAAGAGCCTTTTTCTTTTTAAAGCGCGGATGGGAAAAGAGGAGGAACGAAGGAGCGATGGGTTTTGTTAAGACACACCGGATCATCGATAGATAGATTCAATGCCTGATTATATGGAAGAGGAGGGGGACGTAAAGGCCGACCTCCCCGGCGGCAATAACCGGATTGGCTTTCAGCGTTGCGCGACATCTCGCTAAGAAGTGGTCGTTCCATCCACCGGGGTTTTCCTCGACCATTCCCGCCAACCGCTGCCTTTGGGATTGATGCAAAACCTTATCGCGGAGGTGAATTGTCCGCCCCGGACACTCTCCCCGCGTCCAAAGAGGGACGGAATCGGAGATACCGGAGGACGGAAAGCGGAAAGACGGCGCGAGTTGGGAAAACCCTCCCTTCTGTCGCTCTGAGCGTTGGAGGGCTTTTCTTGGTTTTCTGCGGAGCCGCGCCCAAGACGGAGACTTGCGGAGGGGGAGGCTTCCCCGTTTCGTTGCAAGGTTGTTGGTTGCTTTCACGGACGGGAATCTTCAAGTTTCGGGGTTTTCCATGATTTCGAAGCTATTCAAACGATTTTCCGGCAGCCATTACCGGCGTTTTCTGCGCAAAGCGCAACCGCTGGTCGACCGCATTAACCAGTACGAACAGGAGTACCAGACCCTTACGGATGAGCAACTGGGGGCGAAAACGGAAGAGTTCCGGCGGCGGTTTCAAGAAGGGGAAGCCCTTGATGACCTGCTTCCGGAGGCCTTTGCGGCGGTCAAAAACACGGCCCGTCGGCTTTGCGGACGGGAGATTGAGTACGTCGGGGTAAAAGACACCTGGAACATGGTGCACTACGACGTGCAGCTTATCGGCGGCATTGCCCTGCACAGGGACACCATCGCGGAAATGGCGACCGGGGAGGGAAAGACCCTTGTGGCAACGCTGCCCCTCTACCTAAACGCGCTGACTGGACGGGGCGCACAACTGGTCACGGTGAATGAATTCCTTGCCGAACGTGACGCCGAATGGATGGGATACATTTACCGGTTTCTTGGCCTGACCGTCGGGGTGATCAAAGGCAGTCACCAGATGGCGCCGGAGGAAAAGCGTGCGGCCTACAATTGCGATATCTGTTACGGGACCGCGAGCGAGCTTGGTTTTGACTACCTTCGCGACAACGGCATGGCGGGAAGCAAGGAAGTGCAAGTGCAACGGGATCACTATTACTGTATTATTGATGAAGTGGACTCCATTCTGATCGACGAGGCCCGGACGCCGCTGATCATTTCCGGTCCGGTCGAGGACGATTCCTCCGCGCCGTTCATCTCCCTGAAACCCTCCGTGCAAAAGCTGGTTCGGGAACAGAACCGGTTGTGCAATCAGCTCGCCGCCGACGCGAAAGCAAACCTGGAAAACAAAGAAGCCGACCACACCCAGGGCCTCTATAAAATGCTTCAGGTGAAGATGGGCATGCCGAAGAACAAGACCCTTCTTCGCTTGATGGAGGACGGGCCGATCCGCAAGGAATTCGATGCCTATGACCTCGAGATGAGCGCGGATTATAACAAAAAACAATTGTACGCGCTCAAAGAGGAACTCTATTTTACGGTCGATGAAAAGCAGCGCAGCAGCGACCTTACGGAAAACGGACGCGGCCTGCTACGGCCGGAAAATCCCGATGCCTTCGTCCTCCCGGATCTTCCCACGATTTACATGGAGGTCGATGCCCGCGAGGACCTCGACGCCGCCGGCAAAGCAAAACTGAAAGCGGAAAAGCAATCGGAATTCGAGCGCACCAGCGAGGAGATCCATGTCATCAGCCAGCTTTTGCGGGCTTATAGTTTGTACGAGCGCGACGTCGAATACGTTGTCCAGGATGGCAAAGTGATGATCGTGGACGAGAATACGGGCCGTGTCATGCCCGGGCGGCGCTGGTCGGACGGGCTGCACCAGGCGGTGGAGGCCAAAGAGGGAGTCAAAATCGAGAAAGAATCGAAGACCTTCGCCACCATCACCCTGCAAAACTATTTTCGTCTTTATGAGAAACTTGCCGGAATGACGGGTACAGCCGAGACGGAGGCAAACGAGTTTAAGGACATTTACAGCATTGATGTCATGGTCATTCCCACGAACCGACCCAATATCCGCGAGGATAAGAACGACATCATTTTCAAGACGCGGCGGGAAAAATACAACGCGGTCATGGAGGAGATCCAGGAAGCCCACAACAGTGGACAGCCCTGTCTTGTCGGGACTGTTTCGGTGGATGCCTCCGAGGTTCTCAGCCGCATGCTCCGCCGGCAGAAGATTCCCCACAGCGTCCTGAATGCGAAATACCACGCCCAGGAAGCGGAGATTGTTTCCCGGGCCGGTCAGCCGGGGGCGGTGACCATTGCCACGAATATGGCGGGCCGCGGGACGGATATCAAACTGGGGGAGGGGGTTCCCGAAGCGGGCGGTCTGTACGTGATCGGGACAGAGCGCCATACCTCCCGCCGGATTGATCGCCAGCTTCGCGGCCGTTGTGCGCGTCAGGGGGATCCGGGCCTGACTCGTTTTTTCCTCTCTCTTGAGGACGAATTGATGCGGCTTTACAGCAAAGGCAGCGCCGGCAAATTGCTCGAAAATTCCTTCGAGGAAGGGCAACCGCTGGAACATCGCTGGTTGAATACCATGATCGAGCGTGCCCAAAAGACCGTTGAGCAGCATCACTATTCCGTTCGGAAGCGCCTTCTGCAGTATGATGATGTCGGTTCAAAACAGAGGGAAGTGGTCTACGGGCTGCGCAACGACGCCATCAACAGTGAGCAGCCCAAGGAAATCATTTTCGACCTCATCAGTGAAGAACTGGAGGTCCGCGGGGACTCATGTGGGATTCTCACAGAGAAGAAAGAGCCGGAGGCAAATGAGCTGGAAGACTTCCATAACTGGCTCACGCAAACCTTCCCTATCCGCCTTGCCCTGCAGGACCTTCAAGGCCTCAAAGGCCGGGAGATTCTGGAAAAGGCCATGGAACAGATCCGGGAGGCTTATTCATGGAAAGAACAGGCGGAAGATCCGGAGGCGTTACGGCGCCTCGAACGGATGGTTTTGATCAGCACGATCGACCGCCACTACCAGAATCATCTTACGGAGATGGAGGATCTTCGGCAGAGTGTCGGTCTGCGCGGGTACGGCCAGAAGGATCCGCTCGTTGAGTACAAAAACGAGGCCTACTCTTATTTTGAGCAGATGATGACCTCGGTGCGCAGTGATATCTGCACCAGCATTTTCCGCAGCGTCACCAATATCCGCGCCTTTGAGCGCATGCTTGGGCGGTCCCGCAACGCGAACACACGCGGCCCCGCCGAAGCGGGCGGCGAAACCGGAGAGGGGCAGGGTGGCGAGCCCCCTGCGCGCAAGCGTGCGGGGCCCGCAGGCGGCGGTGGCGGCCGCGCTGCCGCTCCCAAGCCGATGCCGGTACAAGTGGAGAATCCTCCGGGTCGCAACGAAATGGTGACGATTCAACGGGGACCGGAAAAGCAGGAGATAAAATGGAAGAAAGCGGAACGGCTCGTCCGGGAAGAAGGCTGGCAGCTCGTCCGCAAGTAAAAGCCCGGGCGCAGGAGAATGGTGAGTCCACCCTCTCCTTGCCCGGTCCCGCAACTTTCTGGCCGTTCCCGGTCTTTCTTTTCGCCGGTTTCCTCCACGCGGCGGCCTTTCCCCCGCTGGAGCTTCCGGAAGCCGCCTATGTCTTCGCTTTGCCGGTCCTCCTCTGGGGCCTTTTCAAGGAAACGACGCGTGGGGAGGGAAGTGCTTTGTTTGTGGGAGGATTTTTCAGTTGGGCGCTGCTTCTCTCCTGGTTGCGCAACGTCACGGATCATTTGGAAAGTCCGATGGCAGGCGTACTTGGATGGCTGGCGGTGATCGGCCTTGCCGCTGTCCTTGCCCTGTTTTGGTGGGCTTGGGGCATGGCCGCCCTTGGCCTGCTGCGCCAGGTAAAGCGGGGGGGCTTTCTTCCGCGTATCGGCGCCATGTTCGCCCTTGCCGGGCTATGGGTGGTCCTTGAAGGAATCCGCGGAAGCCTGTTCACCGGTTTTCCCTGGCTGCCGCTGGCCGCTTCGCAATGGCAGCGGGCGTTGCTTCTGCAGGTAGTTGCCCTTGGCGGGGCGGCGGGCCTCTCCTTTGTTTTGATCGCCTTCAATCTTGGCCTTGCGCTTTACTTCCATCGTCTCTGGCAGATGCGGCGTATGCCATGGTGGAGACGGCTTTGCCCGGAGTTTTACATTGCCATAGGGATGCTCTTTGGCGCGATTGGGTATGGCTTGAGCACGGCTGGACTCGAAGCGAGAGCCCGTGCCGAGGGACCTCGGCTCGGGTTTGTGCAACCGTCTGTCGGGGCCACCGAGAAATGGAGCCAGGAGCGTCTGCAAAAGAACCTCGCCACCCTTGCCGACCTGACCCGGTACGCGGTTTACCTGGATGCCGATCTCATCCTCTGGCCGGAATCGCCGACCCCGCTTCCGGTAAAAGGAAATGATTCCATGCAGCGCTGGGTGGAGGAGCTGGTTCGCGGCATGGATCTTCCCATTCTGATGGGAAATCTCGCTGCCGAGGATGGTGGGGAGAGCGGTCCAACGCGCTGGTACAACGCGGTTTTCCTCGCGACTCCGGAGGAAGGCTTACAAGAGGATCGCTACTACGCCAAACAACACCTGGTTCCCTTCGGGGAATACGTCCCCTTTGCCCGTTGGTTGCCGTTTCTCTCCCGGATCGTTCCTTCCACGGGGAAATTTGCGACCGGAGATGGCCCGCTACCTATTGTGGTGGGCGGAGGTAAGGAAAAAACCTTTGCCCGATTACGTGCCGGACCTTTGATATGCTACGAAGACATTTTTCCACGGCTTGCCCGCGCCAATGTCCGGGCCGGGGCGGACTGGCATTTCGTCGCGACCAACAATGCCTGGTTCGGAGAAGAGGGCGGTGCTTATCAGCATGCAGCTCATTCCGTCTTGCGTGCCGTGGAAACCCGGAGACCGGTTGTCCGTTGCGGAAATGCCGGCTGGAGTGGATGGATTGACGAATACGGACAGATTCGTCACGTCGTCGCGGACGCGGAAGGCTCTATTTACTTTCAGGGCGTGGATGTAGCGGATTTCTCGCTCAGCACTTACTGGCGCGGCAAAGAAAGCCTGTATGTAAAGGGGGGCTTTCGGTTTCCGTGGATTTGCGTGTTAGTTGTCCTCGGCGGATGGATCGCGACCTGGCAACGCCCTAAGAATCGTCCCCCTCTTCCCTGATTTTCGCCGCAACTTCAGGTTGGGGAAGGCCGGCATGATGCACGGCCCAATCCCGCGCGATGCGGAGGCTTTCGCGTAAAGGAATGTCCAATTTCGGCCGCTCGAGGAGAATATCCGGGTCGATCTTGACCATGCGTTTGAAAAAGGCCGGCATGGCCGCAAGGACAGCGTCCTTGTTATGGCGGTCACCGAGTGCCTCCCGGAAGGGATCAAGAATGTTGAAATCTCCGGCCCGGTCGCGGTTTTTCAATCTGGTCAAAATCTTTTCCATATCCGATTCGGAAAAATCGATACCGGTTTCCGCTGTCATCAGGTTGGCGAGTAGCTCGGTTTTCGGGAGAGCCTCTTCGTAGTCGAAATTCTCTACCCAGATTTCATCAATTTTATTATCGTCCTGGTTTTTGTGGTAATAAACTTTCTGGTAGAAAGCTCCAACACGATCTTCCCCGTTTGGCAATGGGGTGGTACGTAGTTTTTTCTGGTGGGCGTCCTCTTTGTCTTCGGAGAGATTAAGCTCGACGGAAGTGACTGGGTAACCGAGTTCCTCGCTAAGCCGGTTCCTTCGGGCTTCCTGTTCATCTCTTCGTTGCTCCAGTCTTTCTTTCTCCGCCTTTCGGGTCGGGAGGTGGAGAGAAACCCGCTCTTTTTCATGTCGTTGGCGGTACCATTCGACGTTGTCGCGCAGATAATCGAATTCTTCGAGGACATCCCTGCGACTGGCGGATTGCAGCTCAAGGGAATCAAGCAGAGCAGGCCCGACGAGGGCAACGCCTTGATCTTCTTTTTCCGGAAGTTGGTAGTCGATTGGTTCGATTTCATCCCAGGCAAGGGCGTGGTCGAGATCCGCCTCCCCTTCGAGAAGAAATTCGTTTGCCGAGGGAAAAGAAATATCGGCGAGGACACCCCTTTTTTGCGTAGACTCCCCATTGGGCAGGAAAAACTGCTGTACCGTAATCTTCACTGTGCCCACTTCAAGGGCGTTGGAGAAGGGCAGGCTGCGCATGGCATTGCGCAGATCGATGGGGGCCTGTACGGTTCCTTTTCCGTGCGTGGATTCGTCACCGACGACAATGGCGCGATCGAGGCTCTGCAAAGCTCCGGCGACGATTTCGCTGGCACTGGCGCTGGTCCGGGAAACCAGCACGACGAGCGGTCCTTTCCATTCCACATCGGGGTTACGGTCCCAGTCCTCCTCAATCTTTCCGTTGTAGTTGCGCTTCATGACAACTGGCCCTTTGGAAATGAACAAACCCGACATCTTAATGGCTTCGTCGAGGCGACCTCCCCCATTTTGGCGGAGGTCAAGAACAACGGCCTCTACATCCTTTTCTTTCAACTTCCGCAAAAGTTCTTTCACATCACCTGAAGTACTGATGTCGCCTTCGCCGAAGGTTCCCTCCCCGTAGAAAGAGGGCAGATGGATTACCCCGATTCGGGAAGTGCGGTCCTTGCCGGTCGGGAGTTCATGAATTTCCGCTTTGGCAAGGTTCGCGGTCAGTTCCACCTTTTCGCGGATAAGGCTTACAACCTTCCGTTTCGTGGAATGGGCGGGGAGAACAGTGAGCCGCACTTCGGTTCCGCTTTCTCCCCGGATTTTTTGAACAATCTTGCGGAGTTTCATGCCGACGACATCGACGGCCTCACCATCACCTTGAGCAACCGCGACAATTTTGTCGCCAGGATGCAGTTGGCCGCTCATTTCGGCAGGCCCGCCGGGCAGGAGTCGTTCAATGACACAATAGCCATCCACATCACGCAGCTGCGCGCCGATACCAACGAGGGAGTTGCTTATCTGGATATCGAATTCCTGAGCGGAGTCGTAGGAGAAAAAGTTACTGTGCGGATCATAGAGCCTGGCGAGGGCGGTCAGAAATGTCTCCTGAACGTTGTGCACCTCGATTTCCCCAACAAACTCCCGCATTCGCTCATAGCGGCGGCTCACTTTTTCGATGGCCCGATCAAGCTCCTCGTCATCCAGAACTTCATTGAGTAACTCGTTTTTCAAGCGCTTATTCCACAGGCTGTCGGCGGTGGCCATATCCTCCGGCCAAGGGGCGTCCTCACGATCGGGGACGTACGAGGTTTCCGCATCAAAATCAAAGGGTTCTCCGAGACGATCCTGGATCCAGTCCAGTCGTTCATTGACGCGGGATCTGTAGCGGTTGAAAATCTCGAAGGCAGGATAGAGGTCGCCGACAAATAGGTAACTTGGCTTTAGGCTGCTTTCGAAACGGGTCAGGATGAAATCAACATCTTCCTGCAGATAGAAGAGACGGGAGGTGTCGAGGTCATTGATGTATGCCCGCAGCATTCTTTCCGCCGGGATATCCTCAAACCGGGTCTGCTTGTAATGATACCTCTGAATAATGTCGATCGCGTAGACAGTCTCCTTCTTTAGCTGGTCCCTTTCCCGCTTGCTTAAGGTAAGAGGATCAGCGTGCAGAAGGCCGGCGGTAATTACCGCGAGAAGGAGAAAAGAAAGCAGGCGTGTCATG
Source organism: uncultured Puniceicoccaceae bacterium (assembly GCA_964345345.1). GTDB lineage: Bacteria > Verrucomicrobiota > Verrucomicrobiia > Opitutales > Oceanipulchritudinaceae > Oceanipulchritudo. The sequence goes on along the minus strand of CAYFRH010000018.1, from coordinate 4,491 downwards.
GTACGTAGAGTAGAAGGTTTACTGCCATTTGCAAGGCAGGGGCTCTCGAAGGATCCTTGAGGGTTGTGGTTGGTTTTTCATTAGGACCTGAGGAAGACGGTCTTGTTCAAGATTCTCTTTCCAGCCAGTGCCGGGAAAAAGCTTCGTCATCCTTGATAACCTCGTGCGGTTGCAGGTATTCCGGAAGAAGGTCTTTATATGGGGTTTCGGCGAACCTCCGTCCCAGCAGGAGAACGCGAGCCCGGTGTTCCGGGGCTCGAACGAGGCGCCCAAGGGCCTGATTGATTTTACGCAGGCCGGGAATGCGATAGACCCGGTGGAACCGTTCCTCTGCGGAGCCCGGCAAGGCGGCCTCGCGTGCTTTCTGGAGCCCGTTGACTTCGGGAAGGGCGGGACCGATGACAATCGCCGTGCGGACACGGCCTCCAAGAAGGTCGATTCCCTCACTGAAACGACTGCCGAGAACGAGAAAGAGGAGATCGTCGAAGAGGAGGGCGCTCTCGAGAAAGGCGTATTGCTCCTCAAGGGGAAGGTCGCGCGGTTGTAATTCGGCCCGGAGCCCTGGCCAATGCTTGCGCAGGTCGGCAAGGACGGATTCCGCGTAGGCGTAACTTGGGAAAAAAGCGACCCCGCATTCTTCGCCAGGCCTGGCGGTTCGGGCAAGGGCCTCGACCGTGCGGGGACGCGAGCTTTCCCGTGCTCGGAAGCGGGTATCAATGCGGGCGTCGATGTACACTTCGAAGCTGCGGCGCAGGTACGCGGCGGTGCCCTCGACGGCGAGCAATTCCCCGGAACTGAAGCCGAGGCTTTCCTTGTAGGGCTCCCATGGACGCAAGGTCGCCGACATGAGGAGGCAGCGACCAAAGGAATGCAGCACGGGGGCGATGGCGGGAGCGGCATCAAGGCAGGCAAGGTGAAGAACGCCCCGCGCAGGTGCATAAAGATGAAAGGCAAGGGCGGGATCGTTCCAGTCGGCAAGCAGGTAGGGGATATGCAACAGCCAGTCCTTGTTTTCCGGGGAAAGCTCCTCTTCCCCGAACCCCGTTTCCCGAAAAGCGTCGCCGATTTCATGAAGGAGCTGCAGGCAATCGCTTTCCATGGGAGGATCGAGCGCATCCGTGCGGTTGACCTTTTTCAGGAAGGAAAGGAGCCGGTCACACAGGCGGGTGAGTTGCCCTGGAAAGCGGAGAAAGCGCAGTTCATCAAGGAGAGGAGCCAGCTGCCGGGTGGAAAGAATGTGGGAGCGGCTGGTGGCAGCCCGTTCCGGGAGATTGTGGGCTTCATCAATCAGAAGAAAGGTGCGCTCCGGCCGGAAGGAGGGCATTCCCTCGAAAAGCGAGGCCACAGCCGGGTCAAAAAGGTAATTGTAGTCGGCCACCCAGATATCGGCATACGGCAGGAGAAGGCGGGTGATCGCATAGGGGGGGATTCCTGTCTGCAGGCCGAGGGTGCGAATTTCCTCGAGCGTGGGCGGATGATCGGCGAGAAGCGCCGGCGCGGATAAGCCGCTGTTTTCCCAGCGCAGGCGGATCTCCGCGGGAGAAGGAGGTTCCGCAAGGTGGAGTCCAGCTTCGTGGTCGCGCCGGCTGCGAAGGGCCAGAACCGTTGGGCCCGCGCCGTCCCCGAGCATCCCGCGCAGCTGCTGCAGGATCGGGGACTGCCCGGTGGTTTTTCCGGTAAGGAGAAGAATCCGTTCCGATTCTCCGCTGACGAGGGAGCGAAGAGCCTGTTCGAGGGCGATGCCCGTCTTGCCGAAGCCGGTCGGTGCTTCCATGGCCACCGGGCGATGGTGTTGCAATTGCTCCGCGAGGTCGGCGCGGCAAGCCTCCTGACCGGGCCGCCACGCGGCAAAGGGAGGGGCCACTGTGAAGCGGCGCAAGGCGGCGAAGTGCCGTCTCCGTTCCTCCAGCAAGTGGACGACGGAGGCGAGATGTCGTCGGAGGTTGTGGGCATCCTCCGCACGAAGGGGAACGCTTTGGGTAAGGCCCGACTGGATTTCGAGAAAAAGAAGTTCCGCGTCGGGGACCGAACCGCTCTTCCCGAGCAGCCATGCGTACAGCTGCGCCTGGTGAAAGTAAGCCGGATAGGTGGCCCGCAAGTCGGCCTCGTCGCCGGGAAGGACATCGCGGATCGTTTTCACTTCCCGTAGCAGCGGCGGGTTTCGCCCTGGATGCCATTGGTCGATTCGGCCGCGCACAAAGAAGCTCCAGCCCTCGCGCTGTAACAGGCCGCTCACGGGTACTTCAAAAGTCCACTCGACATCTTCCTCTTCCGCGCGCCGCCGGAGAATCCCGTGCCATTGGCTGCCAAGCTCCGCGCGCCAGCGTCCGGTCGACCCCTCGCCCGATGAGAAGAAAGCGAAGGAGGCAAGCTCGCCGGCACCGAGGTCAAGGGAACGGTTCTGCCAGTCCCATTGCACGCGTCTCTCCAATGCATTCGCGTTTGCTCTGCCAAGCGAAATTGCTCATATCACCCTTATGTCGCGAAAAAAGGGTCTTTCTACGGCGGTCCTGTTCTTCCTTTTCCTGAACCTTCTTTGGGGTGCCGCTCTGGAAAGAGGCATGTCGCCGGCGGAGGTGGAGGCGATCCTCGGCGAGCCCAACGGGACCCGGAAACTGGCGGACGGCCGCCTCTGGGTTTATTCCGGTGATATTTCCCTGCGTTTTGTCGACGGGGCCCTGCGCCAAGCCACCGGCGTCGACATGGTTGTTCCCGAACTGAAGCCCGTTCAAGAATCGGAGCCCGTTCAGGAACCAGAGACGGCCGAAGAGGAGAACCCATCCGATAATGAAGGGGCCGTTGAGGCGGACGAGGCGGTAAGCCAGCCCGCTGAAGAATCCGTTGAAAATCCCGCCGGGGCTGGAAAGGAAACCGCCGCCCCGGCATCGGAGGAATCTCTGGACGAGGAAATCGAGACGATGGGAAAGATCGCCTCCGATCCCACCTCCGTTCTGAAGGAAGAAAAGGAAGAGGGCACCGGTACCGAAGAAGACGGTTTTCTCTCGCAGAAGCTTCTCGTGGCTGTCGTCCTTACCCTTTTCCAGTTTGGCATTCTTTGGCTCGCCTGCCGCATTACCGGGATTGAGGCCTACGCCTTTTCCCTTCTCTTCATCGCTGTAATGGACCGGCTGGTTATCCACTGGATGCGATGGGTCTTTCTCGGGTTCCTCGAGTTCCCGACCACCTTCCATGCCGACAGCCTCGTCTCCTTTCTCGTTATGCTGGTCCTTTTCATGAAATTCTCCTCTGCGAAAAGCCTTCCAAGCGCTCTGAAAGTAGTGGTGGCCTCGAAAATTGTTGCGCTGGGGGCCGCTTACCTGGTCCTGATGTTTGTCCTCCTCCAGCTTTAGCCAATGGCGTCTTGCACCTTCCTTAAGCGGGCCCACAATCGACGACATGAAATGTTTGCAAGCTATCGAGGAACGTCGGGCCGTGAAACAGTACGACCCGGATCATGAAATGACGGAAGCGGAGATCCGGCAGCTGATGGAACTGGCCATGGAGTCGCCGACCGCCTTCAACATCCAGCATTGGCGCTTTCTCCTTGTCCGGGAACCAGAACAGCGAAAAAAGATTCGGGCAGTCGCGTGGGATCAGGCGCAGGTCACGGATGCTTCCCTGCTGATTGTCCTGTGCGCCAATCTCGACGCATGGAAGGAGCAACCGGAAAAATACTGGAAGAAAGCGCCCCAACCGGTGCAGGACTTTCTCGTTCCCGCCATCAAGCAATACTATGACGGCTTGCCGCAGGTTCAGCGAGACGAGGCCATGCGCTCCTGCGGGATCGCGGGCCAGACGATCATGCTTGCGGCCAAGGCGATGGGCTATGACTCCTGTCCGATGGATGGTTTCGATTTCGGCAAGGTGGCCGAGATCATCCACCTTCCGGACAACCACGTCATCAGCTACATGATCGCCGTTGGAAAAGGCACCAAAGAGGTTTGGCCCAAGCCGGGACAACTCCCGTACGAGGACGTCGTTTTCACCGACCGTTTTTGATATCTTGCCCTCAAGTTGTAGTAACCAGTCACTACGTTTACGATATCTCACCAGAGGTGGTCCAGGGCGAAAAGAATTTCCTTTTGCCCTGTGGACATTTTGCATGGTCAGGTAGTACGTTCGCCTGGAAGCAGGTCCAAGGGCGCAGGATCGGGAAAGATGCAAATATCAAAGATAAGGCGTCCCTGAGAAAATCGGGAATGATGTCGTTCTTGGGCCCGATCTCACGGCTGATCGTACCGGGATCGCGCCCCAGGCATTCGGCTATGCGAGCTTGGTTATATCCCTCTTTACGCATCCGCTCGATCATGTATCGTTCTTCTTGAGTTAGGTGTTTGTTTGTTTTCATCGACTGAGAGCTTCCCGCCAAGGCGGGCGCTCTCGCAAGCACCTAACTCACCTTAGCCACTCTCTTGCACTTCAGAGTTGAATCCACCGCAACCGGCTTATGGTAGGGAACCAATTTGGCCAAGGGGTTCCGACCACGGGGTT
>CAYFRH010000017.1:0-28068 GCA_964345345.1 uncultured Puniceicoccaceae bacterium | reverse complement strand
GCCGATGCGGTCATGTATTTCCAGTCGCGCAAAGGCCGCGGGGGAATGGAAAAATCCCACGACACCGTCGTCGACCACGAGGGCTCAGAAAAGCCGGGAAATGAGTTCGTTGGCGGCGGTCTCGTCCATGCCGTCGTGGACAATCTGGAAGGCAAAGCCTTTCCCGCCCAGTTCCTCTTTTATTTTCATCGCACCGGCGGGGGTGACGTAGACCTGGCACAACTTACCGGCGTCGCGGATGCGTTTCAGAAGCGCGAGGTAGTCCTCGGGCTGACCGGAACCGTCCCCCGGAATCCACTGAATCCCGCGGAGCTTTTCGATGGCGAGGAGATCTTCCAGCTTGGAAATCTGGCCCGTTCCGTCGAGGTGATAGAAAGGGTGGTCAAGGAATTCGCAGCAGGCGACGATATCCGGAAGGGCGAATTCCTCGAACATTTCCGGACTGATCATGTAACAGAAATCACATTGCAGAATATAGTGCTTTGCTGGTGACCAGAGGCCGGTCCAGCCGGATGTGCCGCAGTTGCCCCGGGCAATAACCTCGTAGAACCGGCTGTAATATCGCTGCCAGACCTCGGTCAGGCGCCCGAGATGCCTTTTGATCAGCTCGGGTTCGTCATAGAGATCCATGAGGAGGTTCTCCGTCGTGCGAAGGTGAAGGAGGATATCAAGGTTTTCACCGAGGTCGGTAAAACAGACATTGACCTCGTTTTCCCACCGCCGCACGGCTTCCCTTGTTAGGGATTGGATCCGTTTGAACCATGGATTCTCCTCCCTGACCGCGATCTCGAGGTTGGCGAAATCAAGGTCCTCCGGAGGCTGAAACCAGACGGTATCCGGCCGCAGGATCAGCTCCGCACCCAGAAAGCTGGCGATGATTCCGGAACCGAAATTCGGCCACCAGCGCGGCCAGCTGTCCCCGAGGAAGCGGGTGCTTTCAATCTCCGCCTGATAAAAGTCGATCACCTTTTCGGCCGGTTCCCCCGGCGGAAAATGGGCCGGGCAATACACCTCGGGATACTTCTTCCGGAACGCCTCGTACCGCGACGTCGGCCGAAAGGTTTCCATTACGACAAGGGGCCGGTCCAGCTCATGATCCCACCATGCCTGCCAGTTCCGTTCATGCTCTTCCCATTTCTCTCTTGTAAAGTTGGTTTGTATCATGGCTCCCTCTTCTTCTTCGTTCAATAAACGACCTGCATACGGTCGAGGGCGATTTTTGTTCCGCTGGAATCCGGACTCTTTTTCCCGGTGAGTTCGATCTCGATCCGATGTTCGCCGGTATCCAGCGGTCCGGTGACAAAGAGGAGGGCGTTGGTCCGGCGGACCTCGCTGTAGCAGTCCACCTCGGCCGCTTTGCGACCGTTGACACGGACGATCATGGTTCCGTAGTCGCGGCCTTTGACCCCGTAGAGCCTCCCCTCCTTGCCGCGGAAACGAAAGGTGGAGGTATCGCCGGGCGTGGTCGACCAATGACAGTCGCGACTGTAAAGGCGCTTCTTGTAGCCCTTGTAGTAGTTTTCCGCTTCAAGGACCTTTGTCCACTTGGCAATTTCGGTTTTCTCTTCCCAGTGCCGCCACGTCCCTTCATACCCGAAGCGGTCCAAACCGGAGCCGGTGACATTGTCGTTGATATTCCGGTACAAATTCCCGTCGTACCCTGTTTCCCGGAACACATAAGTGGAAATGGACTCGGGCGGAAGGGTGTCCTCCAGCGTACGCTCGTCGATTTCCAGAGCCGGCAACTGCCGGATCTGATGGTCGACGGTGGTGCGGTGGCGTTCTACCCCCTTGTCGGCAATGGAAACCGGTCCGTCAATGGAATACCGGTAACGCTTTTCCGCCCCGCTGTCATTGTAGACAACGAGGACGAGTTCCTTCTTTCCAGGGTGATAGGCCGAAAGGGTATAGGGGTCCGTGTTGTCGATGACCACATAGCCGGGACCAAGGAAGCGCGTGTAGTGAGCGACACCGGAGAACGTCTTCGTGACAGCGTACTGCCCCGCCTTCGGCCCTTGGTAATAGGCGTGGATGGCTCCCCAGTTGCCGTTGTAATCAAGGTTCACCTGTTCGTTCACCACTGGTTCGAACCAGAGCCATATATGGGAACCCATGTCGCGAATATCCGTGGTCAGGTGCCATGCCATTTCAAGAGCCCCGTGCATGCCCACGTGATCATCCTCGTAGCCTCCGCGCTCCGAAGTTTCGCTCATGATGGCCTTTTTTCCCTCCGCTTTGACAAGATTCCGGAAGGCGTAACGGTCACGCAACGAGCCCCAGTAAGAGTGAGCGCCGATGGCGGAGATGACAGATTTCGCCTTGTCGTCAAAGGATTGGTAGACATCGATGGATTCGCCGACCGACCATTCATCGGGAGCGCTGACAGTGGTGGGAAGGCCGCTTTCCTCCAACTTCCTTCCGAGTAGTTTAACGAGGCGGTTCGCCTGTTCGTTGGTATGGAAACATCCTTCCTGGTTGCCGCCCATTTTCCAGAAGTCCTGCGAGGCCTCCGCGAACGGGCTGATGGTCTGGAAGGTCACGCCCCATTGCTCACGGAAGTGCTTGACGACAGTGACAAGGTAATCGGCGTAATCGTCGTAGTACGTCTCCTTCAGATTAGGAACCCCGGGCTCGACGTGTCCGGCGACGCAGCCGCTCACCGTCATCCACCATGGCCCGGTAAGGGCATTGGCCTCGACCCCGTCGATGTCATAATTTTCCATGACCTCCTGCAGGACCCGGCGCTGGTTGGCCTCCCGGGTCCAGTCGTAAGGCCCGTCCTCGGTGAGCTTGAATCCCTCCATTTCCCGCGAATACGCGAAATGAGTCTCCCCGTCGGTATCAGCTGGACAATCAGGATTCTCCGTCCCCCCGATGTAGTATTTGATGATGCTAAGGCCAAGGCCCTCCTTCTTGTCAAAGACGAGACGGATGATATCGCTGCGCGTCGGTTCGTCCCAACCACCGACGACATTGGTCCACCAGCCAAGGGCGGTCCCAAAGCCTTCGATCTCCTGGTAGCGCACGCCCGGGTGCACCTCCACCTCTGTGGGCTCCGCGGCGGTCAAGGGCGCGCCGCTGGCCATCGCCACGAGAAGGATTAAGCCTTTGTATTTTTTCATCATGACACCTCCGGCCTATTGCGTGACCGCATTGGGATTCGGGGAGGGATAACGGGCATCGACCGACGCCAACCAGTCCTCCAGTTGCCTGCGCAGCTTTGCCGCCACCTCGGGATGGTGCCGGGCGACGTTGCTTCGTTCGAGACCGTCCATGGCAAGGTTGTACAGCTCGACGCGGTCGTTTTCGTACCGCTTGATCAGCTTCCACTTTCCATCCCGGATGGCGGAGGCGGGCGTGTCTCCCAGGGGGCTGTAGTGAGGATAGTGCCAATAAAGAGGTCCCCGGTCAAATGCCTCCCCTTTGAGTAAGGGAGCCAGCGAAGTCCCGTCCTTATGTTGCTCCGGTCTCAGCGGCAGGCCGGCCATTTCGAGCATGGTTGGATAAAAGTCGGTGCAGATCACCGGTTCGCCGGAAACGGAACCGGGCTCGGTCACGCCGGGCCATTTGATGAGGAACGGCTCCCGGATTCCCCCTTCATAAATCCATCCTTTGCCGGCCCGGTAAGGTGTGTTGGCAGTGGGGGTTCCGCTTCCAACGCTCAATCCGCCGTTATCCGAAGTGAAAATAATAACGGTGTTTTCATAAGCCCCGCTTTCTTTGAGCGCATCAAGGACTTTCCCGATGGCCATGTCCATCGACTCCATCATCCCCGCGTACACGGGATGGCGGTGGACAATGCGTTCCTTGCGGTCGCCTTCCTTGCCGAATTCGGGTCCGTCGAGCCCAAGCCGTTGCCTCTTTTCGATATATTTCTGTTCAAGGTCTGCCCGCGTGTTCAGCGGGGTATGCGGCGAGTAAAAAGACAGATAGGCCAGGAATGGCTCTTCTTTGTTGGATCGAATGAAGGCAACCGTCTCGTTCGCCAAGCGGTCCGGCAAGTGTTCTCCGTCCGGCCCGTCCTCGAGGCGGGGATTCTCGTAGGGAGAGAAATAATCCTTCCCGGGATTGCCCTTCATCCAACCTCCCTTGTTGATATCAAAGCCCTGATGTTCCGGCCAGTGTTTCGGCTTTTCGCCCAAATGCCACTTACCGGCGTACAAGGTCCTGTAACCGGCCTCCTGCAAGGATTCCGCGATCGTGACCTCCTCAAGGGGAAGCTGTTCAGTGTAAGGAGCCGGCAACAACGGAAGCCTCTTGATGAAGCTGTACCATTTCCCGTCCGGAATATCCGGAATATCCTCCGGCTGCGCGGCCCCAAGCCAATCTGTCAGGTTCAGGCGGCCAGGGTTCTTCCCGGACATGATACTGGCCCTTGTCGGTGAGCAGACCGGGCTGGTCGCATAGCCGGCGGTGAAATTCATGCCCTCTGAGGCAATCCGGTCGATATTCGGGGTCTCGTAAAAATCGCTGCCGAGAACACCGGCATCGGTCCTTCCCATGTCATCGGCGAGGATGAAGAGAAAATTCGGTCGCTCCGCCTCTTCCGATGCCGAAAGGATCTGCCCGAAGGTGCTTGCGGTCAGGGCCATTCCCAACCCGGCGGTTTGTTTCCATGTTCTCATTTTAAGCATTGGTCGATTCTTTGGTTTATTGATTAGCTGTTTACTTTCCTTGCCGCCAGTTCGGCTTGAATTTCCGCCAGTTGCTCCCTCGTCAGCTTGTAACGCATGAAGACGAAAAAGGCCAAACCGAGGAAGACGAGGGGCGCCAGCATGAAAGCAAGGCGCAGTTTCATCACAGTCGTCTCACTCTGGATGAGCAGCTCCTCGTTGAAACCGGTCCATGCAACTATGTAGCCGGTCAACGCCATGACCCCGCCCACCGAAATCTTCATGATCCAGGAAAAGACACCGGAGTACATGCCCTCCCGACGCAGGCCGGTCTTGAGTTCGTCGAGGTCGCAGATATCGGCGATGATGGAGGACACCACCAGCCAGAGGCAGGTCATTCCCGGTCCCGCCAGCAAAGCGACAATCACCTGTAAGTACGGCAATTCGGGAGTAAAGGCGAACCAGCTTACGAGGTAACCGGTCGCGGTCAAAAGGACCCCCGCCTGCAGGGTCTGCCGCTTTCCCAGCCGTATGCAGAGGGCGTTGATGAAGGGGATGGCGCCAAGGGAAGCCACTCCGAAGGTCGTTGTAAAGACGCCGGTCAGGGTCGCCACCGCTTCCCGGTTCCCGGGTTTTACATATCCGAGGTTGATGTAGAAGGCGAGTGGATTGACAAGGTAAACCCCAAAAACCGTAATGAAAGTTCCAATACAAATAATGAAGAACGGTTTTGTTTTCAGGGTATACTTGATCGCGGGGAGGATTTTGATCTTGCTGCGATTCGCCTCCGCGAAGCGCTCTTTGCAGAAAAACACCGGCAGGATGACGAAAAGGATCATGAGCCCACCGAAAAGGACTCCGACAATCCGCACCCCCTCCACTTCGTTTTCGCCGAAAACGAAGCAAAGTTTGTACGCCCAGGGAATGAACAGGGTCGCCCCGAGTTGCAGAAAAAAGGTCTTGTAACTCATCAGCCGGGTGCGCTCGTCGTAATCACTGGTCAACTCGGCACCCATAGCATGGTAGGGAATCGTGAAAACGGTGTAGGCGGTGAAAAAGAGAATGGAAAACGCCAGAAAGTAGAGGATAAGGCCCGTCTCGCCGATGCTCCGGGGCGGGATCCAGATGAGAATGCAGAAAAGGGCGGCAAAGACGGTTCCCAAAAAGATGTAGGGCCTTCTTCTCCCGAAGCGGCTGTGGGTATTATCCGAAATGTTGGCAATGAGGGGATCGGTGAAGGCGTCCCAGATCCTTGGAATTGAAACGGCGTAGCCCACGAGGATCGCACTCACCCCGAGTCCGACATTGTAGATCGGCATGGCAAGGGTCGCGATGATGTTGCCCATGAGGACTTCGGCCATGCCGCCCGTGGAGTAAAAAAACTTTGTCCGAAAAGGAAGGTGCGCCGGCCGGCGCGGATCCGGTGCCAATGGTTTGGACAGCTCCATTGATGGGGGCTTTTCCATCTCATGTTGTCCCGAATACGGGATAGGTTGGAACCACCTTATTCCGAAAGAATCTTCGGTGGATTCTCGAAACCGGGTTTTCGGTTGGGTTCACGAAGTACGGGCTCGTGCGGCCAGACAATCTGCCTTCGTTGTTCGCTCAGACGGGCAAGCAGCTGGCGCGTGGGCCGGTAAGGAGCCCTGAAAAAACCCCACGAAGGACCATACCGGTAGACACAAATACGGCGCAAACCCTCGTTTAGACGCTTGGCCGAACCATGGCAGATCGTGTCGACGAACAAGAGCGCATCCCCGGCCTTCATATGGACCTCGATGGCCCCTTCCACGTCGTCGAGGCTGGTTGTTTTCCCATGCTGGATGACGTTCTCCTCAAACTGAGGATGGGCGAAATTAGCCTTGTGGCTGCCGGGAATCAACATCGTCCCCCCGTCCCCCGGACCGATATCGGTGAGCGCGAGAAGGATATTGACCTGACCGCACATGAACTCCCCGAGATGGTAACGGAACTGGTTCCGTTTGGAGGCCTCATGTCCGCCGGAATGAATGCCAAGGGCTTCGCCGGGACCCCGGAGGGAGGCGAAGTTTTCGTCTATGAAAAGGGGACCGTGCTGAGCGTCGAAGCTCGACTGTCCGCCAACGAATTCCCGGACATGGTCCCACCATGAGGGATGATCGAGTAAACGCTCAAAAGGTTCGCCGGCTTCATAAATCTGTTGCAGGTTAATTCCGTCGGCGCCACCGAAAGTGTGCGCGTGCACGCCTCCATACCATTCTCCGTGCTTGAGGGGCGGTTCGAGATGGAGAATCTCATCAAGAACATCATTACAGGCCCGGATATGATCTGGATCGATGGCGTTTTCGAGGACGAGATAGCCTTTGAGGTCAAAAAAGAAGCGTTCGCGATCGGTTATCATGTATTCTGGGTCTCCTTAATTATTTGTTCTTTTGTTTGGGGGCAGTCCTGAAAGAATAATCTTCCAACTTCTCCTATGGATTCAGCTACCACCATAAAGGCTTTCAAACTGTCAACGCTGAACACCGGAGGCCCGACCTTTTCATTTAATCATCCGGCAGAATCAGAAAATTCTCCAAAGACATCGCGCGGGCGATCGGGTAAGATGCAGGTTAGTTATTTTTTTGCTCTCCCATCAGTATCCCAAGTAAAATGAAATCATCCCTCCCCCAACTAGCCGCCGTGTCGGCGGCAACCATGGCCCTTTGCCCGCTGCTAAACGCGCAGGAAAGCAAACCAAACATTCTCTGGATCGTTACGGAGGACTTCAGCCCTACCCTCGGTGCCTACGGGGATGACACGGCCACCAGTCCACAGTTGGACGCCTTGGCCGCCGACAGCCTCCGCTACAACAACGCATGGGCGAATGTTCCGGTTTGTTCGGCGGCGCGGACGACGCTGATCACCGGGATGTACGCCAACACTCTCGGCGCCCACAACCACCGGCCGACAACCGACATCGCCGCCCCGGACTTCGTCCGTTTCTACACGGAGCTCCTACAGGAAGCCGGTTATTACACAACCAACGTTGACATTGCAACGCGCCGGGAAAATAACGGTAGCACCAGCGTGCGGCGGGGCAACGGGAAACTCGACTACAACGTTGTCGGTCCCGACCTCGGCTGGGACGACCGTACCGGTGAGGGAAGCTGGCGCAACCGTCCGGCCGATACTCCTTTCTTTTCCGTTTTCAATATCGGGGACACCCACGAATCCCGCCTGCGAAGGGAACCGCCGGATGACTTCAAAGTGCATGATCCCAATTCCATATTCGTCCCGAATGTGCATCCGGACAATGCTACTTCACGTGCGGACTGGGCGCGCCACTACAACTGGACCTTGGCCATGGATACGCGGGCCGGCGAGCTGCTCGCCGCGCTTGAAGCCGACGGCCTCGCGGAGGATACCATCGTATTCTTCTACGGAGACCACGGCTCCTCCATGCCGGGTTTCAAGCGATTCGTCGGCAACCGCGGACAGGAAGTCCCGCTGCTTATCCACATTCCCGACAATTTCGCGCACCTGCGCCCGGAAGATTACACCGCCGGGGGCAGCACGGACCGTCTGGTCGGCTTTGTTGACTTTGCCGCCACCCTTCTGAGCATGGCCGGCGCCGATATTCCCGATTGGATGCACGGAAAACCATTCGCCGGCGAACAGATCAGCCCGCCGCGGGATTATCAGTTCGGTTTCATTGGTCGCATCGACGAACGCACATGGAAAGGTCATGTTGTCACGGACGGACGACATGTGCTGATCCGTAATTACCGATCTGATTTACCACAGGGATTTTATTCCCAATTCGTCGTCGGAATCCCTAACAACCGCAACACCGAAATGGCCTTTACCTGGCTCGACCGTTTCCTCGGCGGACCAATTGATGAGGTGGCCGCCGCCTACTGGATCGCTCAGGGACCCGTCGAGCTGTACGATCTGCGGGAGGATCCCTACGAGACGAATAACCTCGCCAATGATCCGGCCTATGCCGATAAGCGCGAAGAATTGCTGACGGAACTTCGCGCATGGGAGGAGGGCCATCCCGACGGCGGCTTCCTTCCCGAAGGTTACCTGTACGAGCTGGCCCGTGATGAAAACCTCGATCACTGGTCCGTATTGCAGGACCCCTCCCTGTTCCCTTATGGGGAAATCCTTGAGACCGCGCGGCGGGCCTCCGCCCTAAATCCCCGGGACCGTCCCTTTCTTCGCAACCGGCTCTCCCACGAGCATCCCCTCCTCCGCTTGTGGGGCGTGCGCGGCTTGATGATGCATGGTCGGCAAGCGGTTCGCTCCTCCGAAGCTGAGCTCCGGCCGCTCCTTGAGGACGCAAATTACTATGTCAAAGTGGCCGCGCACCAGTGCCTCGCCACCCATGGCGATCCAGCGGAGCGGGAAATCCTCGTCGACTGGCTCTTCCAGCGCTCCAGCCTTCCCGCTCACGGAGGTGACAACCTCGTCGTTAATAATGTCACGGACCGCTTTGCGGAGCGCCGCGTCCTTTTCGCCATGCAGGCCCTCGACCAGCTTCCCTACCTCGGGGAAGAGCGCCACGCCCAGACAAGGGAGTTACAGAATCAGACATGGCAGACCCAGGGCTATCGCCGCCATCTGTTTTACTGGTTCTTCGATGTTTTCAGCAATCCCCTTGCCGAATGGCGCTTCGAGCATGGGTTGAGCCGCTCCGGAGCCGATGATTTCGAGAATCCTTCCGGCGACGGCATCCCCAACCTGCTGCGCTTTATTTTCAACACGGCACCCGAGGAAGGAGATTTGGAAAAGGTTTCCCCCGGCCCCTTTGCTCCCGGGGACGAACAGGGAGGCCCCGCCGTTCGTTGGGATACGGTTAATCAGGTATTTGTTCTTGAATACGTGCGACCCCGCTCCTCGACGCGGATGCCCTACGATACCATCGCCCAGCGCGCGGAGGAAAACGGATGGCGCAACTTTTCCCTTCCCGACGAAACAACCTCCATCAACGACGTGTATGAGCGTGTTCGCTACGAGATCGAACCGGGTGAAATTTCTCCTTTCCTTCGCATTCTCACCGGGAGAAAACTCCCCTGAACCTCCGGTCCCTCGCCTCTATTCGGCCGTCTTCGGCTTCTCGTGTAACTGCCCGCGGTAGTGGGAGGGACTGACCCCGATGAATTTCTTAAAAATCCTTCCAAAATAAAAGGGATCGTTGAAACCGAGCTCATAGGCCACCGATTGCACGGTGCGATCCGGGTCCTCCATTAACTCGCAGGCCTTTTGCAGACGGAGGCGAGTGAAAAAGCGTAATGGGGAACTACCGGTATGGGATTTAAAGAGCGAAGAGTAGTGGGGAACAGAAAGCGTCGCCACCCTCGCCAGCTCTTCAAGAGTCAGGTTCTGATCAAGGGACTCCCGCATATGCCGGATCGACTTGAGAATTCGGCCTTCCACCACGCGCGATCCGCGACGGTTTTCCTCGCGTTGCACAATTGTTTCCGAAAGAATATTATGAACTATTCGAACTAAATTCGCCATGGTTTTCTCGTTAAAGACGGCGATCGAATAACGCATAGCGGTCTCGAAGAATTCGATCAGGGATTCGACCGAAGACACCGGAAAGACGGGGTCCTCGAAAAGGGAACCCTTCCATTCCATAAAGGCGTCCGCCTGGTCGCCGGCCATGTGCACCCAGTAGATATTCCATGGAATGGAATCATCCGCACCGTAGGCATGGGGAATCGTTGACGGCACAAAAGCGACATGGTGCGGCGGAACCTCCCAGAGTTTTTTATTCATGCGCAACCAGCCCTTCCCCGAAATATTGAGGATAAGGACGTGCTCGGTTGCTCCCTTGGGCCGCTCGACAAAATGATAATGCGTCTCCGGAAAGTGGCCGATGTCCGTGATACGGAGAGAGCGGACGTAGGGCGTTGCTTCCTCCTGTTTACGTTTTTCCGCGCTCAGGATGATCTGCCGTTGTTCGGGGAAACCGTCGCGTATTTGGAGCATAAGCAAATAATAAGAATCAGTATCATAAGATTGTCCAGATATTTAAGATTTCACTCTATGGTGAGACGTAATCCATCATGATATTGTCAGGGGAGTTCGTCCTAATGCACATCACCCCATTAGATTTAATCGTCGTCCTCGTCTTTTTTGGTCTTGTTCTGGCCGTAAGCCTTTTCCGCAAGCGACCGGACCAAAACAGCGAGAGTTACTTTCTCGCCGGCCGCGGGCTTCCATGGTTCGTCATCGGCCTGTCCATCGTAGCGGCCAACATTTCTACTGAGCAGTTCGTCGGCATGGCCGGGCAGGGCGCGGGACCCGTCGGGCTTTCCGTCTCCCTCTGGCAGCTGGCCGGTTCGGTGGGGATCGTCATCATCGCCTTCACGCTATTGCCGCGCTTTCTCCGAGCGGGCATCTACACCATGCCGGAGTTCCTCGAGTATCGCTATAACGCCACCGCGCGCATGATCCTCGCCGGCATTACGGTGGTCGTCTACGTGCTCGTTCTGCTGACCGCAGTGGTCTATTCGGGGGGCTTGACGCTGCATACCATTTTCGGCCTTGAGCTGACGCATGCGGTGTGGCTGGTCGGTGGAATCGCCGGTCTGTATACGGTCTGGGGCGGCCTAAAATCCGTGGCATGGGCGGACCTCATCCTCGGCCTTGGCCTGCTTTTTGGGGGATCGATTACGTTTTTCCTCGCCCTTGATGCCGTGGGGGGATGGGGCGCTTTTGTCGAAGCTAATGAAGCCAAGCTGCACTTGATCCGCCCCGCCAGCGATGAGGCCTTGCCGTGGACCGGCGTGGTGGGCGGCCTCTGGATCGTCATCCTTTATTACGTCGGGCTCAACCAGTTCATCGTGCAACGCAACCTTGCGGCACGCAGTCTCAAGGACGGCCAACTGGGCCTCGTCTTCGCCGGCGCGCTCTGGCTGATCGTACCCTTCGCCATTGTCATGCCCGGGATCATGTCCTTTCAGCTCTATCCGCAGGAGCTGGCGGAAGCGGCGGACAAAGCCTATCCGGTTTTGATCAAGAACCTGATTCCCGAAGGCCTGCGAGGCTTTCTTCTCGCATCCATCGCCGGTGCGGTGGTGAGTTCTCTCGCCTCCATGCTGAATTCCTCGGCGACGATTTTCACCATCGATATCTACCGGAACGTAATCCGGAAAGAGTGCAGCCAAAAGGAACAGGTCCTCGTGGGAAGGATCTCCACCCTGCTTTTTGTGATCTTCGCCTGCCTTGCCGCGCCGGCACTCTCCCATCCCCGCTTCGGTGGCGTTTTTCAGTTTATCCAGCAGTTTCAGGGCTACATATGGCCGGGCACGGTGGCCGCCTTTCTCATGGCTATTCTGCTCAAGCGCGCCCCCGGTTCGGCTGGGGTGGCAGCCCTGCTCTGCGGACCGGCCTTTTATGGCATACTGCAGTTCCTTTCCACCATGGAAATTCTTCCAATCCACTTTCTTCTGCAGGTACTGGTGGCCTTCCTGCTCTGCGTCGCGGTGATGGTCGTGATCACGCGGCTCCGCCCCTTGCCGGCGGATTGGCACCTGCCCGACCGACACGTGATCGAGGAGGAAACCCCGGTCTGGGTGAAATTCGCCGGCGGTGCCGTGCTAATCGGTGTAGTCCTTTTTATCGGTATCTTTTTCTAACCGGAGCAACGACCTTCCATGGAAACCGTAACTGTTGAACGAACCTCGCGGGAAATTCCCACCTACCGTCTTGAAGAGCCGGAACATCATCCTGTTTTCTTCGAAAAACGCGTCTTCCAAGGCTCGAGCGGAAAAGTCTACCCGCTGCCCTTCGTCGACCGGCTCAAAAACGACGATTCCCCGCAACCGGTGCTTTATGATGTCGTGCGCATGGAAAATCACTACCTGCGCCTAGAGATGCTGCCGGAAATTGGAGGACGCATATTCCTTGGGCAGGACAAAAGCAACCACGACTACGACTTTTTCTATCGCCAGGATGTCATCAAACCTGCCCTCGTCGGTCTGGCCGGCCCGTGGATTTCCGGCGGCGTTGAATTCAACTGGCCGCAACACCACCGCCCCAGCACTTACATGCCCTGCGATGTCCATATCGAGGAAGAAGAAGACGGGGCTCGCACGGTCTGGTTTTCCGAACATGATCCACTCTTCCGCATGAAGGGTATGCACGGGATCCGCCTGCGTCCCGACAGTGCCTGTATCGAATTGCGGGTGCGTCTTTTCAACCGCACCCCGGAGACGCAGACGTTCCTCTGGTGGGCCAACGTCGCCGCGCGCGTCCACGATCATTACCAGAGCTTTTTCCCTCCCGACGTCCATTACGTGGCCGACCACGCCGTGCGCGACATGACCGGGTTCCCGTACTCCGACAGCGTGTATTACGGCATCGACTACGCAAACCGGCCGGACGCGAATGATCTGCGCTTCTACAAGAACATCACCGTCCCGACCAGTTACATGGTCTGCGAGACGGACTACGCCTTCTTTGGCGGATATGATTTCACGGAAGACGGCGGCTTCGTCCATGTCGCGGACCCGGCTATTTCCCCGGGGAAAAAGCAGTGGACATGGGGCAACGCCGAGTTCGGCTGGGCCTGGGACCGCGAACTGACGGACGAAAACGGTCCGTACGTCGAATTGATGGCGGGGGTTTACACGGACAACCAGCCCGACTTTTCATACCTGCTGCCCTTGGAGACAAAAACCTTTTCCCAATTCTGGTGGCCGTACCAAGGGATTGGTCCTCTCCACAACGCCAATGAGGAATTCGGACTCCGCCTGCACGCATGGGAGGAAGGACAGCTCCACCTCGGTGCCGTAGCCGCACGCTCTAACAGGGGAGCCCGCGTAGTTCTTGAGGGAGCCGACGGGGAACTTCTGCGCGAGGAAATTGACCTGAACCCATCGAACCCCTGGCAGAAAACCCTCCCCACCCCCACGAAAGGAAAGGACCTTTCCTCGCTGCGGTTGCGGATTGAATCCGCCGACGGAACCACCTTGCTCGCCTACTCCCCCCCGGTCATGCGGAACCGGGAACGAACCCGGGAAAAGGCGACGGAACCGCCCTTGCCCGCGCAGATGCGGACCAGCGACGAATGTTTTCTGACCGGGGAGCACCTCGAACAGTACCGTCATCCCAGCAGGGATCCGGAACCGTACTGGCAGCGGGGCCTCGAGCTGGATCCCGGCGATCTCCGCTGTCACCTTGCCCTTGGCAAACGGGCCTTGCGCCGGGGATTGCTCAGGGAGGCAAAGGAACACCTTGAAAAAGCGATACAAAGGCTGACCTTCCGGCACCCCAACCCCTGCACCGGGGAAGTCCACTATTTCCTCGGCCTCACCCGGCGCTACCTCAGCGAAAAACGGAAAGCGGAAGCAGCCTTCAACAAGGCGACGTGGAATTTTGAGTGGCGCAGCGCCGCCCATTACGAACTCGCCTGCCTCGCCGCCGCCGAGGGGGACCTTTCCAAAGCTCGGCATCATGTCGGGCAGTGTCTCCGCACCAACGCCGACAACAACAAGGGACGGGTCCTCCGCGCGCTCCTTGACCGGACCGAAGGCCTGAAAGCCGAAGCCCGCGAAGGATTGGAATCGCTCCTCGCCGAGGACCCGCTTGATCACTGGGCATTGCATGCCCTCGGAGATTCGACCGGCGACCTGACCACCTTTTTGCATCGCAGCCGCAATGACGCCCAGACGATCCTCGACCTTGCTTTTGACTACTTGCAGGCCGGCTTTTCCGCGGAGGCGTTCCGTTTGCTGGAATACCATCACGAGCATGCCACGACCGGGGCACCGGTACCGAATCCCCTCCGCCGTTCCCTCAGCACCCGCTACCTGCAGGCATGGCTGCTGCAGCAAATGGGCGAAGAAAACGCCGCCACCGCCGTTCTCGGGGATGTAAAGCAACAACCACCCGATTATTTCTTCCCCTCCCGTATTGAGGAGGAACTCCTGCTTCGTTGGGCTTTGCAAAGGTCTCCGCAGGATGCCCGCGCGGGCTATGCTCTCGGCAACCTGCTTTATGACAAGCGTCGCTACCAAGAAGCCATGGCGGTATGGCAAAACAGCCTCAAAATCGAGGAGCTTGCCGTCACCTGCCGCAATCTCGGTATCGCCCACTGGAACGTCGATCGCGACGGTAAGATGGCCGAAGAAAAGTTTATTCGCGCCCATGGACGGGATCCCGGGGACGCGCGTATTCTTTTTGAATACGACCAGTTGCGCCGCAAACTCAACCATGTCCCGGAAGAGCGGTTACAGTGGCTCCTTGAGCGCCGTGAGCTTGTGCTGCAGAGAGACGACGCCTGCGTCGAGCTGGCCACGCTCTTCAACCTCTGCGGGGAACCGGCGAAGGCTTACGAACTTTTACGCGGTCGGCGTTTTCACCCGTGGGAAGGCGGCGAAGGCAAGGTCCTTCGCCAGTACACCACCGCCTGCCTTCTTCTCGGCCAGAAAGCCCTCGAGGAAGGGGAAGCGGAAAAAGCCAAGGACTTCTTCCGGCAGTCCATCAACACCCCCGACAGCCTCGGGGAAAAGTATCATCCCCTACAGGCTAAGGCCGATGTCTATTACTGGCTCGGTAAAGCCGCTCGCGCGCAAGGCGAGGAGACGGAAGCTGCGCAATGGTTCCGCAAATCTTCCGCCGAAACCGGCGATTTTCGCGATATGGCCGTGCAGGGTTATTCTGAGCTATCCTATTTCTGCGGACTTTCCCTTCGCGAACTCGGGGAAGAGAAACAGGCCCGCCGATTGTTCGAGGCCATGCTCGCCCATGCGAAGAACAAGGAGACGGAAACCCCGCATATCGACTATTTCGCGACTTCCCTTCCCCGCCTGCTCGTTTTCGAAGAGGATATCGAAACGGTTCAAACCACCGAAGTAGCCATTCTCAAAGCTTACGCTTCTCTCGGCCTCGGCGACGAAGCCGCCGCCCTCGGCCATTACGAAGAAGCCCTACGCCTGACCGCCTCCGACATCCGTCTTATTCACCTTCGCGAATCCCTACCGCAAGTAACCGCTGTACGGTAACCATTCACCAACCCCGGAACCGGAATTACCCCCATGAAAAAGCATCATCATCTCTCCCCCTTGCGCCGCAGGTTCCTTCTTCGGCGAGGTTTTCTTCTCGGTGCCTGTTTACTGGCACCGTCTTTTCTTCCCGCGCAGCTGCTTGAGGACGAGGAAGAGGACGAAGAGGTCTTCGAGCTCAGTCCCTTCACCGTCGAGTCAGACGAGGACATCGGCTATCTTGCCACCAGTACGCTGGCCGGAAGCCGCATCAACGCCCAGCTCCGCGATACGGCGGCCTCGGTCTCCGTCTTCACTCAAGAGTTCCTGAATGACCTCGGAGCTTCCGATCTGGAAGCCGCCTTGGCCTATTCCGTTAGCGCCGAACGGTCCGTCGGTGGTGTCGGCCAGAACCCGAATGGAAACAACAATGTGGATGCCCTGCCCTCTTTCCAGTTTCGAGTTCGTGGCTTCAATGCCACGCGTTCCCGCAACTACTTCCGCTGGGAACTGACCCTCGACACCTACAACACGGCTCGGCTCGACGAGTCCCGCGGTCCCAATTCCATTCTCTTCGGAATCGGCTCCGCTGGCGGAATTATTAATACAACGACGAAGCGAGCCCGGATTGGGCGTAATTTTACCCGTGCCCAGTTCCGGGTCGGTTCATGGGATGAAAAACGGGCGACCCTCGACATCAATCGGACTCTGATCGAGGACCATCTCGCAATCCGGGCCAATTTCATGGCAGAGGAGTCCGACAGCTGGCAGTACCACGTCGGACAGGAAGATAAACGGATGCACTGGGCTGTTACCTTTCGTCCGTATCCGAAGACGACTCTGCGCGTCGAATATGAACGCGGTCAGCTCGACGACGTTGTTTCCCGCCCGTTCCATGTCCTCGACGAATACAGTCAGTGGGATGGCACCCTCTACGAATCCGCTACCTGGACCGACTCCCCCGGTGCCCGGCGCAGCAAATGGTGGGGTGGAACCGTTCCCAATTACATCGGAAACAACAAAAGCATGGTGGATGTGAAGTCTCAGATGGAGTCCGAATTCTTTCTCAATCCGCTTTCCGAATTCCCTTCATACGCGGACTGGTGGCGGGCCGCTGGGTCAACCACCCGGGGTGTGGAGGCCTCTGAAATCCCTCCCCGGGTCTCCACGGATGGACCTGGAGCCCAACGCAATCATGATTTCTGGGTCTACACCTCCACCCTTGAACACGAGGTTTTCGATGATTTCTTCCTCGAATTCGCCCACCATCGTGTGGAGTCGGACTGGGTCAGCCATTGGGCCGGACTCAGTTCGCTGCGTATTGATCCCAACGTCAATCTGCAGAACGGCGAGCCCAATCCTTACGCGGGTGACTTTTACCTTGAAGGAAGCTGGGACCGGCGAACGCGAACGATTTCCACGAATTCCCTCCGCATTACTGCCTCCTATGAGTTCGACCTCGGCAAGTTTGGTCGCCACAATGTGGTTGGTCTCATCGGACAAGACCGCAACGACCTCGGGTTTATCAACGAATATGAAGCCATTACCTCCGAGGAGATCATCAATCCGACCGGGAATTACACCCCGGCATGGGGCGCTACGCCGGATAATGGACGTTACATCGTCGCCCGACGTCAATATGTGAACCTCGAGGACTGGGAAAACTTCCATATCCCCAGTTGGGAGCAACCGATTGATGGCATTTCCTATGTGTCCGGTGGAGATCAATTTAACGAAGCATCCATCGAAACCGGCTGGATCCCCCGGGGAACGAGCCAAAACGACGACGAGGTCGAAAGTGATAACCATCTCCTTGCCCTGCAGAGCTATTTCTTTAACGACCGTCTCGTGACAACGCTCGGGTATCGTGAGGACGAGGTCGCGAACAAGACCCATGCCGTAGAGCGGAACGAGCAAGGCTACTATGCCATCAATTACGACAAACCGATCCACCAGGACTTTCTCTCCGAAACGATTACCGCAGGCGTTGTCTGGCACCTCACCGATAACTTCAGCCCCTTCTTCAACATTTCCGAGAACTCAAACTTTCCCAACTTTCTCATCAAGGTGTTACCGGAAGATCTGGAAAGACCGTTTGACGGGGTCACACCCCCTCCGGCCTCCGGTGTCGGATGGGATACCGGTGTCATGTTCTCCTTTCTCGAGGGTAAGATTTCCGGTCGCCTCACCTACTTTGAGGCGGACGTCGAGGACGTCGAAAATTGGACCGGGGGTTTCAAAGTAGCGACTTCCTTCAATAGCAGCATTAATAGTGGGCTTCGCCGCGCCGGGGTGATCGATCAGGACACGGAGGATTTCCGCAGCCACACCGCGACCGGAACCGTTTTCGATGAAAAGTCCAACGGGGTTGAACTCTCGGTCACGACCAATCTGACTTCCAACTGGCGCTTGACTGCAAACTATTCTTTTACCGACCGGGACCGCTTCAATGCGTATCAGGACGTCCAGAGATTTTTGGAGCAAAAGCGGGATTGGGCCTTTGCGGAAGCAGCGGGTTTCATTGAAGAGAACAACCTCGACGTGGAAAGTCCCGGCGAATTGCTCATCGGACAACCCCCCCTGCCGGGCGAGCCGGACGCGCGTTCGCCCCTGAATTCCGTGTTTCAGGATTGGCAGTCCGAAATTGATTTCTTCAGGCGGGGGGAGGAGGTCAAACGTGGCCTGCGGAAGCACAAATTCAACCTCTTTACAGCTTATGACTTGAAACTTGAAGGACCCCTCGAAGTCTTCACTGTAGGGGCTGGTATCCGTTACCAAAGCAAGAACATCGTCGGGGTCGATCCCGACGATAATATTCTCTATGGTATTCCCATCGAATATTTTGATCTGCTCTTCCGCTATGATTTCGGAGAAAACCTGATCAAAGGGGTACGGACCCGCGTGCAGGTAAATATACGGAACGTTTTTGATGAAACCGACCTGATTCCAATCCGTTTCACCCCTGTTCCGAACGAGGACCACAGCTATCCGGACGTCATCGACCGCTTCACGACGCAGCAACCGCGACGGATCTTTATGACGGTCACAATGTCTTTTTAGAAAAGATCGGCGTGGATATATGTTCAATTGGTCCTGTACCTTGATACTGTGCACGGCAATGACCGGAGCTGACAATGCTCCGGCCGCCGGAGCCCCTGCGGAGTTGCAACTCGTTCCCGGAAAGTCCTACCAGACGATGGAAGGTTTTGGTGCCTCCGACGCATGGAACGGCGAATTCATCGGGCGGTACTGGAGCGAAAAAGAGAAGGAGAAGGCAGCGAAACTGCTTTTTTCCGCCGCATGGAAGGAAAACGGCCAGCCGGAGGGCGCCGCCCTCTCCGTCTGGCGGGTCAACATCGGGGCTGGCAGCGCGGAACAGGGAGAGGCGAGCGGGATTTCCAACCCCACCCGGCGGGCGAGCAGTTACCTCGATCCGGATGGGCAGGGCTGGGACTGGACCCGCTCTCCCGGCCAACGCTGGTTTTTAGAAGAGGCGAAACGGTACGGTGTCGATCAGTTCGTGGCCTTCTCCATCAGTCCCCATGTTTCCCAGACAAAGAACGGACTGGCCCGCGCCTCCGGGGAAATCCGTTCCAATCTGCGCGAGGATGCCTACGGGGACTACGCCGCCTACCTTCTCCGCGTCCTCCGTTTCTACCGCGATCGAATGGGAATTGATTTCGATTATCTCAGCCCCCTGAACGAACCGCAATACCCGTGGAACACCGCCAAACAGGAAGGCTGTTCCTACACGAACGCGGAAATCGCCCGGCTGGTCCGTATATTGGATGAGCAACTACAGGAGAGTGATCTTTCCGCGCGTATCCTCATGCCGGAAGCGACAGAATGGAAATCCCTCGAGACGGTATACAAGGATCCGCAGTATTCCAATCAACTGGAAGCCTTCTTCTCCCCGGAAAGCCCCCACTACATCGGCGACCGTCCGCGGCTTGCGCCGGTCGCGGCGGCGCACAGTTACTGGCTGAACCGGACGGCGGAGCAGATCCGCGAGACCCGGACCGCCGCCCGCGACAAGGCCCAGTCCCTCGGATTGGGTCTTCGTCAAACCGAGTACAGCCTCATCGACCGCGCCCGCATCAGGGAGGATAAACCACAAACGCGCTGGGACATTGCCTTGTTTATCGGCAAGGTCATCCTCGCCGACCTGAAGTACGCCAACGTCACCGGCTGGTCCTTCTGGGTCGCTTTCGAGCAGGACATCTGGGACTACCGCAACCAGTTCCAGCTCATCCGCATCGAGGCGGAAGAGGAGGACGATCTCTCGAAGGGCGGCCGCCTCGTCCCGGAAAAGAACCTCTGGGTCATGTCTCATTTCAGCCGCTTTGTCCGCCTCGGATGGCAACGGATCGGGCTGGAAGGAGCGGACGACCTTGACGGCCTTTCCGGCGTCGCCTTCCGCTCTCCGGACCGAGCCCGAAAGGTCCTTGTTTTTCTCAATTTCGGCGACCAGCCCGAGCAACGGACCCTGCCCGACCTCCCCTCAAATACAAATCCCGACGGTGACGGGGCGGCGCAATGGAGGGCATGGACCACCTCCTCCACATCAACCTTCCAGGCCATGGACGTCCCGGAGGGGAGACGAAAGGTCCTCACTTTTCCTCCAAGATCCATCTCCACCGTTCTAATAAATCCAATCTCCCACCATGAATAAACAATTCCAATATCTCGCCATGGGCGGCCTTCTCGCGGCCGGACATTTCGCCGCCGCCAGTGAGCAAACGCCCCCGAACGTGATCCTATTCATCGCCGATGATTATGGATCGCAGGATGTGGGTATCTACGGAAACGAATTTTACGAAACCCCGCACATCGACCAGTTGGCGCGGGAGGGTGTGCGGTTCCAGAACGGATATGCCGCCAGCCCGGTCTGTTCGCCCACGCGGGCCAGCATCTTCACCGGGCTGCATCCGGCGCGCGTGGGCATTACCGACTTTCATGGCTGCATTCCTCCCGAACGGGCTCTTGAGCATCCGCGCCTGGGCGAAAACCCTCTTCTTCCAGCTCGCAACAAACCCGAACTCGGTCTTGAACGGGTCACCCTCGCGGAGGCCTTTAAAAATGAAGGCTATGCCACCTTTTTCGCCGGCAAATGGCACTTAGGTCCTGAAGGTTTTTATCCGGAGGACCAGGGCTTTGGTATCAACAAGGGGGGCTGGTCCCGCGGTGGCCCCTACGGCGGCAAGCAATACTTCTCTCCCTATGGCAATCCCCGCCTCGAGGACGGTCCCGAAGGAGAACACCTGCCGGAACGACTTGGCCGGGAAACAAGCAATTTCATCGAAGAAAACGCGGACAATCCATTTTTCGCCGTTCTTTCTTTTTATTCCGTACATACCCCCCTTATCGCTCGTGAAGACCTGAAAGCGAAATACGCCGCCAAAACGGAAGGCAAAGAGGAACCAACTTTCCGGAAGGAGGGCGAAAACTGGACCCGAACCTCCCTCGGCGACCCAACCTACGCCGCCATGGTCGAAGCCATGGACCTCGCCGTGGGAGACGTTATGAATACTCTCGAAGGCCAAGGCCTTGCCGGAAACACTATCGTCGTGTTTGTTGGCGACAACGGACCTCTTACCACCCGCGGGCACAAGAACGGTCCCACCAGCGCGGAACCTTTCCGGGCCGGAAAAGGCTGGCTTTACGAGGGAGGTATTCGCATCCCCTATCTCATCAAAGGACCGCGCGTCGAGGCCGCCTCCGCCGAGGCCCTTGCCACCACGCATGACATTTATCCCACCCTCCTCGACATGGCCGGCATCCCTGCTCCGCGGGACAAGGAATTCGACGGCGTCAGTCTCCTGCCCGTGCTACAGGGATACTCTCCGGCACGCTCGTCCCTGTATTTCCACTACCCACATTATTCCCCGCAGGGGACCGAGCCCGTATCGGCCGTCCGTGAGGGCGACTGGAAATTAATCGAGAAATTCACCGGATCGATTGAGCTGTACAACCTTGCCGAGGATCCGGGCGAAAGCGACAATCTCACCGAAGCGAGGCCGCTCAAAGCTCTTGCCCTGCGCGAGAAACTGGATCGCTGGCGCGCCCGCGTCGGGGCCCTCACCCCGACCCCGAATCCGAAGGTCGTCTCCCCGTAGCGGCTTCTCTTTGCCCATGGTCGTCGCGTCGGCCCGCTCTTCAATCCTAACCTGGCCACTGCCGTAATGAAACGAACCCTCCTTTTCCTTCTCGCCATGCCCCTGACCATTCTCGCCGCGCCCGACAAAATCGACCTCGCCGGAGAATGGCAATTTCAGCTCGATCCCGAAGACGTCGGTATCGAGGATGAATGGTTTCGTGGCGATCTTGCCGATACCATTGCCCTTCCCGCAACAACGACAACGGCGGGGAAGGGAAACGAAACGACCGCGGAACTCAACCTGAAGGCCCCAACCCTGAAACGGCTCCTGCAGGAAAACCAGTATGTTGGCGCGGCATGGTACGCGCGTACCGTCACGTTGCCCGAAGACTGGTTCGACGACGGATCCCGCCTGCTTTTCGAACGAGTTCTCTGGGAGTCGCGGGTGTGGATCAACGGCCATCCCGTCGGACGCGAATACAGCCTTTCCACTCCGCACCGCTACGAGGTGGGCGCCTTTCTTCAAAGCGGCGAGAACCGCATCGTGGTCCGCGTCGATAACCGTGAGCTGTTGCCGATCGGGATCGGCCACGCCTACACCGAGGAAACGCAGACCCTCTGGAACGGCCTTCTCGGCGATCTCCTTCTTATCGAGGGAAGCCCCCTCGCCGTCGCGAAACTCCACCTTGCCCCGAAGGTGGATTCCGGTGAAGTCATGGTCGAAGTCGAGGTCCTAAACCGCACCGACACCGCCTTGCAGACGGAACTGTACCTGCGCGCTCTGCCGGATAACTTCAATGGCAAAGCCCAACCTCAACAGTCCTTTCCGGTTTCGCTTCCGCGAGGAATCAGCCGGCACACCGTCGTCTACGAAATGGCGGAGCGCTTCGAACCATGGTCGGAATTTTCGCCCCGCCTCTATCGCATGGAAGCGGAACTGCGGGATATAGCGAAAGAAACCGCTCCCGCACAGGAAATCTTCGGCATGCGGACCATAGCAGCCAATGGGAAGCATATCCTTCTCAACGGCAAACGCATCTTCTTCCGCGGCAACCTTGAGTGCGCCATTTTCCCGCAAACCGGACATCCGGATGTGGAAGGCGACCAGTGGGAAAAAATCATGCGCACCACCCGCGAATGGGGACTCAACCACCTCCGTTTCCACAGCTGGACGCCGCCCAAGGCCGCCTTTGAAGCCGCCGATAAATACGGTGTCTACCTGCAGGTGGAGTTGCCCAACTGGAGCTTCCACAACGGGGAACGCCCCCGCGTGGACGAGTTCTTCCGGCGCGAGGGCGAACGCATTCTGCACGAGTTCGGCAACCATCCCTCCCTCGTTCTTTTCAGCCTCGGCAACGAGATCACCGGTGACTACACCTACCTCGATTCCGTGGTCAAACACCTGCGGGAGCGGCATCCGTCCATCCTCTACACGAGCACCACCTATTCCTTTTCGCTCCGCGGAAAGGATCCCGGACCCGAGGATGATTTCTTCATTTCCCAGGAAACTTCCGGAGGCTGGGTTCGCGGACAGGGTTTTCTCAATTCCACCCCGCCGAACACCGACAGCGATTACGACCCCGGCCTCTCCACCGTGCCGGTCCCCCTCATCACGCACGAGGTCGGCCAATATGTCGTCTATCCGGATTTGAGCGACCTCGCGCAGTACGAGGATTCGCCCATGCGCAATATCGCCTACGAATCCATCGCCGCCGACCTGAAGGCCAAGGGTCGCCTCGACGAGGCCGGTGACTACACCATGGCCTCCGGTCAACTCGCCGCCCTACTCTACAAGGAGGACATGGAACGGGCCCTGCGGACCAGGAACGTGGCCGGGATCCAGCTCCTGCAATTGCAGGACTTCCCCGGCCAAAGCACCGCCACGGTTGGTCTTCTCGACCCCTTCTGGGAAAGCAAAGGCATCCTCGAGGCGCGGGAATTCCGCAATTTCTGCAGCCCGACGGTGCCGTTACTCCTGATGCCCAAGCGGATTTACCACACCGGCGAGGTGTTCTCCGCTGGCGTCGAGGTCGCGCATTTCGGGGAGGATCCCCTTCCCGCCGGCGAGCTTCGCTGGACTGCCCGCTACGGAGGTGAAACCGTCGCTTCCGGAAAATGGAAACATGACCGCGTCCCCCTTGGCAACGGACACGACCTTGGAACGGTCCGCATGGAACTCGACGAATTGCCCGCTCCCTGTGTCGTGGAGATCGAGGTCGTTCTGCCCGACGCCGACGCCGACAATTCATGGAAGATCTGGGTGTATCCGAAAACCACGACAGCCAAAGCACCAGACAACATCGAGGTGGTGCGCCAGCTTACGGACGAACGGATGGCGAAATTGCGCGAAGGCGGTTCCATGCTGCTCCTCGCCCCGGAAAACACCATCCGGGAACCGGTCCACGGCCGCTTCATTCCGGTTTTCTGGAGCCCCGTCCATTTCTCCAACCAGCCAGGAACGCTCGGAGCCCTTATTGACCCGGACCATCCGGTTTACGACGGCTTCCCCACCGACTTCCACACCGACTGGCAATGGTGGGACCTCCTCCGGCAGTCCGTGGCCGTCGATGTCCAGCACCTCAAGAGCGACTTTGCCATGCCGTTCCGCTTCGTCGACAAGTTCAACCGCAACGGCCTGCCCACCGCGCTTTTCGAAGCCCGCGTCGGAGAAGGAAAGCTTTTCGTCTGCACCCTCGATCTGGAACGCGACCTTGAGAATCGGCCCGCCGCCGCGCGCCTGCGCGCCAGTTTGATGGAGTATGTCGGATCGCCCGCCTTCGCACCTGTTGGCAACCTGACCGAAGCGGACCTGAAGACCCTCTTCGGCGAACCGGGAGTGACCGCTTCGGCCAACAGCATGCACCCGGATTATCCGGCCAATAACGCGGTCGACGCCGATTCCTCGACCTTCTGGCACACCGACTGGAACCACCGCCACGGCCCTCCCTTTCAGCTGACGGCGGAGTTGCCCAAGGAGGGAACAGTCGTCGGTTTCCGCTACATTCCGCGGCAGGACAAGCCCAACGGACGCATCAAGGAATACCGGATCGAGGCCCTCCAAAGCGATGGCTCATGGCGGAAACTCACCGGGCGGCGCGCCTTTCCCACCGGTACCGAAACCATCGATTTCCGCTTTGAGGAGCCGGTTTCCACGGCGCAATTGCGTCTCCATATTTTCAACGCCCACGATGGACGTCCCATGGCCTCGGCCGCGGAATTCCTGCCAATTCTGGCAAGGGAAACCTCTTCCGGCGAAGATGTCCGCGATCTTGGCCTGATCCCCGGATTTAATGATGAATCACAATAAACTCCCCTTCGTAAGCGGCGTCATGGCGGCGTTTCTCCTTCCGGCACTCCCTCTGGGGGCGGCCAAGGAACCCGCCACCACGACCCGGCCGAATATCGTCCTCCTCATGGCCGAGGACCTGACCGTCGACCTCGGAAGCTATGGCAAACCGTGGCTGGAGACGCCCCACCTTGATCAACTGTCTCGGGAGGGGACAAAGTATACCCGGTTCTACACAACCTCGCCCATGTGCTCGGCCAGCCGCACTTCCCTTATGACCGGGGTTTACCAGACCACCAGCGGCGGCATGCACCACCGCAGCCGCATCAAGGATCCTCAGCCCGAGGGCATCCGGCCCCTGCCCCATGTCTTGCGCGACAACGGCTATGTCACCGTCCTTGGTTCGGATTGGATCGAACCAGCCGGCACCAAAGTCGACGTCAATTTCGCGGGCTGGAACGCCGATTATATATTTGATTACGTCGCCGACCTTGCCACCGCCCGAAAGGAAAATCCTGAGAAACCCTTTTTTCATCAAGTTCAGCTTGCCCTCAGCCACCGCTGGTACAGCGACCGGTGGCCGGCCATGCGGGAAAGCCTGCCCGATCCGGTGGATGCGGAGGAAATCGCCCTGCCTCCTTACTTGCCCGATGACCCGGTTGTGCGCGAGGATGAGGCCCTCCGCCTCGCCGCCGTCCAGTACATCGACCGGCAGGTCGGCAAACTCCTCCGGAAATACGAGGAAGCCGGGCTGGCCGAGAACACCGTTTTCATCTTCATCGGCGACAACGGCCAGAATCAGGTTCGCGGAAAAAGCTATCTGTACGAACCGGGAATCCTCTGCCCCCTGCTTATGAAAGGGCCGGATCCCGTCCCGCAGCAGTTGGTCGTCGACGATCTCGTCACCGGGGTCGACCTTGTCGCCACCATCCTCCAATTGTCCGGCACACCCATCCCGGACTGGATACAGGGACGACCCTTCCTCGCCGATCCGGATTATGAACCCCGCGATGCCGTTATCACCGCCCGGGACCGGCACGACGAAATCGGCGACTGCATCCGCGCGGTGACCACCGACCGCTTCAAGTACATCCGCAACTTTATGCCGAAGGTTCCTTGGGATGCCGGAATGGACTATTACGAAAAAAACCGCCCGGTCCTCCTGCGCATGCGCGAATTGCACAAGGAAGACAAGCTCACCCCGGCACAAGCCCGTTTCCTCGCTCCCCGCAAGCCGGCGGAGGAACTCTACGACCTGCGCAAAGATCCCCATGAAATCAACAATTTGGTCGATGAGTCGGATTATTCCATGATCCTGCATGAACTCCGGAAAACCCTGCACCAATGGCTGCGGTCCAGCGAAGACCAGGCGCTCGATCTAAATAAAAAGGGGCAATGGAAAGCGGCACGAGAATGGAGGAAGATTGTCCGCTGAACTCGTTTCATCAAATCGTACGGGTTTTCCATGAAAAACCCCATTCCTGTTCCCTGATGATATTGCTATTGTCCATAACTCACAGCCATCTTATGAAATCTACAAAAATCCTCTCCTTAATGCTCGCCTCGACAGGCGCGCCGTTCGCTTTGACGGCGAATATTGAAATCACCCCGGTCGAGCTGGTCCCCTCCCCGCCCACCGGACTATCCTCCTACACAACATCCGGAGGAGAAGTCACAGTGTCGGCCCTCACGACGGGGGGAGCCCCCGGTAACTTCGCCTCCAACAACGGCCAAACCATTATGGGGGTTGAAGGGGGAGGCCGTACGAACGTCCTCGATAATGATACCGACGAGGCCATCGTCCTCGATTTCAATAACGGATACAGCCTCGGAGAAATTCAGTTTCAATGGTACTCCGTCACCCTTGAGATTGATGGATTTACGGAGGACCCCCTCGCCTCCGGCACTCACGGCAACGGAGCCGCCATTGCGGGTATTGCTTACAGCGGCGGGACTTTGACGCTGCCACTTCCTTTTGATGGTGACTGGTGGGGCGATTCCGGTACCGTTAGCTTCGGCAACCTCGAGGCTTCCAAGGACGCCAGCCTCAGTATCATGGTACAGGGGAACGAAGCAGATAAGCGGACCTCCATCAATTCCTTTACGGCAGTTCCCGAACCGGGTGCGACAGCGGCCATCGCGGGTATGGCCGCCCTTCTCGGGCTTGCCTTTTACCGTCGCAGAAACTGATCAAAATCCGAAGAAAACCCTTATTTTTTAAGCAAAGGGCCTCCCTGTGAACGGGAGGCCTTTTTTCGTCATAAGATCGTGCTGGTTTTTCCGAGTTTCGCCTATTCTTCTCCTAAATTAGATGTGGTATTTTATTTCCGAACGTTAACCCAAAAAATGTATGAAGAAAGCACTCCTTCTCTCCGTAATCCTTGGCGTGGCAACGACCGCCTGCCTCGGACAAACGATTATCACCGCCGCCGACACGCAAGGGCTTAGCTCTTTCACCACATCGGACGGTAAGGTCACCTTGACCGCGATGTTGGATGGATCCCCCTCCAGCACCTTATCAGATCACCCCAACCTCATCGGCGTTGATGGTGGTGCCAACAATAATGGCGTGGATACCCGCGATTGGGAAGGGGCTAATACCCCCGAGGGAATCAGTATGGACTTTGCCTCCGATGCGGGCCTTAGTCAGATTGTCTTCAGATGGTATGGCGGCGACGTCACCATCTCCGGCTTCACGGCGGACCCCGTGGCCACCGGCATGGATTCGTCCGGTCCCGGTGGAGATTCCTTGCGGGACATCTCTTACAGCGGCGGCACCCTCTCCTTCCGCCTTGACGGAAACTGGACGGGAACCGCCACCCTGGATCTCGACAACCTGAATGCTTCGGCGGATTCGACATTAATGATCGCACCCGTTCCGAATGACGGAGGAGGCGTCTACAGCGACTCCCCAAGGTTCTCCATCACCGAGATGAGTTATCAGGTCGTTCCGGAACCCGCTATTGCCGCCCTCGCTTTTGGGGCCATGGCCATTCTTCTTGCCTTCCGGCATCGACGGCGCGCCTGAGAAGGATAGCTAGCTTTCCTAACAGCCCCCACCCAACCTTAACCTTCATCGAATATGAGGAATCGTACCCTATTCTTTCTTGCTTT
>CAYFRH010000016.1:19986-28071 GCA_964345345.1 uncultured Puniceicoccaceae bacterium | reverse complement strand
TCCGGGCACGGGCGGCATGCCGGTCTTTCAAGGACGCGAGGTCGAGACCGCGGATCACCCCGTTCTCGACGAGCACGTGTCCGCCGACGACGAGTTCGGCAACGGTCCGCGGCTGGCAAAGCAACAAGGCCTCGACAGGATTTTCGGCCCCGTTGGCGTAGAGGTCATCGCAGGGAAAGCAGGCAAGGTCTCCGCAATACCCGGGCGCGATGCGCCCGAGGTCGGGGCGGCCGATCAGTTCAGCGGCGCGCCATGTACCCAGCTCGAACGCGTCCATGACCGACATTGCTTCGGCACCGGAGCGGACCCGGGCAAGATAGAGCGCTTGCCGAAGCTCGCCGAGCAGGTGACCGGAGTCATTGGAGGCACTGCCATCGACCCCGATGCCCGTTTTGATGCCCCGCTTCCGCATTTCCGGCAATCGGCAAATGCCCGAACCAAGGCGCATGTTGGCGTTGGGACAGTGCGAGACACCGATCCGGGCGGAGGCCAGCCTATCCAATTCCGTATCGGTGAAATGTATACCATGGGCCAGCCATGACCGCTCGTAGTCAAAACCGCAATCAAGCAGGTAGGCAAGCGGCCGACGCCCGAATTTGGCAAGGGAGTAGGCGGTTTCGGCTTCCGTCTCGCCGCAATGAGTGTGCAAGCCCACACCATGGCTGCGGGCCAGCGCAGAGCTTTCCTTGAGGAGCGATTCCGAGCAGGAAGTGGCCGCACAGGGCGCAACGAAGACCTGACGCCAGCTTCCCGAAGACGGATCATGATACGTTCCGATCAGATTCGTGGTCTCCGCCATGATCGTGTCGATATCCTGGACCGCCCATCCGGCAATCAGGTCCGAAGCGAGGTCCATGGACCCCCGTCCGGCATGAAACCGAACCCCCATTTCCGTGGCGGCGGCCAATTGGGCCTCGATTAAGGCATGCGAATTTTCCGGAAAGACGTAATGATGATCGACGACGGTGGTGGCCCCGCTGAGCATCAGTTCAGCGAGACCCAGTTTTGTGCAAAGGGCAAGATCGCCCTCGCGGAACTCTTTCCATAGCCGATTCATTCCGGCGAGCCATGGCAACAAGGACTGATTGTTGCCGGGCGTATAGGCCCGGGCCATATTCTGTTGCAGGTGGTGATGGGTATTGACGAAACCCGGCAGGACAATTCGCCCGCGACCGCTCAGGCAGGGCACGCCGGCCTCAGCCTGTTCGGAGGGTTCTTCTGTCCCAAGGGAGTGGATCCTCCCTCCTTCAATGCGCACCCATGCGTCGCGCAGGACGCGGCGGGGTTCGTCCATCGTCACCAGATAATCAATGTCCCGGACAAGCAGGGATGCGGAGGGGGCCGCCATCGTCACTCGGCAGCCGCCGCGGCCCGGCGGTAGACTTCGAGGGCGGCATGGGCGGCGTCTCCCTCGGGCAAACGCATTCCGTGCAGGCGCAGAACGGAGGCAAGGGAAGCGACAGTGCGCAGGACGGCATCTTTCCGGGCGTTGTAGCCCATGGCACCGATTCGCCAGATCTTTCCGTGCAGCGGCCCGAAGGAAGTGCCGATCTCGATACCGAAATCGTGGAGCATATCATGGCGAATTGCCTCCCCCTGAACTTCATCGGGGATGTAAACTCCCGTCACATTCGTCATCTTGTGGGAAAGGTCGCCGAATAGCCGGAGACCCATGGCCTGCAAACCGGCAACCATAGCCTCGCTGGCCATGGCATGACGCGCGAGGGTGTTCGACAGGCCCTCCTCGAGGATACAGCGCGCACATTCCCGCGCACAGTACAGCATGCTGGTAGCCTCGGTGTGATGATTGAGCCGCTGCGGACTCCAGTAGGCCATGACCATGGCGAGGTCGAAATAATTGGACGCGATGCGCGATGACTTGCCCGGAACGAAGCCCGGCGGCTCGATTCCTTTTTCCACATGCCAACGCTCTTTGATCAAAGCGGCCACCGGATCGCTGATCGTGATGGGCCCGGAACCGGAGGGTCCGCCAAGGCATTTTTGAAGACCGATGGTGCAGACATCCAATTGCCACTCATCAATCGGCAAAGCGTTTCCCGCGATGGAAGCGGTCGCATCGACGTACGAAATCACTCCGTATTCCCGACAGAGACGCCCGACAAATTCCAGCGGCTGGTTCATCGTGGTCGAAGTGTCTCCCTGGCAGGTCGCGAGGATCTTCGGTCGGTGGGTCTCCAGCGCTTCGGCCACTTCGCTTTCGGAGAACACCTCTCCCCAATCTTTATGGACCGGGATGACCTTCGCCCCGGCTCGATGGGCGATCTCCGTCAGCAAATGCCCGAAGCGGCCGAAGACAAGGACGAGCACTTTGTCTTCTTTTTCAATGAGAGAAAGGAGGGCCGCTTCAATGGCAGCCCGACTGGTGCCGTCGATCAAAAAGGTCCATTGGTTCTCCGTCACAAAAATTTCCCGATAGAGCGCCATCACCTCGTTCATGTACTCCGTCATGACGGGGTCGTACTGACCTAATAGATCGGCGCTCATGGCACGCTGCACGCGGGGATCGGCATTGACCGGTCCCGGGCCCATCATAAGGCGTGGAGGCGGGTTGATTTGTTTAAGGGGTGTCGGGATGTCCATGGTCAATAAGAAGGAAAGAAGCACGGGAAGGTCAAAAGCTCCTCCGTTACTCAAGCGATTGAAGGTATGCAATAAGATGCGAAACTTCTTCTTCACTGAAAACGCTTTCGTAGCCCGGCATGGAAGCAGCATAACCTTCCACGATTTTGGCCCGCGAATGCAGGATGGATTCTTTCAGGTAAGCTTCATCCGCCACCACGGTTTCTCCCGAAACCAATGGACGCTCCCCTCCGTAAATCCCGTACAAACTCGGTGCAATCGTGGAATCGGTCGGCTGATGGCAGGCGTTGCAGCCGTTCTTCGTAAAAAGAGTTTTGCCCAGTTCGACCGGATGGTCGGCGGCAAGGGCAGGGCCGTCCGAGCCCCCCGCACCCCCGCCGGGAAGATGCTTGATTCCCAATACCGTGAAGCTTCCGAGAACAAGGGTCGCGAAGATCACGAATGCCCATTCGCTGAATTGGTTGTAAAGATTCATCATCAACTTGATGATGACCAGACAGGCGGCGATGACCGCCGCAATGGCAAGGTAATAGGAATCCCCATACAGAGAGGGGAAATGGGAGCTCAACATGAAGAAGATAACGGGAAAGGTGACGTAGTGATTCGTCAAAGAGCGCAACTTCGCCTGTCGTCCAATTTCAAGATCATGAGGCCTGCCCGCCTTCAGGTTTTCCATGATTTTCTTTTGATTCGGAATGATGACAAACCGAACATTGGCACTCATGATCGTGCCGAGCATGGCCCCGACCTGAAGGTAAACGAAGCGATTGCTGAAAAATCCGTCGATCCACAGGGCGTAACCGGCCAGCAAAAGAAGACCGACCGCCATCACCAGCTGCGGCTTTTTGCGCAGGGGGCTGCGTAGAATAAGATCGTAGGTCACCCAGGCGAGAACAAGGGAAGCAAGACTGATAAGGGTTGCCTGCCAACCGGCCATACTGCTCTTGGAGGGATCAAGCAGAAGAGTTCCGGGACGCGAATAAAAGACCGCAATCAAAAGAATGAATCCGCTGATCCAGGTCGTGTACGACTGCCATTTGAAGACGTGAAGCTTGGGCGGAATGTTATCCGGATCGAGAACCCGCTTCTCAAGGAAATAGACCCCACCCGCGTGCAGCATATTCATCTCCCCGAGGGAATCCTCACCCTTTTCCGGATCCTTCACAAAATTGATTTCCATCCATGTGAACAGGAGGGAATTGCCGATCCACATGACGGCCGCAACCACATGGACATAGCGGAAGATTACATTGAGAAAATCGACTACCTCAGGGCTCATAGGACATCCGGACTTCGGTCACACCTTTTGACGGGCCTGCGGCGGTTCCGCGGATTCCCGGGAAGTGGCAAAATCCGGATACAGACCAAGCAGGACCTGTTCCATTGTCACGGGGCAGCGTACTTCTTTTTCTTTCCGTCGTTCCGGAGGCGTAAAGGCATCAATGGCCCGTCGAACGGCGAAAAAGGCCGCTATTCCGTACATGAATGGCGGCTCTCCGACCGCTTTGCTACCGAGGGGACCTCCGGGATTTTCCACATTTTCAAGCAGTTTCAAATCCATGACATCCGGCATAAATTCGGCATCGGGGGCTTTGTAGGTGGAGAGCGCCTGCGAAGTGAGGCGCCCGTCCTCGTTGAAGACCAGTTCTTCAAGGGTAACCCACCCAATCCCTTGGGCGAGGCCGCCTTCAATCTGGCCCTGATCAACTGTCGGGACAATGCTTCGCCCCAGATCGTGCACAATTCGCGAGGCATCCACTTTATAAGTACCCCGTACGCAGTCCACCGTCGCTTCGATCAGGCAGGTTCCGTAGGTATAGTAATGAAACGGGCGTCCGTATCCTTGCACGGGATCAAAGTGAATATTCGGCGGGGCGTAAAACCCGTGGGCCATAAGCTGAACACGGGCCAGATAACTTTTGGCGACAAGCTCCTCCCATGTCATTTCTGTGGGTTTCCCGTCGCGGCAAACCTGTCCGTCCTGAAGAGAGACGGTCTCGGGCGAGCAATTCAGCTCTTCCGCGGCCACCTTGCGCATCCCGGCAAGAATCTCCCGGCAGGCAATCAGGGTCGCGTTGCCGTTGAGGTCGGTGGTGGCGCTGGCCGCGCTGGGGGAAATGTTGGCAATGCGGCTCGTATTCGTACTGGTCCAGCGGATACGCTCCGGCGGTAATCCGAAGACCCGCGAACAAATGGCCACCATGTTGGAGGATACGCCCTGCCCCATTTCGATGCCGCCGGTGGTCACACTCACGGAACCGTCGGTGTAGACATGGACGAGGCTGCTGCCCTGGTTGAGAAAAGTCTTTGTAAAACTGATCCCGAAGCAGACAGGCATGATGGCAAAGCCTTTTTTTATGAACCGATTTTCCGCGTTAAACCGCCGGATGCGCTCACGCGTGGCCTCGGTATCGTAGTGCGACTTTGCCTCCTCCCATGTGCGTCGCATGTTGCACTCCTCCAACTTCTGGCCGTAATGAAAAACGTACCCATCCTCGATCAAGTTACGTTCCTGTAACCAATCCGGGGCTACATTCATCTCCGCCGCCGCTTTCTCAATGGCCACCTCGAGGGGAAACATGCCCTGAGGGCCGCCAAATCCCCGGAAGGCCGTATTGGGCGGGAGATTCGTGCGGCAGCAGGCCGCCCGGATGCGCACATTCGGGATGGCGTAGGCATTGGTCGAGTGCAGGACCGTACGCTCCAGGACCGGAGCGGAGAGGTCCATATAAGCTCCCCCATTCTGGTAGTGAGTTACTTCATACGCGAGGATCCTTCCGTCCGCAGCCAGTCCGATCTTGAAATCCTGTTTGTAGGGATGGCGCTTCCCGGTCATGCGCATGTCTTCGGCCCGGCCAAGAACGATCTGCACCGGACAGTTTAATCGCATGGCCGCCAAAGCCACCATACAGGCCCAGTGCGTACCCTGGTCTTCCTTTCCTCCGAATCCGCCGCCAAGGCGCTTTACGTCCACTTCCACCTTGTTCATCGGCAAGCGGAGAATTCCGGCCACGTGCTTTTGCACAGCCGTCGGACTCTGGGTCGAGGAAAATACCTGCATCTGCCCGTCCTCCCTTGGAACAGCTCGCGCGCGGTTAGTCTCAAGATAAAGGTGCTCCTGTCCGGCCAGATCAATGGCTCCCTCCACGACATGATCACACTCGGACCATTGCTCGTCCACGGAGCCCTTCTCAAAAACCCGCGTCTCCTGCAGCAGTTCCCCCCTCGCAAAGGCCTCGCGCGGACAGGTCACGACGGGTCGTTCTTCGATCGTCGCGGAGCAGGCGCGGACCGCCGCCCGGGCCGCCTCCCGCGTCTCCGCAACGACAAGGGCGAGGGGCTGGCCATGGTAGCGGACTTCCTCTTTGGCGAGGAGAAATTCATCCTGCTTCACAGGTCCAATGCACGGATCGCCCGGGATATCCTCTTGCGTGAAAACGGCTTTGACCCCGGAACAGGACCGGGCCGCCTCCAGCTCAAGCCCCACTACTTTGCCATGAGCGGAAGGCGAACCGAAAACAGCCGCGTGCAGCATTCCCTGCGGCGGAGGGACGTCGTCCACATAGCGGGAGCGGCCGGTTACATGAAGGGCACTGTCAAAATGTCGCATACAAAATCTCTTCGTCCATTGCATCCGGAAACAGCTTTCCAAAATGCGCGAGCATCAATTGCCGTGCCAACAAGCGCTTGTAATCCGCACTTCCGCGCACATCACTGATTGGGGCAAATTCGCCCATGGCCACTTCCACGCATTGCCGGACCGCGCTTTCGCATAGCGGCTGTCCTTCCAGAAACCGGCTCGCCTCCGGCAAATACAAAGGTGTCGCCGCCACGCCACCCAGAGCGAAATGTGCGTTTGTCACGCAACCTTTCTCGACGCGCACCTTACAGGCCGCGTTGACGGTGGCGATATCCAGCCACGCGCGCTTGGAAACCTTTTCCCAGTTAACCACCGTATCTTGATCGAAGACCGGGAAAGAAAACCCCTCTACGATTTCCTCCTCCGCTTTGTTCAGTCTTTTGTAGCCGAGGTAAAATTCCCGTAGAGGAAGGGAGCGGCGACGTCCCCCGTTGCCCACCAGGATCAGTTCGGTTTCCAGGGCCAAAAGAAGACAGGTCATGTCGGCGATGGGCGAGGCATTGCAGATATTCCCGCCGATTGAGGAGCGCGTACGCATTGGCCAACTGGCAATCAGCAGATTGTAGTCCGGCATCTCCGGCAGGTAGCGAAGAACCAGAGGATCGTCGGCGAAGGTTTCGAAAGTCATGCGGGCATCGCAGTAAAGATGGTCTCCGCGATGCTCCGCCGGCGGAACCGGTGGCCTGTTGTTCAACAGTTCGATGTCGGTGTCGGGAATTTCCTCTCCCCGTTGAACGTAAAGATCCGTGCCGCCGGTGATAATTAGACGAGACCTTTCTCCGAGCGCATCCTCCGCCGCCGCGTCCGCATCCGCAACGGACTCTTCCCGCGCTGCTTCTTGCAATGACCGCAAACGTTCGGCGATTCCGGAAAAATAAGCGGGCAACACACCCGCATTTACCAGCGCCGGGATCCGCTCGCTTTCGTCAAGGCTTCCCACAAGAGCGTCGATCACTTGACGCCCGGCTGCTTTGATCGAGCGGTAGCCGGTACAACGGCAAAGATTCCCGGAAATCGCGTAAACAACGCCATCTTCGTTGAGGGGCAGCTTCGGTTCCATCAGCCCCGCCGTCATCGATACAACAAATCCGGGCGTGCAGTACCCGCACTGCGTCCCCCCGCATTCCACCATAGCCTGTTGCACCGGGGAAAGAGTGTCCATATTCAGCCCTTCGATGGTAACCAGGTGTTTGCCACTCAACTCTCCCATCGGCAAAAGGCAGGAAGTCATGGGCTGGTAGCGCAATCTGCCTTCGGAATCAAGTTCACCCACAATCACCGTGCAGGCCCCGCAGTCGCCTTCCTTGCAACCGGATTTTGTCCCCGTCAACTGCCGTTGCTGGCGGACATAATCAAGTGCCAGCATTCCCGGAGAAACATCCGCACAAACTTCCTCATTGTTGAGGATAAATCGAATAGATTGATCGAATTTAACCATTGGTGCTTTCCTCCCGCTCAAGCAGGATCTGGGCCGCAACACTAACCGCAATTTCCTCGGGCGTGTCGCTGTTAAAAGGTAACCCTATGGGAGCCCGGACCGATCCAATTTGCAAATCGGAGAAACCTTTTTCCGCCAGAGCAGCCTGAATTCGGGCGATCTTCGGGCCGCTCCCCATTACGCCCGAGCCCTCAAAACCAACCCGTAGAGCGCCGGCAAGAGCCTCGACGTCAGTGGGCATCGAATAGGTCATCACGACGGCCAGCGTCTCCTCCGGGAATCGCACCGCCGCCGCGCCGTCCTCAAATTCACTTTCCACACGAACGACCGAGGAGGGTAACTCCGCCCCTCCCAGAACCTTCCCTCGCGGCTCAATCACAGTGACCGCGTATTCCAACCGATCCAT
>CAYFRH010000016.1:5590-19886 GCA_964345345.1 uncultured Puniceicoccaceae bacterium | reverse complement strand
CCAGAACCTTCCCTCGCGGCTCAATCACAGTGACCGCGTATTCCAACCGATCCATCATCCTCGCGAGCGCCGAGCCACAATGCCCGCCACCGAAAATAGCAATCCGCCTACGATTTCGTAAATCCATCCATACCCGCCAATCGTCGGTCTGGCCTCCTTCAAGGGATACCGCCTCTTTTGGTCGCTGTCTCCCTTCCTTCTTCTCAAGGGCCAGACCCTTCGGATCGATACGCACCACTCCGCCCGTCTCCGCTTCTACCTCCCTGACAATCCGCTCAACGAGCTCCCAGTCCCGGTCTGGTTTCAGGATGAAGCGCAGATTGGTCTGCCCACCGCCGCAAATCAGTCCGGAAGCGTTTCCGTCTTCTCCCGCCGAATGCCGCAAATGGAAAAGTTGCGGTCCTTCCTCTCCGTCGGAAGCA
This sequence comes from uncultured Puniceicoccaceae bacterium, assembly GCA_964345345.1. Classification (GTDB taxonomy): domain Bacteria; phylum Verrucomicrobiota; class Verrucomicrobiia; order Opitutales; family Oceanipulchritudinaceae; genus Oceanipulchritudo. The sequence goes on along the minus strand of CAYFRH010000016.1, from coordinate 19,464 downwards.
AGAAGGGCACCCGCCTTCTCTAACTCCCTTTTTTCCATAATCCCACCCCCGATCGTTCCGTATTGCTCGCCTTTCTCCGTCAGAAGCATTCGCGCCGCCCGGGTTCCCGGCGTGCCCTTGCGCTGATCCGCTACCACGGTGACGGAGACGGACCGCCCGGCCCGCAACTCATCCCGCGCCTGCCGCCAAAAATCACTCAGGCGCATCGCCAACCCTCCCGTTTGCACCCGCGGAGATCTTCGCTCCGCGGTCCTCTATCCACACATGGTTCGGTCTCAGTCATTCAAAGCGCGGGGAAAAAGAAAAATTTTGGAAATCAAACGCAGTGGCATGGAAGCAGCTTAACTCATGCCATGTTTTTGACAAGAACCCGAGTCCTGCTCCTTCTACTGACGGCAGCCACCGGCCTTCACGGGGAATCTATTCGCGACACCCAGGATGAACTCGTCTCATGGGTGGATACTCGCAAGGCGATCGCCGAAACAGAAGCCGAATGGTCCGCCGAAAAGGAAATCGTCATCGACCTCATTCAACTGCTGGAAGCCGAAGAGGAAAAACTGGAAGCGGACATCGCCGAACTGGAGGAAAACTCCGACGCAGCCGACACCCGCCGCTCGGAGCTGAACGATAAACGAGAAAAACTCCTTACGGCCGCCGGGGAACTCAAAGCCGTTCTACCCGAACTGGAAGCCCGGGTGCGCAAACTGTTAAAACAACTTCCCGATCCTCTGCTCACCGATCTCAACGATCTGATCCAGCGCCTCCCCGATCCGGGGAGCGAGAGCCGCATGCCCATTTCCCAACGCCTCCTTACGGTCGTGGGAATCCTCAACAAGATCGATAAGTTTAATACCGAAATTTCCATCACGACCGAGATCCGTGGGATCGAAGGTCAAAACGTTGAGGTCAAGACCCTCTATTTCGGTCTTGCCGGAGCCTACTTCGCCAGTTCTGACGGCAACTACGCCGGTTTCGGCACGGCCGGCGACGACGGATGGAATTGGACAAGGGAGGAAGGCATCGCCGGTGAGGTCGTCAAACTTCTCAAAACCTACGAAGGGAACCGGGAGGCCGCTTTCACAAGCCTTCCGGTAACAACCAATTAATTTCAATAATCGGATACCTACGATGATGAAACCACGTCTTACCCACGCTCTCTTAGGGAGCGCTTGCCTTTTCGCGGCCTCATTTCTGTCCGCACAGGATTTTGACCGGATTCAGACCGAAGCCGAACAGAAACTGGAAGCCGCTCTTCAGGAACTCGCCACGAAGCAGGAAGCCATCGCCGACGAAAAAGTCCCCCTTGCGAAGCGTCTCAACCGGCTCGAAACCCGCGTCACGGAACGCAGAGATAAACGCAAACGCCTCGAGCGCTTGCGCGATTCGCGCGATATCAACTTGAGGGCGCTCGAGGAGGAGATCAAATCCCGGCGCGACGAGATCGATTACGCGAGGAATCTGCTCGTTGAATTTATTACCAACCAGACCGCAAGCTCCGATGCCGCCGAGGGTCAGCTTTACGAGGAAGCTTTTTTGCAGGTCCTTAACAGCGCCGATACCACCGCAAACGAAGACGAGGTCGCTGGTGTCGGAAAGATTCAGACTTTATTGGAAGGGGTCGATATGGGGATTGAGCGGTTAGATACGCTCATTGGCGGTCACACCTTCGACGGAAAGGCGGTCCTCCCCGACGGACGCTACGAAGACGGCAGTTTTCTTCTCTATGGGCCCGTCACGTACTTTGCCAACGAGAACGGGAACACAGCCGGTCTGACGGTCAAAGGAGATTCCGGCGAGCCTTCCCTCATCGACTTAAAGGATAGCTTTTCCGGTCTCTCCGACGCGATTAAGGCCGGCGCCGGTAGGTTGCCGCTGGACCCCACCCTCGGTAAAGCGCTCGCCCTCGAGACGACCAAAGACTCCCTCCTTGAACACATCCGTAAGGGAGGCTTCTGGATTTACCCGATCCTCACCATCGCGATCGTGTCCCTGATTATCGGGCTGTTCAAGTTATTCGAACTTAACGGAATCAAACGTATTCCCAAAGATACCTTCGTGTCCATTCTCACCGCTCTTCAGGAGGGCGATCGGGAGAAGGCACTGAAAGAAGCGCACAAGCTTTCCGGCACCGGCGAGGACCTTGTTACAACGGCGATCCGCAATATCGGCCATGGCCGCGACCTGATTGAACAATCTATGGAGGAAGTCCTCATGAAAATGCAGCCCCGGCTGGAGCGCTTCATTCCCGTCGTCTGGATCACCGCCGCCACCGCTCCGCTACTGGGACTTCTTGGCACCGTCACCGGAATCATTACAACTTTTAAGTTGCTGACCATTTTCGGTTCGGGCGATCCCAAAGCGCTCGGCGGGGGCATCTCCGAAGCCCTCATAACCACCGAATTCGGCCTTATCGTGGCCATTCCCTCGCTCATCCTTCATGCCTTTCTCCACCGCAAGGCCAAGGCCATTGAGAATGAATTCGAGGGCGATGCCATGACCCTTCTCAACGGCATTCTCCGCGCCGAGAAGAAATAACGGGATCGGCCTCCGCCATGTGGGACAAACTGCAAGAAACCGTATTTGCCACTTGGATGGCAGGGGGACCGCTGATGATCGCCCTCGCTTTGCTCGCCTTTATCATCTATGGCTCCATCCTTCAGGTCCTGTTCTACCTCCGCCGCCTCCGGGAGTTGCAGAGGGACGAAAACCGCTGGGGCCATTGGGTGGATCGGCCGGAGGATGGCGAAGGACTCGTCGGGGAAATGATCAAATTTACCCAGCAGGATCTTCTCTCCCGGCAGGACCTGCATCTCCGCTTCGCTCTATTGCGCAACCGAATTATCCATCCCCTTAACCGCCAGATCCGCTTCGGGACCACCATTGTCACCGCCGCCCCTCTCCTCGGTCTTCTCGGCACCGTAGCCGGCATGTTGGCCACTTTCCTTGGTCTTTCCGTCAGTTACGGGGGAAACTCCCTCGACCTCGTGGCCAAAGGTATCTCCGAGGCCCTTATCACGACCCAGACCGGACTTGTTCTGGCTATTCCGGCGATGCTTTTCCTCACACTTGCCCGCGCTCGCCGCCGTGGTCTCGAACACTTTCTTACCCAGCTCGAAGCCCGAACGGTCCGGGTCTACGACCGAAAGGGGCTCAAAGAATAAACCAACTCACAACATTTATTCATCATCATGGCACTCGGAAAAAGGAAACGCAACGACAGTGAGGGCAGCGATGAGATCAATATTTCTCCGCTCATCGACGTCGTCTTCATCCTTCTCATTTTCTTCATCGTCACTACCGTTTTTGTGGAGGAGACAGGCGTCGACGTGACCAAACCGCAAGCTTCCTCCTCTGTTGACCTGGAAAGGAACAGCGTACTCATCGCGATTACGGAAAGCGGCAAGGTCGTCTACGGCGGTCGTGAAATTGGCCCGGCCGGCGTCCGCGCCATCGTCAAGCGCCTAAACCAGACCGAAGACATGCCCGTTATCATCCAGGCCGACGAGTCTGTTCCGACCAAGTTACTCGTACGGGTAATTGACGAGGCCAAGATTGGCGGCGCTCCCGCCGTCAATATCTCCACCGAAAACTAATCCGCTTTCCGCCGTGGCAGAGCCCAATAAAGACGAAAAGTTCATCGGGGTGATCAATTTCCGGATCCCCAAGCTCAATGAGTCGTTACATCTTGTCGGGATCGCTTCCTTCTTTGTGACCGCGGGCATCTTCATGTTGATCCCCTTCACGCAGTTTTTTGAATCCATCGGCCGAAAGGACAACCTTACTGTTTCCGCAGACATCGCGCCGCCACCGCCACCACCGCCACCTGATCCTCCCGAGGAACAAGAAGAGGAAGACCCGCAGGAGGAACCTCCGCCTCCACCTCCTCCGCCCCCACCACAACTTTCCTTGTCCCAGCTCGATCTCGCCCTCGAGCCCGGCATCGGCGATGCCATGGCGGGAGCCTTTGGTTTCGAAGGATTTAATACCCGACCCGACGCCGTCGCGGAGATGAAAGAACTTTTCGATGTCAAGGAACTCGATGAAAAGCTCCGCGTCCTCAACTTCCAACCACCGGAAAAACCCTTTCGCATGCGGAAGGATCGTATCAGCGGGTTTACCCGCGTCACCTTCATTGTCGATGAAAACGGCAATGTGGCCCGCATCATCGGCTTCCGTGAAACAACTCACAAAGTGCTGGAGGACGCCGTCCGCCAAGTCATCGACCTTTGGAAATTTTCACCGCCGGTCAAAGACGGACGCAAAGTCAAGGCCCGCGTCGAACAACCAATCCGCTTCTGATTTATTATGAAAACAAAACTGTTCTTCGTCTTTTTTCTCTGCGCGGGCACCGCCGCCGGGCAAAGCTACCCGCTCTCGGAAAACACATGGTCGAACCCGGAATTTGTCGACCGTTTCATGGGAACCTATGGATTTGACACCGAGAAGACCCCTTCCGTTTCCCAGGAAGAAAGTGAAATTTTCCGTGAGGTCTCCAGGGTAGCAGGCCGGGATCCCGGCGAGGCCATCCGCATCCTGCGGGAAGCCCTCACCAGTGAATCCAGCGGAGCCATGGATTTCGCGCTGGCCAACTTCCTCCTCCAGCAAAACAACTACGACAAGGCCATCGCTTCTTATCGCACCGCTATTCGCAAATTCCCCAACTTCGGACGTGCGTACAAGAACCTCGGGCTTGCTTATATTCAGCAACAGAACTTCGAGGAGGCCCTTGTCCACTTGACCAAGGCCTTGGAAATTCTCGGCGCCGATGGAGGCCTCCTCGGGCTGATCGGATACTGCCACCTCAACCTTGGGCGCCACGGTCCAGCTCTCGACGCCTACCGTTTCGCGCTCGTTTACGAACCTGAGAGCCTCGACTGGCGCCGCGGACAACTCAAGGCTCTTCAGCAACTTCGCAAATACGAGGACGTCGAAAATATCATTTATCGCTACATTGAGGAAAATCCCGAGGAGCCTGAATTCTGGCTACAACAGGCCAACGCGTTTATTGCCCAAAAGAAATACTCTCAAGCCGCCGCCAACTTCGAGATCGTCCGACTTCTCGATGGTGGAGACCCCGAGATGCTGGTCCTTCTTGGCGATATTTATGTCAACCTTGACGCCCCCGTGCTGGCCCTCGGGCCGTACGAATCCGCCCTCGAAACGGGAGAGGTCGGGGCCGGGGACGCCCTGAGTCTTGCCAAAACCCTGAGTCGCCGCCTGCCCGCCCGCAAGAGCAGAGGCTTCCTCGAAAAAATCGAGGCCGCCTACGGCGATGAGCTCAGCCAAGCCAACGCGCTCTCCCTGCTTACGCTGCAGGCGGGCAATGCCCTCGCTATGGGAGATAAGGAAACAGCTATGGAGGCCCTCAGTGAAGTCGTCGCCAAAGATCCCCTCAATGGCGAGGCTCTCCTCACTTTGGGACGCTATCACTACGGGGAGGAGGAATACGCCAAAGCCCTCGATTACTACGGACGGGCCGAAAAGGTGGAAGTCATCAAGGTGGATGCGCTCATCGGAAGTGCCCGCGTGCTCGTCAAACAGAACAACTACCGCGAGGCCATTTACCGGCTCAAGGAGGCCCAAACGCTCAGCGATCAACCCTACATCGCCCAATACATCGAAACTCTACAGAATTCCATCAACTGAAGTCGGCCCTCTTGCGACGGTTCGCCAGTCCTCTTCGACGAAAACGACCGGCGAAACCTTCCGGGCCGACCCCGGCCATTCCAACGAAGGTATATTCGTTTCCTGAACCCCGTACGCCATGATCGAGAGACTTTTCCGCCTTAACGAACAGGGCACTCACATCGGCCGTGAGGTCATGGCCGGGGTGACCACCTTCGCGGCCATGGCCTACATTCTTGCGGTCAATCCCCTCATCCTGAGCAACGCCGGAATGGAACCGCAGGCGGTGATCATGGCCACCGGGCTTGCCGCCGCCATCGGCTGCTTCCTCATGGCCTTCCTCACCAATTATCCAATCGCCCTTGCCCCGGGCATGGGAACCAACGCCTATTTCGCCTTCATTATTGTTCTCGGGATGGGACTTAGCTGGCAGGCCGCCCTGAGCCTCACCTTTTGGAATGGAATCATTTTTCTCATTCTTTCCGTGACCGGCTTTCGCACGCGACTTGCCGAAGCCATACCTCCGGGCCTGCAGGTCGGCATCCAGGCGGGGATCGGATTCTTCATAGCCTTGCTCGGCCTTCAAGCCGCAGGAATTGTTCAGTCCAGCTCCGCCACCATCATCACCCATGGTGACATGGACGCTCCCCACATCCTTCTCGCCCTCGGCGGTCTGTTTTTAATGTGCGTGTTGTCGGCCCGTAAAATTCCCGGAGCCATCCTCCTCAGTATGGGAATCCTGGCCTTTGCCGGTTTCTTCGTAGTGGGCCCGGAGGGAGAATCGCTGACCACGGCTCCGGAAGGTTTTCTCGCTGTGCCGGACGGCATGGGAGCCACCTTCCTGCAAATCCAGTGGTTCTACCCGTTTACGGAGCCCGAATCGCTCAAAATTCTCTTTGTCCTCCTCATCCTCGATCTATTTGACTCGCTGGGGACGATTATCGGGGTTTCGCGGCGCGCCAACCTCGTTGATGCCGCGGGCAGACTTCCGAAAATGAGTCGAGCCCTTTCTGCCGATGCCCTCGCCACCATTGCAGGTGCCCTTTTTGGCACCTCCACAACAACCTCTTATATCGAATCGGCCGCCGGCATCGAATCAGGCGGGCGCACCGGACTCACCTCGATCGTCGTTGGTTTATTGTTTCTTCTCTCTCTCTTCTTCCATCCGCTGATCGCCGCCGTACCCGCCATCGCAACCGCCCCGGCTCTCGTCTTCGTCGGGCTTCTCATGGGGCAAAGCCTGCGCAATATTCCTTTCGACGACTACGGCGACACCCTCACCGCCATCTTTACCGCTCTTGCCATTCCTCTCTTCTTCAGCATAACCCATGGACTTGCCGTCGGTTTGCTCCTCTTTCTTGTTATGCGCTTTGCCACGGGTCGAGCCCGGGAAGTCAGTTGGATGACCTACGTCATCGGCGGGCTTTTCGTCCTTTTTTACGCAGTCGGCTAACCCTTCGAACACCAACACAACCCTGATCCAAAAAACCTTCCGCAATGACTTCCGCCACCTCTTTGCTGCTCCTTCCGGCCGCCCTCCTCTTCGCCAGCGCGGGCTTTGCCCAACCTGTCGAACTTCTCAGCGGTCCCATCCAAACGCACACGACCATGCACGACGTGAATTTCTGGTTACAGCTGTCGAGGCCGGCACCGGTTCAGATCGAGTACTGGAAAGCGGATACACCCGAAAAGCGATGGCAAAGCCCGGTCGCATCAGCTTCGCCCCGGTTTGCCAACAGCATCCAACTCCGCATCTCCGAGGGCATCCAACCGGGACAAAGGTATCAGTATCGGATCCTCGCCGGCGAAGACCGGAGCGAACTTGTTCCCACCTTTCGCACGGGCTACAAAAAGTCCGGTCCGATCCCCCTTGAATTTTCCTCGAAGCCCCGGTGGCGCTTTCTTCCCGATCCTGACACGGACCAACCCCACACCATCTTTAATTACCGGATCGCCATCGGCTCCTGCGCCTACATCAACCAGCCCGGTACCGATCGGGAAGGTGGGGATCCCTACGGTGGGGAATACCAAATATTCGAGTCAATCTACGAAAAATACCCGGATCTCATGCTTTGGATGGGCGACAACGTGTACTATCGGGAAAACGACTTTGAATCCCGGGCGGGCCTTCTCCGCCGCTGGACTCACGACCGGCAACTGCCGCACCTCCAGCCCCTGTTTACCCAAGGCGTTCACTATGCCACATGGGACGACCACGATTACGGCCCCAATAATATCGGGCGAAGCTACTGGTTGAAAAAAGAGAGCACGCGGGTTTTCCGCGCCATGTGGGGAAATCCCAGCGCCGGCCTGCCCGAAGTGCCGGGGATTTTCACCTTTGTCAACTGGGGCGACGCCAATATCTACCTGCTCGACAACCGGACCTACCAATCCTCCAGCACAGGAGGCGAAGGCGTGGCTGGTCCTCCAAGGGAACTTCTCGGCCGGGAGCAGGTCGACTGGCTGATCGATCACCTCGCATGGGCCAAAAGCCAGTCCCTTGATGATGGCAAGAGCTACCCGGCCCGCTTCAACCTCATCGTCATCGGCAACCAGGTGCTGAATGCCTCGGGGAATCCCGGTGGTTACCGCAACTTTCCGAAAGAGTGGCAGTACCTGATGAACCGGATCGCCGCGGAAGATATCCGGGGGGTCGTTTTTCTTAGCGGGGACGTGCACTTCGGGGAAGTCAACCGCGTCGAACATACCTACGGAGGAAAACGCCAGGTCCTTCATGAAGTGACCAGTTCGCCCCTCACCGCAGGCTCATGGGCGGGACATCAGTCAAACCCCGCCCGGCTTGATCTTTTTCCCGGGGAAGCGGATCGCGTCGGCCAGCGGAATTTTGTCACGCTCGACTTTACCGGTCCACTCGAGGACCGCCGCATGGAAATACGTTTCTGGGACAGCGACGGGAACCTCCTCAATCAAAAGCCGGGTGCCCCCGCAGGCACTCCCACGGAGGCTTCCATTCTCCGCGCCGCCGACCTGTAAGCTCCTCCATGGTTCCCTCAAAGAAAACCGGAAAGTTTATTCCTCTCTATTCGCCCATCATCCACCCAGTTTCAGCCCCAGCACCCTCTTCCCGTACCCGTGGGTAATCGCGGGAACCGAATCGCAGACCGACTGCCAATTCGCTGTCGAGAATTGTTTCACAAAGGCATGCAAATCGCTTTCGTAAGCCGAGGTAAGATTCGCTTTCAGCTCCGGGTCGGCAAAACAATGGGCGTAGCTGGTACGTGCGACCATGGTTAATTCCTCCCATGAGAGGTTGAACCGGGATACCGCGACAAAAACCTCATCGGTAAAGTTGCTGTCCCACATCCCGCGGTCGTCCGTATTCAGACAACAGGGCACTCCCTGGCGAAGATAAATGGGAAAGGGATGCTGGCTTACATCCGGAACATAGCCGAGCAATTCATTACTGATTAAATTGATTTCAATGACAAAGCGGGAGTCCCGCATCCGGAGAAGCGTGTCCTCGTCCCGGATCAAGTTAATCCCATGTCCAATCCGGGTCGCGCCCAGCCGCAGCGTATCCCGGATGTGCGAATCCGGCTTTTCCGCCTCCCCGGCATGGATGGAAATTCCCATACCCGGATAGCGCCGCAGCATTTCATCATACACTTCCGTGAATCGGCGGGGATGACCGCGGTTATCGTCCTCCCTCCCAGCCATGTTGATGCCCACCCAATGATTCCTGTGGGTATCCATATGAGCGAAGTACCGGCGGACCATCGCCTCCGCGTCGTCCGCAAAACGCAATACAATGCCTTGCCAGCGGACGGTCACTCCGGTCGCGAGGGCATCCCGCTCGGAAAGACGGGCCTCCCAGAAATCATCTGCTTCCTTGGCCGGAATCAGCTCACCGCCGGCATCCCGGTAGCCGAACGCACCCCGCTGGATTTCAAGGTAGCGTACCCCCTCCGCCCCGAATAGTTTCATATTCTGCACGGTCAGTTCGGACATGACATGGATACTCGACAGCAAGTCTCCCAGACGCGTCCAGTGGTACTCGAAAAATTCATCGCGCCCCTCCCCCGTCTCATCAAGGACGACCGAGGACATCCACGCCTGCTGTTCGTTTTCGTCCAGTTCCTCAAGCGGCTTGAGATCTTTTTGGAATTCCTCTCCCAAGCTGCGGAAATTCTTTTCGTTCAAGGTCCGCCAGAGAAAGACATGGCTTACTCCGGGCTGATTCAGAAGGGGATGGGTTCGCCTTGTCGTTATCCGGTAGCGGGTGTAAAAACGCTGCCCTCCGTTTCGCTTCCGATCCGTGGCGATGGCCAACCACATACGCGGTAGAAAACCTCCCCCGAGATGATGATGAATATCGCCCCCTTTGGGCATCGCATACAGGAATCGATACAACTGCTCCGGGGTGGCCTCCCGTTTTATCCTTTCAAAGAGTAGCCGCATATTCGCGGGCTCTTTCACCGCTCGCCCGGTACGGACGGGCTCCGGATCGATTAGCCGTGGGCCGGATGAACCGGCCCCGACCACCTGGGATGCGAACAAGGGCGCACCGGCAAGGGTCGCAAGCCCGCCTTTGAGAAGATTCCGGCGACCCGTATTGAGAACGGTGCGCGACGATGGGGAATGGTCGGATGAATGCATAAGTAGACGATAGGCGATAAGCAGATAATATACCACTGCCGTCGGATGGCAGGAAATCTGCTTATGTCCACCCGATGAATCCAATACGCTTCGCCCTCTGGACTCTCTTTATGGCCCCTGTTCTCCTGCCGGCGGCCATTCCGGTCAAAGTCGTCATCGTCAGCATGTTTGAAATCGGCGAAGACACCGGCGACACTCCCGGTGAATTCCAGTTCTGGATTGAGCGCAATGACATGGAGCGTATTGAGGCGCCACTTGGGTGGCGCGACTATTACCTTCGGGAGGATGGACTCCTCGCAATGTGTACCGGAGGCGGTATCACCAATGCAGCCACCTCTGTGACCGCCCTCGCCCTGGATGATCGCTTCGACCTGAGCGGGGCCTACTGGATCGTCGCCGGCATCGCGGGCGCCGACCCCCAAGATGCACCCCTCGGCAGCGCTGCATGGGCCAAGTGGATCATCGATGGGGACCTTGCCAAGGAAATCGACGCCCGCGAAATCCCGGAAGACTGGCCCTACGGTTACCTCGCCCTCGGGGCCAAAAAACCCGATACGCTCGACGATGGCTGGCAGGTCGAACAGGTAAAATTCAAACTAAATGAATCGCTGGTCGACTGGGCCTATGCCCTTACCAAAGATTATCCTCTCCCCGAAAACGAGGCTATTCGGGAATTCAGGGAGATTTATTCCGGCTATCCCAATGCCCTTAAGCCCCCCTTCGTTCTTGTCGGGGATTCTCTTGCGTCCTCCACTTACTGGCATGGCTTCGCCCTCAACAAATGGGCCAATAACTGGGTCGATCTCCACACCGGCGGTGAGGGCAACTTCGTCATGTCCAACATGGAGGACAGCGGCACCGCCACCGCCCTCCAACGGGTCGCCGAAACCGGGCGTGTTGATTTCAACCGCCTCCTCGTCCTCCGCACCGCCAGTAACTTCTCCACGCCGCCGCCGGGAAAAGACGTCGCATGGAGCCTGACCGCTGAATATCCCGCCAACGGACTTCCCGCTCTCGAAGCCGCCTACGCGGTGGCCTCAACCGTCGCCGAGGCCCTCATCGCGGGATGGGAAACATACGCTGAAGAAATTCCCGGCAACTGATCGGCTCTCATTACCCTCGAAAAGGATGGATCTTTCCATTGAAGATAAACCTCCACGCTAATCTATAAAATATCTTCTCATGCCATTCGCAACCATCCCGCCATTACACGAACTGACCCGTACGCTGTCCCGGGTCGCCATGCGGAAAGAAGCACCCGATTTGGTCATCGCCGGTGCTCGCCTCCTTTCCACCTACTCGGAACGTATTCTCCCGGAGAGGGAGATCTGGCTCAAATCCGGCCGGATCGCCTGTATCCAACCCGCCGGTACGGCGCGTACCCTGAAAATGGAAACACCTCATTACGATGCCCAAGGCGGCCTCCTTGCTCCCGGCCTTGTCGATCCGCACCTCCACATCGAAAGCAGCATGATGACGGCCTGCGCCTACGCTGAGGCCGCCCTCCTCAACGGCACTACCACCATTTTCTGCGACAGCCACGAAATCGGCAACGTGGCAGGCGTCGAGGGCGTCGAATGGATGCTGGAAGACGCCCGGCATGCGCCGTTGACGATTTTCCTGACCGTTCCGAGTACGGTTCCCGCAACCTCAGCGGAGTTTGAAACGGCCGGCGGCGACCTGACACCCGAACGCATCGCCGCCCTTTTCGACAAATGGCCGGAAGCCGTCGCTCTCGGTGAAAAAATGGATTTTGTTCAGGTCTGCGGATCGAATGAGCGCTCCCACGCCATTATCGCCGAGTCGCTCAAGCGCGGCAAGCCCGTCTGCGGCCATATCTACGGACGCGAGTTCGTCGGCGCGTACGCCGCCGCCGGCGTAACCGACACCCACGAGGCCATCGACAAGGAAATCGCTGCGGATCTGCTCGATGCCGGCGTCTGGATCTTTCTCCGCGGCGGTCCTCCAACCACTCCATGGCACAGCCTTCCGGAGGCCATCAAGCCGGTTACTGAGGGCGGGGCCGCCGCCAATCGCGTCTGCCTCTGCACCGATGATCGTGACGCCGACGACCTTTTCCTCTTCGGGATGGATTGGGTCGTCCGCCAGGCCGTGAAAGCCGGCATGGCTCCGGAAATGGCGTGGAGCGCCGGCTCCCTGCACGGGGCCACCCGTTACGCGATGGACGGAGAGTTCGGCGGCCTCGGCCCCGGACGCCAAGCCGACCTCGTCCTTCTCAACGACGATCTCGAAGTGCGCAACACATGGTACGGCGGAGAACTTGTTGTCGAAGACAAGCGGATTACCGCGCGGCTCGAAAAAGCCCTTGCCGAGGATGTCTACACGTATCCGAAGGCCGCTTACCAGACCGTGCGCCTGCCGGAAAATCCGAAGCTGCTTCCCGCTTTGCCGACCGGCCCGTGTACGCTCAACCTCATCCGCGCGGAGCTGCCGGGCATTGCCACCCTGCACCGGACGGCAAAACTGGAAAATACGCCTGATTCATGGGAAACCGTCCTTCGCGAACATGACCTCTGCCACCTTGCCGTCGTTGAGCGGTATGGGCGCGCGGGCGGAATCGGTCACGGTCTGCTGCAGAACTTTGGCCTTAAAGGAGGCGCCGTCGCCAGCAGCGTGGGCCACGATGCCCATAATGTCGTCGTCGCCGGCGACAACGAAGCAGACATGGACCTCGTCCTCGCTGAAGTCGCCCGGACCCAAGGCGGTGTCGTTGTCGTTTCCGGAGGCAAGGTTCTGGCAAGAGTCGAACTCCCCGTCGCCGGACTGCTTTCCGACAAACGGGCCCCCGTTGTCGCCGCAGAATCCACCATCCTGAAAAAGGCATGGACCGACCTCGGCTGCATCCTTCCCTACATGGGTTTCAACCTGCTTCCCCTCTCCGTCATCCCCGAAATCCGGCTCACCGACAAGGGACTTGTGACCGTTCCGGGCATGGAGATTCTACCGCTGGTCGAAAAAGGTTGAGGCTGCCAGCAGCGTCCGCCTGTTAGCGGCTGAGACCGTAGCGGCCGTTCAATCCTTTTCGCGGCTTTTCCCTGTCTCCGCCGTCTTCGGAATGCTGGAACGGTCAAACTCCAGTCGCTCGGGGGACCATGCCGGTACACAGGTGACCAACATCCGCAAATCTTTGTCTGTGTGGTTGCGGATATTATGCCACTGATGAGGCGCGATCACAATTGCCTGCCCGGCCCGGACATGCGCCTCCTCATCCTCGACCATCATAATACCCTCCCCCTCGATGATATAATAAACTTCTTCCATGACGTGGTGGTGCGGAACTACCTCCACCCCCGCCGGGATCCGGATCTCGGCAATGCTCATGTCCTTTACCTTGGAATTGCGCGGGCTGGCAATTTCCCGCGCCAACGCTCTATCTTCAGCTTCATACCATGGCTGATTTTCTTTATCGATGATTTCCATACGATGACCTTCCTTTATGGTCGTTTCCGAAGTTTCGTCCGCATCGGCGGAATACCCTCCACCAGCAAGCAGACTGGACACCAAGAAAAACGGGAGCAAATAGACGGAAAACAGTCCAATTTTCATGCTTTGCCATCAAGCAGTCCGAATGCCAGGTGCCGACGATAAGCCCATATTCGTCCAAATAAAAA
>CAYFRH010000016.1:0-5490 GCA_964345345.1 uncultured Puniceicoccaceae bacterium | reverse complement strand
CGCGAATCCAGCCACGAATAGCCAATCGTCAGAAAGAAGTTGCGGTTTGGCTGGTAGTTCAACTCCACCTCAATGCCATCCGTTTCCACGGGAGTAATGGAACCGTCTATCGCCCGCTCCTCGTACTCCTGCCGGAAAGCCGCAATACTGGCATACAACTTTCCGCTAAGCAGGGAAGAGTTCGCGCCTATTTCATAAAGCTCGGTTTCCGAAGGCTCCCGGACTGATTCAAGGTCAACCGCACCCCCGTTCTGCTCGAGGGTGTGCTCAGCTTTGTTCATCGTCGCATAGACCGAAGTCGTCTCGGTTGGCTTGAAAACGACAGAAGCATTGAAATTAAAAAGTTCCGCGCTTGCCGTTCGCTCATCATAAAACCCCTCGGGCGCCGGAGGGTTACCGGGTTGCGTTACCAGTTCACTGGGAATGGCGGTCTCGTGATCAATAAAATCGATGGTGTATCCGGCCAACACGGAGATCTTCTCCGTTATCTCCAGATCGGCCTGGAAGAAGGGACCTAGAATCCATGTTTTGGTATCCTCTGCGTCGGACAAGCCTTCCGGATCCACATACCACCGGTCCAAAATTCCTCGTCCGGATTTGCCTTCCACAAAATAATCGCCGCTGAATGCCTGCTCGGGGACGCGGATGTTATTATTCGCCGTACCCCTCGAAAGATCCCAGAAATTGACGGGCTCGTAGGAAAGGTGATTGACCGCCCAAATATCCTGATACTTGGCCCGCACACCATAATTGAGGGTGATTTTGACCATGTCATTCACCTCGGGAAACTCATGAATCCCCTGCAACCGGTTCTCGAGCGACCAGTTGTCCTGCTGCAATTCCGCGTAGTGGTAGGAGCTGAAGGTCTCCCGGTCTTTGTAGTGAAAGTAAGTGTTGTTGAGTATCTTAAAGTTATCCGAAACGGCAAGTTCCTGGATAGCCTGCGCCCAAAACACCGTGGCATTGGAATCGTCGCCGGGAGCGGCCAGCTTCCATTCGCGATCCACGGGTACGGTGTTTTCCGGGTCGATCGGGGAAATGGTCGCGAAACCGCCGCCGCCGAAGACCGAGGCGGTCGTCGGATTGTCCTCGTTGGGTCCGGGCAGCACCGCACCGAATATCGGGACCCCGTTGCCAAGGTTCTGAATATGCGTAAAATACTGCTCATCCGTTTGATTGTTGGGAAGGTAGCGCCCGTGGTCGATCAGGTCCTGGGTAACCCGATTAATGCCCCAGTTCTCGGTGTAGTTGCCCTTGTAAAACTCGCCCATCACATCGAGCCGGTACTTATCATTCGGTTTCCATGCGAAGGTGCCATAGAGCGCCTGGCTTTTCTGATACCAGAGATCATGAAAGCCCTCCCATTCCTTCAACTCCACCGAAACCCGACCTGCCATAGTCTCGTTGATTGGAATATTCAAATCAAGGGTAAGGGTGTGCTGGTCAAAGGTTCCATAACTGTATTCCACTTCGCCACCGCTCTCAAAATAAGCGCGCTTCGTGACCAGATCCGCATACCCGCCAACATAATTGGAGGTCCCGTAGACCGCACCGGCCGGTCCCTTGACGATGTTCACCGACTCAACGGAATTGAAATTGATCGGGACGCCGTTGCCGTTCGCGGACATCCCGCGGCGCATGCCATTGATGAACAAGTCGGCGATTTGACCACGCAAATTCGGCGTGGTCGGTGCCCCGAAATTGGTCTTCGTATAAGAGGATGATGTCAACTTAGAGAAATCCCGCACATCCTTGATACTGATCGCATCCAGCTGCTCCCGTGATACAATATTGACGTTGCGCGGAGTATCGAGAATCGACCGGTCAGTTCCGTAAACGGAATTGATCGGTCGGCTGGTCGCAAGGATGCTTTCCTCAATGGGGACATCCTCCGCCTGCATTTCCTCCAGCACGATGACATCGTCATCCATGTCTTGGGCACTTAAGCCCGTCCAACCGGCAAAAAGTCCTGCGGTCAGGACGCCCGAGAGTAAGTATTTTCTCATCATTTGTCGTTTTGTTGTTTGTAGTTCGTCATTCCCGCTTGGTCGACGGGCTAACTAATTTTTCAGCAGAAGACGTGCCAACGTTGTTCGATCAGGTGCGCTTATGAAAACGGACCATCAGGGGTTCCTCCGCCGGGGCCACAACAGCGTCGTATTTCTCGCGGAAAGAAGGGCGGGTAATGAATTCCAGATCGTAATATTTCAGGATATTGGCGGTAAAAAGCGGCGGCTGGATCCGCGCCAGCGGGCTTCCGAGGCATTTATGGCGTCCTCCGCTGAAGGTTCCATGGACATCCTTTGGGGGCAGGTCCGGATTCTCGATAAAGCGCGCCGGACGAAACGAGTCGGGCTCGTCATAAATCTCCTCCATAAAGTGCGCAAGAGTGTGCAGGTGCAGAATATCCGATCCTTTCGGAATACGGTAGCCGCCAAACTCAAAAGCTTCCGCTGTCACCCGGTTGAATACCGGAACGCCCGGATGCAAACGCTCGATCTCAAGGGTCGTCGCGCGCAGCTTTGGAAAAGGATCGATGGAATCAAAGGCGTACGGATCCCAATCGTTCAATTCCGTGCGCACCTCTTCCAGCCATGCCGAATCGTGGTAACAATGGAGCAGGGACCATGCGATAATCATCGAGGAGGTGGTCGAACCTGCCATAAACAGCTGGGAGAGATCGTGAATGGACTCGTAGCGGGGAATGGGTGGGGCATCTTTTTCCTTGGCCGAGAGAACGGCGGATAAAATATCATCCTTTTCCGGACCGCCGTTGCGTTCGCGCTCGTCCAGAATGGAGCCGAGGTACTTGAATATTTTCCTCCGCTTCCAAAGCTTCGGCGGATAAGCGTACCAGAACCAGCGCTTCCAGCCCATGTTGGAGCCTTTAAGCATCTCCCGGTTACTCAGGGCCATCAGTCGGTCCATTCCCTCCGGCAGGTCCTTCTGCACCAGTACGCGGGCGATCATGGCAATAATGACCCGCATGCAGAACAACCGCAAATCCGCAACACCGTCCGGGAGGCGGTCAACTTCACGGAAAATTGCCTCGCTCATGCGGTCCGTATGCGCCATGAGAACGCTCGGACGGAATCCCTGCATCATGCGCCGCCGCTTTTGCAGGTAGGGCTTGCCCTCCAGCTGGTTCAGGTAGCGGTCACTGAATTGTTCCCGGAAATGCCGGTTTGTGGAATAATAATCCCAGAGATCGTGATGGGTCCACACGAAGGAATTCGCTTCCACTCCGCCGAGGGCATATTGTTCCCGCTCCGCAAACCTGACTTTGAAGACCGGTCCGAGTTCGCGGTATCCTTTCAGAAATACATGCGTCGGGTCTTTGCTAAAGGCCGCGTCGCTGGCTCCTCCCGGTGAACCGTCCGGTGAGAAAAACGGTGCATTGGAGACGGGCTTAACGGATTCGGATGAGACCGAATCCTGCCCATTCGTCGTATCTTTGGCAGTCTGTGTCATGAAAAAAGGGAGTTCGCGGACGCGTCGAATTCCGCAAGGAGGCGTTTCCGCTCATCGTCCGAGACGAGCGCGTGTTCAAATCCGTTCCGGGCCAGTTGCCGCAGGGTCCGCAGATCGAAACCCGCCTCCGTTTGCATCACCTCGAACTCATCGCTGATCGTGTTGCCGAAAATAAATGGATCGTCCGTATTCAAAGTGCAGGTCACGCCCGCGTTGACGAGCTCCCGCAATGGATGCGCCCGGTAGGAGGGAACGGTTTTCAACTTGAAATTGCTGATCGGACAGACGTCGAGGACCACCCCTTTTTCCACGAGAAGGCCGACCACTTCAGGATCTTCCGCCGCCCGAAAACCATGCTCCACGCGGCGGACCCCCAGCTTTTCCACTGCCTCGCGCACATGCCAGGCACCGCCCAGCTCCCCCGCATGGGCCTTTGTAAACTTGCCCGCCGCCCGGGCCGCCGGCCAATAGTCCCGCATCCAGTCGCGTACCGGAAAATCCTCCGGTCCATGCAGGTCGATTCCATCAAGGCCATCCAGTGTCAACAGGTCCGTCAGGACCCTTTCCGTCTCGGGAACCCAGCCGTCGTGGTGCAATCCAATAAAAATCCGCACAAATAATCCTTCCGGAATCCCCGCCTTGATCGCATCGACCACCTCATCAATGGGCAACTGCTTCATCTGGCAGACAATCCCCGCAAAGCTGCACTCCACGTAGCGAACACCTTCCGCCAGCTTTCTTTCAAACAAGGCACCGGCCGATTGACCGTATCGCTCCGGAGTGCTGAACCAACTGTCGGCGTATCCAAGAACGAAGTCCTCGAAATCTTTAAAATTTTCGTACCGAAAGCGGGGCTCCCACCCCGGAGGCGTCCAATCAGGGCTTACGTCAACAACCTGCCGGTACTCGTCGAGTCCGACGGAACCCTCAATGTGAAGGTGCATTTCCGTTTTCGGTAAATCCTGCCAGTGCGGATTGTTGCCCTTCGCGGGCTTCCATCCGGCCGACTGGGCTTCCTGGGTAACATCGGAGGACATAAATACCACTTAAGCAACAGGCATGCCAAGTGCCTCTCCCTGCTCTGATTGTTCCGACCCTCCTGCTGAGGTTCTCCTTTTTGTTCCTGAATATGATTCTGGCACAGTATATGCTTTTTCTCGGACCATGCAAAGCATTCCCCCAGCACCTCAATTTTTCCTCCTTTTGGGGAATGTCGGATGCTGCCTTGGACGGCTTCGTTGAACCCTCCGCCCCGCTTCTCTGATGATCGCCAGCGTTAAAAAACCCGGCGGAGCTGTGTCCGTCGTCAACCTTTCCAAACAATTCGGCAACGACATTGAAGCTCTTCGCGGTATTAACCTCGACGTGGCCGAAGGGGAATTTGTTACCTTCATCGGCCCTTCCGGCTGCGGGAAGACCACCCTCCTGCGGGTTCTCGCCGGACTTGAATCCTGCACCCGGGGAGAGGTCCGCATTCTGGAAAGCACGCCCGCCGAAGCCTGCCGCCAAGCCCGGATCGGGGTGGCCTTTCAGCAGCCCGCTCTCGTTGCCTCCCGCACCGCACGGCGCAATGTCCTACTCACTTTGGAGATCACCGGGACCAAGCCGGAGCACTCCGCCGATGAGTTGCTCCAACGCTTCGGCCTGGCCGACTTCGCCGGCCATTACCCGCACGAGCTTTCCGGAGGAATGCGTCAGCGGGTGAATATCGCATGCGCGCTCATCCACGGGCCGAGTGTCCTCCTTCTCGACGAACCCTTCGGCGCCCTCGACGAACTCACGCGTGAGAAGCTCGGGGAATGGCTCAGCGATCTCCTTAAGCAAGAAAATCGTACTGGCATCCTCATTACGCACAGCGTTGACGAAGCGGTCCATCTTTCCGACCGCGTCGTCATTCTCTCCGCCCGGCCCGGCCGTATTCACCGCATCATTGACATTCCTCTTCCCCAGCCGCGCCTCCGGTCCATTCGGGGAGACGAAAATTACCTTAAACTCGTTTCCGAAGTCCGCCGGGAACTC
>CAYFRH010000015.1:17772-32569 GCA_964345345.1 uncultured Puniceicoccaceae bacterium | reverse complement strand
GGACGTTTCTTCTCCCGGGTGGCGGGCCTCAAGGTAAAGGGCCAAGGCGTGGGCGCAGACCCTGCCCGCCCGCCCCTCCCGGCAACTGCAACGGTTGCGAACAAAAGTCAGGGAGCGGAGGTTCAACTCCACCGCGTACACCTCCTGCTCCTCCCGGACTTCCCCGCGGAGGACAGGTGCCTTCCAGACAAGGGAGACCACCGCCCCGCTCTCGCGCAGCGCCCTGCCTTTGCGCAGGGTGCTCCAGCCGGCAAAATCGGCGAGTTCCTCCCGGCTGAGTTCGGGAAACTGCTCCACGCTCATGGCCAATCGGGTCAGTTCCCAATCCTGAAGAGGATTTTCCCGAACCGTGGCTTTGCCGCCGCCTCAAGGGCCTCTTTGTAGTCGGAAATCGAATACGTATCGGCAATTTCCGGGCGGACCACCCCTTCCCGCATCAGGTCGAACACCTTATCGAACATGATCTGGATCCGGTTAGCAGGATTCTGCCGGTACCACCGATCCATCCAGAAACCGCGCAGGGTGATATTCCGGAAGATGAGGTCCCGGGTGGGAAAGCGGACCTGTTCAAAGTTCATCGCCCCGAAAGTGACGTGCTGTCCGCCGGGGGAAAGAGAGCGGATGAGGCGGATGGCGCTTTCCCCGCCTATCGAATTCAAGGCCAGCAGAACCTGTTCATCCCCAGTGATCTCCCCGACCTTTTTTTCATATC
Source organism: uncultured Puniceicoccaceae bacterium (assembly GCA_964345345.1). Classification (GTDB taxonomy): domain Bacteria; phylum Verrucomicrobiota; class Verrucomicrobiia; order Opitutales; family Oceanipulchritudinaceae; genus Oceanipulchritudo. The sequence goes on along the minus strand of CAYFRH010000015.1, from coordinate 31,857 downwards.
CGGAGTCCTCCAGCACGACGACATCGCCCCCGTGCTTCCGCAACGGTTCCATCAATTCCTCCCGCCGCACCACATTCAGTGTTTTCAGGTTGAGATAGCGGGCCATTTCGATCACGTGCAAGCCGACGGCGGAATTGGCGGCATTCTGCACCACCCAACTTCCCTCATGCAGGTGCGCGTCCCGCAGAAGACGCCACGCGGTCGGAGGATTAACCGTGCACATGGCCGCCATCTCCACCGGGATATCCGTGGGAACCTTGAACAACCCTCCGGCTGGAACAACACAGCGTTCCTGCCAGCTTCCACTTTCCCGGGGAACCATGACGCGTTCACCTTCGCGGATCTCCACCACATCGGGACCAACCGCTTCCACCTCGGCCACGCCTTCCCGTCCCGCGATGGCTGGCAATTCCGGAAGCGTTCCGTACTTTCCAAGAATGATTCCGAGATCGGAAGGATGGATAGGTGCCGCAAGTATCCGCAAAAGCACCTCTCCGGAACCAGGCTCGCGGACTTCTTGCTCCGATAGTTCCAGAACTTCATGAGGTTTGCCGAAGTCGCGAAACTGTACTGCGGTGGATTTGTGCATACTCTGACCATTGTCAGGTCGGGGAGGATTTCCAGCTCTTTTCCAACTTGCTCCTCCGGGTTCACCTGCTTCCAGTGGGGAATGCCATCAAACCACCCCTTTCAGCAAACCGAGTGGCCGCTCGAATGGAGCGGTAAGACCACCGATCATGTGCAGGCGGACATTCGTGATGCAATTGCCCGAGGGCGCGCCGCCATCAAGAAGATCGAAGATCTGCCGCCGGAAGAGGCGAATTTTGCCAACACCTTTCTCGCCCTTGAGGAAGCCAGTCGCCTCGTCCAGGACCCGTGGAGTCTCGTGGCACATCTGGACAGCGTTCGCGATCAACCGGAGCGACGCAAGGCGGTGCGGGAGTTGCTTCCGGAAATCAGTGCCTTTTCCGCCTCCCTTCCCCTGAATCCGCTCCTTTACGCGCGCCTTCGCGCCGCCGCCGACCGGGATTGGTCCTCACTTGATAGCGAGGCTCGCCGCTACGCCGCGGAAACCCTGCGGGACTTCGAGGATGCCGGAGCAGAAAAGGAGGAAGAAACGCGGCGGCGCCTCGAGGCCATGGACAATGAATTCGCCGACAAAACGAAAACATTTTCCGAAAACGTCCTCGATGCGACCAATGCTTACGAGAAGATTGTGCACGACGAAAGTCGGCTCGCGGGCCTCCCCGCTTCGCTCAAAGAAGCGGCCCGAGAAGACGCCCTTCGCAAAGGCTACGGCTCCGACAAACAGCCGGCTTACCGCTTTACGTTGCAGATTCCCTCCCTGTTGCCGGTTCTTCGTTATGTGCATGAGGACGGCTTGCGGCGCGAATTATACGAAGCCTTTACCGCCGTGGGTCGCCGGGAACCGCACGACAACGAACCGCTGATCCGGGAGATTCTTGCCCTCCGGGCGGAGAAGGCCTCCCTGTTGGGACGGGCCGGATTTCCCGAGTGGATTCTTTCCCGACGCATGGCTCGGGATCCCCAAACAGCCCTCGCCTTCATCGAGGACCTCCATGCGCGTACAAAGCCGGCTTTTGATCGGGAAATAGACGAAATACTCGACTGCAAAGCCCGGCACGGAGGCAACCGGGAGGAGTTTCTGCCATGGGAAGCGGCCTATTGGACGGAGCGGCTACGTCACGAAAAATTTGCTTTCGAAGAAGAGGAACTCCGCCCTTATTTTCCGCTCCCGAGGGTCATGGAAGGCCTTTTTCACCTCGTCGAGTCTCTCTTTGGCGTGCGGGTTCGCGAAGCGGAAAACGCTCCGGAGGCATGGCATCCCGATGTGCGTACGTGGCGTCTTGAGGACGCGGACAGCGCAAAGGTGCTCGGCTATTTCTACACCGACTGGTATCCGCGCGAAGACAAACGCGGCGGCGCTTGGATGAACCCCCTCCTTACCGGCAAGCGAAGGGAGAACGGCCAAATTACGCCCCACATCGGTCTGGTGGCTGGAAACCTGACCCCGCCGGTCGGGGATCAACCCGCCCTGCTCACCCACCGCGACGTGGAAACCCTCTTTCACGAGTTCGGGCACCTGCTCCATCATCTTCTCAGCGAGGTATCCATTCCCGGATTAGGAGGTACCAACGTCGCATGGGATTTTGTCGAGCTTCCCTCCCAGATCATGGAAAACTGGTGCTGGGAACGCGAGAGCCTCGATCTCTTCGCGCGTCACTTTGAGTCCGGAGAGCCGCTGCCGGAGGAACTTTTCCGGAAACTGATTGCCAGTCGCCGCTTCGGGGCGGCGCAGTTCCAGATGCGCCAGCTCAGTTTCGCCAAGCTCGATATGGAACTGCACCTGCTGGGCAATCCCGGCAAGGAAACCGACCTTGATGCTTTCGCCGACAAGGTTCTTGCGAATTACCGCCCGCCTTTCAGCGTCCCCGCCCCGAACAACCTCCGTTCCTTCAGCCACCTGTTCGCGGATGCCAATGGCTATGCCGCTGGTTACTACAGCTACAAGTGGGCGGAGGTTCTCGATGCCGACGCCTTTACCCGTTTCCAGGCGGAGGGTCTATTGAATCCGTTCACCGGAAGGGAGTTTCGCGAGGCGATCCTCGCCCGCGGCAATAGTGCTCCCCCGGAAGATTTATTCCGGGATTTCATGGGTCGTGACCCGAAACCGCAGGCGCTCCTCGAGCGTCTTGGACTGGCCGCAGAGTAGTCGGTATCAGGGAACCCGCAAGGCGAGGAATCCTCGGTTGCCGCGGAAATAGACCCAGAATTTGTTCGCTTGTCCGCGACGAAGGACATCCTGCAGGTCACCCACTGTTTCGACGCTCTGGTCGTTCACTTCCATGATGACCATCCCGGGCGCAAGGGAACCGGCATAAGGAGAGCGTGGCTCCACTTCGGTCACGATAAGGCCGTTTTCCAGATCCAGATTGTTCTCCTCCCGCGTCTCTTCATCCAGGGGTTGCAAGGCAACGCCTTCCAGCGGGGATTCCTGGGTGGTGACCACGGCTTCCGGATCGTCGAGGCTTCCAAGGACAACTGTTTTGGTCAGGGATTCACCGTCCCGCAAAAGTGTAACGGAGGTTTCTGTCCCGGGACGCCGGCTGGCAATAGTGAAGCGAAGTTCGGCGACGGAGGCTACTACTTCGTCATCGATTTTGCGAATGACGTCCCCTCTTTGCAGGTCGGCTTTGTCCGCCGGAGTCCCTTTCTGCACCATTTCGACAAGCGCGCCGCCAGTGTCATCGAGCCCGAAGGCTTCCGCCATATCGGGATTGAGATCACTGATGGAGACGCCGAGGTACCCACGGCGCACCTTTCCTGTTGCGATAAGTTCCAACACAATGGTGCGGGCAAGGCGGGATGGAATGGCAAATCCGATTCCGATGTTGCCACCGGTTCGTGAGAAAATGGCCGTATTGATCCCGACGAGGCGACCTTTGGCATCCACGAGCGGACCTCCGGAATTGCCCCGGTTAATGGCCGCGTCCGTTTGGATGAAATTTTCGTATCCCTGGTTACCGAGGAGCCCGAGTTGGGTCCGCTGCGTGGCGGAAACGATGCCCATCGTACTGGTCTGGCCGACCCCGAGAGGATTCCCAATGGCGAAAACAATATCCCCTACCTCCAGCATGGAGCTGTCCGCCATCTTGATGAAAGGCAGATCTTCGCGGTCGATCTTCAGCAGGGCAATGTCTGTCCGGGCATCGCGCCCGACCAGTTCGGCCTCCACCTCGGAACCATCCGCAAGGTTTATGGTGATTTCATCCGCCGGTTCGCCCCGTTGATCGGAAACGACATGGTTGTTGGTGAGGATATACCCGTCTTTCGAGATAATAACCCCGGAACCAAGGCCGTTGGGAATGCGTCGTTCCGTCGGTCCGTCTTCGGAATTCCCGCCTCCCCGCTGCTCCGGAACCCCGTAAAAACGGCGCAGGAACTCTTCCAGCGGGCTGCCACTGCCGCCGCCGCGCATAATCTCGACAATACTGGCCGTCGTTACCGAAACAACGGCTTGCCGGGCGGGCTCGAGCACATCGGCATAACTGGAAAGGTGGGGAGCCTCGCCGTCGTCCACCGGCGTCGAGTCGAGGGGAAAGTCGCGCGCGGTTTCCGCGGATATTCCACCACCAAAACAACCGGCCGTCACCAACAGGGCGCATTGAAGTAGGACTTTTGGATACCAGTGCATAGTCATAAGGGATTGTCTCCTTTTGTTGGGAAAGTTCATCGGGCGTCTTTGACCCCTTCTCTCCCAAGAGGACTCAAAATCCTTTGATTCGGAAGAGAGAGGTTACACTTTGGTGATTATTAATACGCAACATGGCCTCTCCCAGCAAGGGCGCGATGGAAAGAACGGTAATATTTAGACCGCGGCAATCCACAGGGGTCGAATTTGTGGTGATCAATTCATCGAGGAAGGAGCGCTGCATGCGGCTATATCCTTCGTCGTTAAGGACGGCATGACTGACCGCCGCCCGCACTTTTGTGGCTCCACGTTCCTTGAGGATTTTCGCAGCCGCTTCAAGGGTACCCGCTGATTCCGTCAGGTCATCCACGATGAGGACCGATTTGTCCTTTACATCCCCGACCACACTGTGAGCTTCCACCTGGCTGGCATCTTTGCGCTTTTTCGCGACAAACCCGAATTCTGTCCCCAGCATATTCGCGTAAGCGGCCGCCATTTTCATGCCGCCCACGTCCGGCGAGATCACGATAAGGTCCTCTTCCTTGAATCGCTTCAGGTAATCGAAAAAGACGGTGGAGGCATAAAGATGATCCACCGGGACATCGAAAAAACCCTGAATTTGTGGGGCGTGCAGGTCCATGGTAAGGAGGCGGTGGGCCCCCGCCGTGACAAGAAGATTTGCCACCAGCTTGGCGGTGATGGGAACGCGGGGCTGGTCCTTGCGGTCCTGCCGCGCATACCCGTAAAAGGGAACGACGGCGGTGATGCGCTGCGCGGAAGCCCGCCGGGCGGCGTCGATCATGATCAGCAACTCCATAAGGTTGTCGTTCGCCGGCGGACAGGTTGGCTGGATGATGAAAACGTCGCGGCCACGAACGTTCTCGTCGATTTTTACGAACACCTCCTTATCCGGAAACCGCTTCAGGGTGACGTGGGTCGGATCGATGCCGACAAATTCACAGACCGCCTCGGACAGCGCGAAATTCGCACTGCCCATAAGAATTTTCATTTCTCCGATTTGCATGAGCCGTTCCCTCCCGTGAAATCCCCTTTTCGTTTACCCGCCGTTCCTTCAGGAGAAGTTCGGGCGCTCCGTTAGACGGCTTTCCAGTCGACGAATCCGCTCCTGCAGGGCGGGAATCCGGGAAAGAGAAGCCGCCCGTTTCATCTCCTGACGGTGCTCCCGCGCCGGCGTTCCACTCAGAATGGTTCCGGCCGGTACGTCTTTCGAGATGCCACTCTGTCCGGTTGCTTTCACACCGTCGCCGATACGAATATGTCCGTTGACGCCAACCTGACCCGCCAAAAGGACAAAATCGCCAATTTGCACACTGCCTGAAATCCCCACGAACGCACAAATGATGCAGTGACAGCCTATTTGTACGTTGTGCCCGATCTGGACGAGATTATCGATTTTGGTCCCTTTTCCGATCGTCGTTTCCGCGAAACGGGCGCGGTCGATGCAGCTGTTCGCCCCCATTTCGACGTCATCCCCGATAACCACCCTGCCGATCTGCGGCAGTTTCTCATGGCCGGAAGCATCCGAATGGTAGCCGAATCCGTCCGAACCGACCACCACTCCTGCATGCAAGAGGCAATTCTTGCCGATCTCGCAGTTCCACCCGATGCTAACTTGATGGCGCAAAACAGTCCGATCGCCGATCCGGGCTCCTTTTTCCACGACAGTACCGGCACCGAGAACCGCCCCCTCACCGAGTTCTACTTCCGCGCCAACCACCGCATGTGGTCCGATCGCGACGCTCGCGGGAACCTTTGCGCTCGCATCCACGATCGCGGACGGATGAATGCCGGCTTCCGATACCGGAAATAAGCGGCGTTCCAGCAGCGAACAGATTTTCGCAAGGGCGAGGGAAGGATTCTGGACGTGAATCCACATCTGCCCCGATTTGGGTTCCCCTTCCTTGTCTGCGGGAACCAGCACAACGCTGGCTGCGGTCTCGCCAAGGTAGCGGGCATAGCGCAGATCGGAAAGGAAACTAAGCTCTCCGGCGTGCGCTTTCCCGAGGTCCGCGATCCCGGTCAGAGTACCCTTGAAATCGCCCTGCGTCTGTTCCGTTCCCAGTTCCGCAAGAAGTTCTTCGACCGACAAGGACCAGTCCATACTGCAGGCTATGAGACCCCTTTTTCCCGGAGCAACCGTTTTTCGAAAAGAAAAGCGCCTGCCGAAGTCAGGGCAGGCGCTTTGCAAAGAGTCCAAGGATTGTCCGTTGGTTATTTGTTGGGGGCGTCCTTGTTCAGTTGTGTCATCACCTTATCGGTAATGCTGAGGCCGCTGTCGGCATAGAGTACCGAGGGAACTCCGCTGCCGAGAATGTCGGAAGTATCGAAGACGAGGTCGGCACTGTAGTCCTTGAGCGCGATGTCATTCACCACTTTAACGATTTCATCGATGAGGTCCTGCCGCACTTCCTGGTTGCGAGCCTGCAGTTCGTTCATGGTACGCTCCTGCCACTGCTGGAATTCCTGCTGCTTTTGCCGAACTTCCTGCACTTTCTGCTGGATTTCCTGCTGCTTCTCGGCCTTGGAATCCTCGGCCAAAACAGGATTTTCCAGTTCTTCCTGCATGGTACGGACTTCCTCGGCCATAGCCTGTAGGTCCTGCTGCTTTTCCTGCGCTTCCGCCTGTGCCTGTTGGCGGATGCTCTGCAGGCTTTCATTGGCTTCGGCCGACTTGTAATATCCGTCGAAAAGTTTCTGCATGCTGACCGTGACAACCGAAAGCTCGGCGGTCGCGGTCTGAAAGCCCAGCGCGGCGAAGGCGAAGACTGCGGGAAGGAGGATTTTTAATTTCATCATTTTGTTCTGCGTTGTGAGGTTTAGATTATGGAAGGTCAATCATGAAGGACCCCGGCCGAAAAGGTACGGCCTCGTTCTTTAGAAGCGTGTTCCGAAGGAAAAGTTGAATTGATTTCCCGTATCGCTATCAAAAAGTATTTCCCCGTTCTCATCACGGAATACGGTGGAGGTAATCGGAATGCCGAAATCGAGGCGTAGCGGGTTACCGAGAACGAGAAGGCGGACCCCGAATCCCCAGTTGTCATTGTAGTTGCGCGGATCGAAGTCAAAGTCATCCTCGTTGACGAAACCCCAGTCGTAAAAGACCGCGAAGCGCAAGGGATCGGCGACCTTGATCGAATACTCGAGGCTGCCGAATCCATAGGAATTTCCGCCAATGGGCTCACGGCTTACAATGGGGCCGACATCCCGGAAATCAAATCCGCGCAACGATTCAGGGCCACCAAGATAAAAGCGGTCGAAAAAGGGAACGTCCTCGCCGCCATATTCCCAAAGGGAACCAAGACGGCCGAGAACGGAAATCACCTGATCGCCGAACTCAAAGGTCGGGATAAAGAAAGCGCTGCGCCCCTCGAATTTAATATACTCGGTATCCCCGCCGATGCCGGCGAAAGAGCTTTCAAGGGAAATGCGGCTCCCCCGCGTTGTAAAAATAAGGTCGTTGCGGGTGTCTCGCCAGAGGGTAAGGGTCGCCTTGGAAATGCTGCGGGGGCTGTTCCGGGACTCGTTGATGACCACCCGGGGTGCGGCTACGGAAACATCCGTCAGATCTACGATTTGGTAATTATAGGCAAGCTGCCCATTGACGAGTCCGAAAAGACGCTTGCGAAGGTATACTTCGAAACCGGTGCGCATTTCGTTGTAGGCGGTGCTGTTGAAGTCCGTCTCCCGGCGGAACAACTCAATTCCAAGGGCTAAGCGTCGCTCGAAGAGCCATGGTTCCTCAAAAGCAATGACCAGTTCGTTGGATTGCGAACCAATGGAGCCGCGGAGCCGAAATTTTTGCCCGTCCCCCTGCAGGAAGGGCGACCGCCACTTAAAAAGGTCGAAATTCGACTGGGAAATTTCAAAGAAGACGACGGCGTCTTCAATGGAACTGAACCCGGCGCCAAACTGGAAATTGCCGGTTCGACCTTCTTTCAGACGGATCTTCAGGTTCCGCCGCCCGGGAACATTCGTCGATTCCGGAGAGAGCTGCACCTGCTCAAAAAAGCGGGTGTTCCGGAGAACGGCCTCGCTGTTTTTCATGTAAACAAGATTGAAGGTGCGTCCGGGAGCAAGGGCCAGCTCGCGGATAATAACCGTGCTCTTCGTCTTCGTGTTCCCTTCGATGACGATCGATTCCACGTCGAATCGCTCGCTCTCCTGAATCTGGTAAATGAGGTCGATATTCCCGGTCTTGATATTCGCACGCCGTTCCGGACGGACGGAGGTATCAAGGTAACCGCGCGACCCGTAAATATTGGTCAGCCGCTCCACATCCTTATCGAGCACTTCGGGCGAAAAGACGTCCCCGGGTAGGAGGTTGAGAGAGGCGAAGAGAACCGGGGTCGGAAATATAGTGTTTCCTTCAAAGCGAATGTCGCCCACCCGGTACTGCCGGCCTTCGTCAATGCGGATGGTGATATCGATTTTTTTCGGACTGGGATAATCGAGGGAGACGTTCGATTCCGGGATGCTGACGTCAAGGTAGCCCGCGTTCAGGTAACGGGTCCGGAGCCGTTCGAGGTCTTCCTGGAACGTCGCTTCGTCGAAACGGCCGGAGCCGGTCAGCCAGGACAGGAACCAGTGCTTGCGCGTTTCCATTTGCCCGCGCAGCTTACGGCCGGAAAAAGCCGTGTTTCCAACGAAGGAGATGTCGCTAATCTTCAGTTTTTGGCCCTCGTTGACGATAAAGGTGACGACCCCCTCCCCCGTTTCCGCATCGCGCTCGATGCTGTAATCGACACTCGCTTCCGTGTAGCCCTTGTCGCGGTAAAATTCGAGAATCTTGTCGGCGTCGCGGCGGATGCGCCGCTCGTCGAGGCTCTGTCCAATCTCGCTTTCCACCTCGCGCCGGAGCCGGCGCGTGTTTTTATCCTCGTTGCCGCGAATCCGGATGGAGGCGATGGAGTAGCGCGCCTGCACAGTGAAGATCACCCGGACTTCCCCACGGCCCATTTCCTCGGTACGGGCCTCGATGAAGTCAAAGAGCCGCGTTCCATAGAGGCTGCGAATGGAACGATCGACAAGGTTGCGGTCGAAGGGCATTCCTTCGCGGATCTGAATGCGCGCAAGGATCGCTTCGTCACTTACATTCCGGATGTCGACGAACTCGATCTCAATGTCGCCAACGGTGCGTTGCTCGGTCGAACCCATCTGTTGGGCGGTGAGATTCACCGCCAAGGCGACCAAGAGAAAGAGGGGAAGAATGCGCTGCAAGGCGTTCATCAAATCAGGGCTCACGCTGGGGGGTGTGATTTTCAAAGCGAGTAAATTCGGGAATGAAGGTAAGCGGCACACTACCCGTCGGCCCGTTCCGCTGCTTGGCGATAATGAGCTCCCGATCCCGCGCCGCCTGCGGAATTTCGTTTTCTTCTTCTGTTTTCAGCCGTGCCGAAAGGAGGAAAACCACGTCCGCATCCTGCTCAATGGAACCGGACTCCCGCAAATCTGAAATCCGCGGCTGGCGGTTTTCTTTCTCGGAAGCACGGTTAAGCTGGCTGAGAACCAGTACGGGCAGGTCCAACTCTTTCGCCATCGCTTTCAGGCCCCGGCTGATTTCGGAAATTTGCTGCTCCCGGGGAACGCGGGCATCCGTCCCGCTGATAAGCTGAAGGTAATCGACGACGACAAGGTCGATGCTGTGCTGCTTGCGGAGGCGCCGCGCCTTTGCGCGCAATTGCAGGATATTGAGTCCGCTGGTATCGTCCACCCAGAGCGGGGCGGCCCGCAGCACCGTCGCCGCCTTACCCAGCTCCCGCTGTTGTTCCTTTCCGAGCATGCGGTCGCGTACCCGACGCATGCTAACCTTCGCCCGCCCGCAAAGCATCCGCATGGCCAGCTGTTCCGAAGGCATTTCCAGGCTGAAGACGAGTACGCTTTTCGGATTTCCTTTTAATGGCAGGCCCACGTTTTCGGCAATGTTCATGCCCAAGGAGGTTTTCCCCATGGAAGGGCGAGCCGCGAGGATGACCATCTGCCCGGAGTGCAAGCCGAAAGTCATCTTGTCGACATCGGTGTAGCCCGTCAGAACGCCGTCCTCCTGATTACCGGCCAGAATATGCTGAATAAGATGGCCCGCCTCGTCGATCGCCTGCTCGAACTTCTGAGCGGAATTGTCCACCTGCTCCTCGTTGATAGCGAGGATCTGCTGCTCTACCGAATCGATGAAGTGGTCGAGCTGGTCTTGGTTCACGTACGCTTCCTCCGCGATCGTCCCCGCCGTCTGAATCAGCCGGCGCAACAGCCACTTCTGCCGGACAATCTCCAGCCAGTGCCGGGCGTTCGCAATGGACTCGATCCGGTCCGTGAGTCCGACAAGCGTACCAGCCCCACCAATCATCTGGATCAGCGGCGTATGCGGATCCGTGAAGCGTTGTTGCTGCTTCAGCCATTCGATGTTGCCGACGGTGCGGCTTTGCAACGCGTTTAAGACGGTGACTTCGTCGACCGGATCCCCCTTTTCGAATAAATCGTTAAGAATCTGGTAGACGACTTGGTGGGCAGGCTTAAAAAAGGCCTCGGCCCGCAGCCCCACTTCCATGCAGGCGGAAAGAATATCCTGCCCGGGATCGATCAGGCATGAACCAAGCAGGCCTTCTTCCGCCTCCAGGCTGTGCGGAGGAACGCGGCGGGCTTCATCGCTCATGAGCGCGGGTACGTGGTCCGTTCAACGCGGGCGTGTCCCGGAGGCAAGGCCTTAAGCTTCCTGCTGGGCCGCTTCTTCGCCTTCTGCCTCGATCGGGTTTTCCGAAACCACCTCGAACTCAAAATCCATCGTCACCTCCGGATGCAAGCGGACGCGGGTGGTATGTTTACCAAGGCTCTTCACCGGATTGTATAAGCTGACCTGCTTTTTCTCGAGCTTAACCCCCTCCTCCGCGATGCGGTCGATGAGGTCCTGTGCCGTAATCGCGCCGAACATCTTGCCTCCCGGACCCGTTTTCATTGCAAACACCACATTCATGCCGGCGAGCTTGTTCTTACTCGCTTCAGCCGATTCCAGCTCCGTGGCGCGGCGGCGTTCTGCGCGGGTCCGCAGGGATTCAATCTGCTTCTTATTCGCCCGTGTGACCGGAATGGCCTTGCCGCGGGGAAGGAGGTAGTTGCGCGCATATCCGGCCGCGACGCGGACGGTATCGCCTTCATCACCGAGGTACTCGATCGGTTCGAGGAGTAAAAGTTCTGCATTTGCCATGGTTTGTTCTCCGTAAGGGTGGAAAGTAAGTCGTTTCGTTGAAAATTATTGGGCAGTAATTGTTGAATTAAAAGGGAATGTCTTCGTCGTCCTGAAAATCATTTCCGCCACTTCCGCTTTTGGGTTCGGACCTGCCGGTTTCGCCGCCTTCGGCCGCCGAAGCCTTTCCCCCGTAGCTGCCGCTCCCGCTGCCACCGCCTTCGTTGACACCAGCTTCGCCAGCACGCCCGAGGAACTGAAAGTTTTCCAATACGACGACCAACTTGGAGCGGTTTTCGCCGTTGTTGGTCTGCCACTGATCAAGACGGAGGCGGCCCTCCACAAAAAGCGGCGACCCTTTCTGGCAATATTTTGAAAGGACGTCCGCCTGGGCTCCAAAAGCGTCGATGTCGACGAAAGTGGTCTCCTCCCGTTGCTCATTGTCGCGGCTACGGAAGCGGCGGTTTACCGCCAGCCCGAATTTGGCGATAGTGGTACCGCCGGTGGTCGTGCGCACATCGGGATCCCGGGTAAGGTTTCCCATGAGCATGACTTTATTGTAAGATGCCATCGTGCTGCCTCCGTTTGCGGGATGGGGACGTTAACCGGCGCGGACCATCACGCGCTTGATTTCCCCATCAAGGCGGATTCTCTCCTGTAGGTCGCCCGGCAAGTTCGCCGGACCACTGGCCTCCACCGTAATGTAGGTATCGCCGGTGTGGTGCTCGTCGGGAAGGCGGGCGAATTCCATTCGTCCGAGGTTTTCCATTTTACCGACTTCCCCGCCGAGTTCGCTGAGAATGCTGGTGAGTTTTTCCTCCAGCGTTTCCACCGGAGCTTCGTAGTTACGGGTGTCAAGAATGACGGTCAGTTGGTAGTTCCGTTTGGTTGGGTCGCTCATGTTGTCGTTTTCGTTGATTCAAAGTGTTGGCGGCGAGCAGGGGTCCTTTGCGGACGACCAGCTCCATGGCATCGAGAATAGTGTCCCAATGCGCGGCGAGACGAGCATTCTCGTCCGCGTTGAAGCGACCGAGAACATAATCGGTGAGGGACATCTCCGGGTGCGGGTTTCCGCCAATACCGAGTCTTAGTCGGGGAAAATCTCTCCCCAGTAACTGGATAATGTCGGCCAGGCCATTGTGTCCACCCGCGCTTCCGGTCGTGTTCAGTTTGAATGAACCCACCGGAAGCTGCATTTCGTCGTACACCACCAGCACGTTGGCCGGCGCCCACTTGAAATAGCGGCAAACCGCAGCCACGGCCTTGCCGCTGGCATTCATGAACGTTTGCGGTTTTGACAGCAAAACGGGCTTGCCGTCGAGAACGATGGAGGCGGTCTGGGCACGGAGGCGGTTTTCCGTTTTCCATGAGGCGGCGTGGCGCGCGGCCAAACGCTCCACGGCGGAAAACCCGATGTTGTGGCGTGTCCCATCGTAGCGCGGGCCGGGATTTCCGAGGCCCGCGATGACACGCACCGATTGCATGCAAAGAACAAAAAAAGGAAGAAGAGGCCGGCTCAGCTTTCCGCGCCGCTCTCTTCTTCGGAAATAGCAGCCGCTCCGTCGCCTTCTTCACCGGCTTCAGCTTCGCTTTCCTCTTCCTCCCCGGCACCGGAGGCACCGTCGGAAGCGCCCACGCAGGAAACGACGACCATGTCGGGATCGTCGAGGAAGGTCACGCCTTCGGGCGCTTCCAACTCGGAAAGGTGCATCGTCTTGCCGATTTCCAGGTCGGAGACATCAAGGCTGATTCCCTCGGGAAGGTTGCGCGGGCGACACCGGACGCGAAGCTCCGTGGCCGAGACCTCGAGGACGCCGCCGTAATTCTTCACGCCGTCGGGAGTACCGAGTGTGTTGAGCGGAATGGAAACCTCCATTTCCTGGCCCCGGACGATCTCCTTAAAGTCAATGTGGACAAAGGCGTCGGACCGCGAATTGCGCTGCATCTCCTGAATAATGGCAAAGGAACCATCCTCGCCCCCTTCCATTTTAAGTTCGATCAGGGCCGCCTTTCCTGAGATCTCGCGGTACTTCAATCCGAAATCGTGATTGTTGAGGGAGAGGAGGCGATTGCCCGATTCACCGTAAAAAACGGCCGGAATGCGGCCTTCACGCCGAAGCGTTTTGTTGGCCGATCGGCCCGTTTTCTTCCGGTCTTTGGTCTGGATCGTGATCTGTTTCATGCGCGCACTGCTCGATTGCGGTTCCTTTTCGGGAAAAACGATCACCGAAAGCACAGGGTTCGCCCATGGCAATGCAAAAAATTCGCAAGAAGGCAAAGGACCGCCTGCAGCCTTGATTTTTCGGTTGCCATGCCGCGACCCGCTTTCCAGTTATGGTCCTTTTCCACAGCCACCCTAGCTCAGTTGGTAGAGCAGCTCACTCGTAATGAGCAGGTCGACGGTTCGAGTCCGTTGGGTGGCTCCATTCCGCAACTCCCACAGAGTTTTCCGTGGTTTCCGTAGCATCCCGCCGTGAGGCGGATGATCCCCCCGTAGCATCCCGCCGTGAGGCGGATGATCCTTCCGTAGCATCCCGCCGTGAGGCGGATGATCCTTCCTTTACGGCTCCATCATCGACCTAACCGGTCGATGCTACAATGCGGTCGATGCTACGGGGCGGTCGATGCTACCGTGCAGCCGATGCTACGCTCCTCAGGCCGGAGCGGGGGCCGTTTC
>CAYFRH010000015.1:0-17672 GCA_964345345.1 uncultured Puniceicoccaceae bacterium | reverse complement strand
CGATGCTACCGTGCAGCCGATGCTACGCTCCTCAGGCCGGAGCGGGGGCCGTTTCCGGGCTCAGGCCTTTGTCGTCCTCGTCTTTTTCGCCGACGGGTTTCTTGGCTTCGGCGTCGTCCTCCTCATCCTCGTCTTCCGTATCGGCACGATCTTTAATGCCCTCCACCGGGGAACGAATCTCGCCGTATTGGAGAATCTCGTACACGTGTTTTCCCTCGATGGTCTCAAACTGGAGCAAGGCTTCCGCCGTGGCCCTGAGAGCTTCGCGCTTTTCCTCAATGATGGCGAGGGCTCGCTCGTATTGAGACTGAATGATTTCGCGGATAGCGGCGTCGATTTTCTGTGCGGTCGATTCGCTGTAGTTCTGCGTGCGGTTGATCTCCTTGCCGAGGAAGACCTGTTCCTGATTCTCGCCCAGGGCAACGGGGCCGAGGTCGCTCATTCCCCAGTCACAGACCATGTGGCGGGCGATCTTGGTCGCCTGCTTAATATCGCTCGCAGCCCCGTTACTGAAATCGTTTGTTTCCAGCTCTTCGCCGAGGCGACCGGCCATGGCGCAGCAGATCTGGTTGAGAAGGTGCTTCTTGGATTGGCCGAGGATGTCCTTTTTCGGGAGCATCATGGTCAGGCCGAGGGCTTGCCCCCGGGGAATGATGGTTACTTTATGCAGGGGAAGGTGACCATCGTCGACCACCGCTTGAACAAGGGCATGTCCGGCCTCGTGAAAGGCGGTCCGGCGCTTGTCATCCTCGTCCATCAGTTTTCGGCGCTCGCGCCCATAGGCGATTTTATCCCGCGCCTCTTCGATATCGTGGCGGTCAATATTCTTCTTATTGTACCTTGCCGCGATAAGGGCGCTCTCGTTCAGGAGATTGGCGAGGTCGGCTCCGGAAAATCCGGGGGTGTTCCGGGCAACAACGGAGAGGTCGAGATCCTCCGCCAACTTCAGCTTTCTGGCATGAACGTGGAGGATTTCTTCCCGTCCGGATAAATCGGGAAGATCGATCATGATCTGCCGATCAAAGCGTCCGGGACGCAACAAAGCTCCGTCGAGAACGTCGGGACGGTTCGTCGCGGCCATGATGATAACGCCTTCATGGCCGTCAAAACCGTCCATCTCGACGAGGAGCGAATTGAGGGTTTGCTCGCGTTCATCATTGCCGCCTCCGAGGCCGGCTCCGCGCTGGCGCCCGACGGCGTCGATTTCGTCGACAAAGATAATGCAAGGCGCGTTTTTCCGGCCCTGTTCAAACATATCGCGGACGCGGGCAGCGCCTACGCCCACAAACATTTCCACGAAGTCGGAACCGCTGATACTGAAAAAAGGAACATCCGCCTCCCCGGCCACGGCCCGAGCGATGAGGGTCTTTCCGGTTCCTGGTGGGCCTACCAGCAGAGCTCCTTTGGGAATACGGCCGCCAATGCGCTGGAATTTTTTTGGATCCTCCAGAAAAGAGACAATTTCCGTGACTTCTTCCTTGGCTTCGTCGCAGCCGGCAACGTCTTTAAAGGTTACTTTTTCTTTGTCCCGCGTAAGCATGCGAGCCTTGCTTTTGCCAAAATTCATCGCGCCTTTACCGGCGTTGCGGAGCTGCCGCACAAAGAGAAAATAGAGAACGAGAACAATCAGAGCGATCGGCAAAAGGGTCAGGAGCAGGTCGGCAACAAGAGTGCTGGCCGGTTCTTCCTTGAAGAGGCCCGACTGCTGAAGAATTTCAAGATTCTCTTCGGTGAGCTGTCCTTTGGCGACGAAGGGAACGTCCTCTCCGTTCGACTGCTCAAGTTTACCGCTGATCTCGTGCCAGCGGGGACCTCCCTGCGGATTCGACTTCAGGACGGCACCGGGAACAATACGGCTGTCCTCGCTCTGGGCCTGCTCAATCACTTCCCGCATGGTCAGCTTGTTGGGCTGTTGCAGGTCGGAGTTGGCAAAATAGAGAAGCGTAAAAATGACAAAAAAGACCAGAAGCCAGATGCTGAGCATCCGGAACTGGCTCCCATTGTTCAGGGGCTTATTGCGTTTTGGATCGGGTTGCGTCGCCATGATACTGAATGCGGAAAACCTGAGGGGGCCTTGTAGTAAGTCAACTGAAGAGCCCAATTGTTGTTTGCTTCAATGCGGAAATAGTGGCTCGGAGGAAATCCGGGGATCCAGAGAATTTCTCCGGAACAAGTCATTAGGACCGGTAAGTTCCTTTTTTGTTCAGGAGTAAGCCGCGCGTCCGTAAAAAGGTCCTGCAATTTGCGCCGGCCGGGCGCACCCAAAGGCCGGTAGCGATCCCCGGCCCGCCACGGGCGCACCTGAAGGGAATTTCCGGCCACGGCCAGCCAGGCTTCCGTCTTCGCATCGGCGTGCCTGTAGGGCGGGACTTCCTCTTTTTCCCAACGACGGAGACGGCCTTCGAGGCGGGCTCCTCCGGGCAGAAAAAGCGGACCGGACGCCCATGCCCAGTTGGCCCCGCGGGTCCATGAGCTTGCCGAAGGCACGGCGACGGGTTCGCAAACAATCCGCCAACCATCCCGGATACGGAGGCGCAGGGCGGCGGAAAGCTGGATATTCCGTTCCTCCTCCGCTCCCAGGCCGCAAAGGACCGCTTCCATGGCCGACCGGGTGATTTCCGTGCCCGCATGATGGCGAAACCACCAGCGCAGCAGCAATTCGCGCCATATTGCCCGAGGCAACCCGGCGACCGGGGTGAGGTCCAGCCCGGTGGAATTGCCAAGATCGATCCCGCTCTGGCGGACGAGGTGGTCGAGAAGATCCAGCTGTTCGATCATCCGTTCCTGGGTGTACCCCGCTGCGGCGGCAATATCCTGGGGGGCGCGGCGGCAAAGGCGGGGAAGAATTTCGAGCCGCAGGTAGTTGCGCAGAGGGCCGGGCTCCTCGTTGCTGGCATCAGCGCAGAAGGCAACGCCCATCGCGTTCAGCTGCCCGCGGATAACTCCGCGCGTCATCCGCAAAAGGGGACGCAGTCGCACCGTTCCGTCGGGGAAACTGCGCACGGGTCGTGGGGAGGCCAGCTTCGCGGGACTGGCGCCGCCAAGCAGCGCCATCAACTGGTTCTCGACAAGGTCATCCGCGTGTTGCCCGAGGCAAAGAGCGGCCGCCCCGCGATCCGCATAAAGCCGCGCCAACTCCCCGTAGCGCAAATCCCGCAAGGCGGCTTCCGAGGCGTCCGCCGGCGGCCGAAGCTGCCGCTGCCAGACCGGAAGGGCGAGTTCGGCTCCCAATCGGTCGACATAAGCGGCATCCGCATCGGCCGCCTCTCCACGCAGACCGTGATGAACATGCGCGAGTTCAAGACCAAGTCCCTGCCTGCGGCTCAGCGCGGCGAGGACGAGAACCATAAAGACGGAATCCCCACCGCCGGAACAGGCCAACAACAGCGTCGACTGCGACGGCAGCTTCTCCAGGAATTCCCGGCATGCGGGATGCAGGAACTTTTCTATCCCTGTTTTTTCAAGACAGCGAACCGCTTCTCCCGCGGCGCTCATTCTTCATTCCGCCTCCGGACGGAGCACCGCTTCGCCGAAGCGTTGCGCAAGGACCGGCGGCAACCGCACGGAGCCATCGGCCTGCTGGTTGTTTTCAAGGATCGCCGCCAGCACCCGTGGCACGGCAAGCCCGGAAGCATTGAGGGTATGCACGACCTGCGGTTTCCCGTTGGCGTCCCGATAACGTATGTTCGCCCGGCGGGCCTGGAAGTCCGTGAAACAACTGGCGCTGGAAACTTCCAGCCAGCGTTGCTGACCCGCCGCCCATACCTCCACATCGTACTGCTTCGCATGGGGAAACCCGATGTCCGCCGCGCACATGAGGAGGGTTCGGTAGGGAAGTTCGAGCCGCTCAACAAGGCTCTGCACGTGCTCGCGCAACTCCTCGAGCCCCTGAAAGGATTGTTCCGGGCGTGTCCATTGCACGAGTTCGACTTTATCAAACTGGTGCACGCGGTTGAGGCCGCGCACCTCCTTGCCATAGCTCCCCGCTTCGCGCCGGAAGCACGGCGTGTAAGCACAGGCTTTGCGCGGCAGGGAGGTTTCCTCGAGAATTTCATCGCGGAAAAGGTTGGTCACCGGGACCTCGGCGGTCGGAATCAGATAAAGGTCCTCCCCGGGAACGTGATACATCTGGCCCTCCTTGTCAGGAAGTTGACCGGTCGCGGTAGCGCTGGCAGCGTTCACGCACAGGGGCGGATGAATTTCCTCATACCCGGCACGGGCATTCTCCTCGAGGAAGAAATCGACGAGTACGCGGACGAGCTTGGCCATGGGGCCGCGGAACACGGGCCAACCGGCTCCGGCGATCTTGCCGCCGCGCTCGAGGTCGACGAGGCGGGAAAACCAGGGCAGGTCAAAGTGGGCGACGGCCTTGTCTCCGATCGCGGCAGGATCGCCGTGGGTGTGAAATACAACGTTATCGTCTTCGCTTTCTCCGTCCGGAACACTATCATGAGGGAGGTTTGGCATGGTCATCCATGCAGCCTCCCACTTCGCCTCAATCTCGCCCTGCTTTGCCTGCAGCTCCTTAACCTCGGCCGAAAGCGCCCGCATCTCCTTTACTTTCGCCTGAAAGGCCTCGCTTTTCTTGTCCAGTTTGGCCATCTCAGCATTGGCCGCTTTTTGCGCCGCGCGGCGATCCTCTGTTTCGCGGATAATGGAGCGGCGCTGTTGATCCAGATCCACAAGGGCATCGACGTCGCAAGCGAATTTTTTCCGCGCCACGCCTGCGCGTACCGCTTCAAGATTTTCCCGGAAATACTTCAGGTCCAGCATATGGCCACGTCAGCTTGCAGATGTCTTCCCGACTGAAAAGGAGAAAGGGCGGCACGCGCTTATCCGGCGAGGGGCACCCCCCATTCGCGGAGATGGGCCTCGATAAAAGCGACCACCTTCTCATGAAGGACTTTGTCGCCGGTGCCGGAATCGAGTGGCTCCCCGAAAGAGAAGCGCATGCCTTCCCCGGGCAGGAATGGGCCGTAGTCCTTGAACCATTTACCATTGCTCCAGGCATTGGTCTTCAGAGCCAGCGGAACCACCGGCACCGCCGCTTTCCGCGCCAGCTTGACCCCGATAGTGTTGAACTGGCTGCGATCAAAAGTCACCGTCCGTGTTCGTTGCGGAAAGACCGTCAGGCTGGTTCCCTGCCGCAGGCGTTCCTGCCCGCCCTCCAGGACGGCACGCAGGTCCTCGCGCGGATTTTCGCGGCCGACAATGACCGGGTTGCGGGAAAGCATAATGTGCTTGAAAACCGGGTACTCCACGAGGGACCGTTTAACAACAAAGGTCATCGGCATGAAAGGCAGGACCAAGCTTGCGAGGAGGAAGGTTTCCGCCGTGCTCATGTGGTTGCCGATCAGGACCATTGGCCCGGAAAGGCCCGCGAGGTTGCCCGTGCCTTCAATCTTTACGGGACAGCCGCACTTTTCGAAAATCTTCCGCGTGCGCAGGCTCGCGCAATAAAATGCCTCGTCGTCGAAGCGTCCGCGCTTAGCCTTCGCGGAACTGACGAGAACGAGCCGGGCCATGCGCTGATAAAACCCGAAGGTTGGGAGCAGGCGGCTCAGCGGCGCGGCCCGGGGACAGGGATTTTCGTAATCGCAGTACGGGGGTTCAGTCGGACGGGGAATCATTCGGAATTGAAAATGGGATGCTTACTGCGGTTTTGACCACAGGGGGCGAAAAGCAGCAAATTCTTTCTCGGTTTTCCCTGTTGCAAGGGAAAGGGCAAAGCCCAAGCTGACTCCGCTATGGAAGGCCATGACTCCGCCGCCGCGTCCTGGCGTCCCGGCAATTTTCCCGCCATGCTGGGAATTCTCTTTCTCCGCTGCTCGGCGCGTCTGCCCGTGCCATGGTTACAGAAAATGGGCCGCATGCTCGGCCTGTTTGTCTGGTACGTCGTCCCGGTGCGAAAGCGGGTCGTCCTCGCCAACCTGCGGCTCTGCTTCCCGGAATGGAGCGAGAAGGAAAAACGGCGCCTTGCCCGCGAACACTACGCCGCCGCCGGCATTGGGCTTTTCGAACTCGGTCTGGCGTGGTACGCACCTCCTGAAAAGCTGGAACCGCTGGTGAAATTCGAGGGACTTGAGCACCTCGAAAAGGTGCGCCAGTCCGGACGGGGCGCCCTGCTTCTCGCGGGGCATTTCACCTGCATGGAATTGACCGGACGCCTGCTCATCCTGCGCGTTCCCTACGGCTGCCTCTGGCGCCCGCTTAACCAGCCGCGCCTGCGTGAGGAAATGCAGCAAATCCGGCGAAAGTACATGGACAGCCTTATTCCTTTCCGCGACACGCGCGCCTTCATCC
This sequence comes from uncultured Puniceicoccaceae bacterium, assembly GCA_964345345.1. GTDB lineage: Bacteria > Verrucomicrobiota > Verrucomicrobiia > Opitutales > Oceanipulchritudinaceae > Oceanipulchritudo. Next base: position 11,369 of record CAYFRH010000015.1, on the reverse strand, counting down.
GCACTCTGCGGCAGGGGCGCCATGTTCTCTACACGCCTGACCAGGGCAAACGGATCAAGTACAGCGAAATACTCCCTTTTTTCGGAATTCCCGCCATCACGAACACTGCCACCGGCCGGATTGCCCGCATGGGCCGGGCCGCCATTGTCCCGTTCTACGGCTACCGCACCCCGGATGGACGCTACCGCATCATCATCGAACCGGAACGCACGGATCTCCCCAGCGAGAATCCCGATGCCGACGGGCGGGAAACGAATAAAATAATGGAACGCTTCGCCCGCGCCGCTCCCGACCAGTATTTCTGGATGCACAAGCGCTTCAAGGCCCGCGGGCCCGGTTATCCCGACGTGTACGCGGCCGCAAATGAGGATTTGTCAAAGGAAACCGCGAGCCGGTAGATTTGTCCGTTCCATGGTCTTCCAGCGTTACAAGGCCCTTGCCCGCAGCCACTGGCGGTTGTTGCTCATTGGCATCCTCGCGGGTGTTGTCGCCGGCATTGCCAGTGGTTTCGGCGTCCCGTTTTTCGTCCAGCACGTCTTTCGGCGCATATTCGAAGAGAGCGAGACCGAATATTCCCTCCTCTACCTTGTCGGGATCGCCAGCCTGCTGCCGGCGGTCTTCCTTGTCCGCGGTTTCGCCAGCTATGCCAACCAGTACTTTCTCCATTGGACGACGCAGAATATACTTCTCGATGTCCGGAAACAGCTTTTCGACAAGCTGCAGGTACTCCCCATTGCCTATTTTGAGCGGCGCCAGTCAGGCGATCTCATGGCCAAGCTGGTTGGCGATACCCTGCAGGTACAGCAAGCCCTGCAAACGGTGGCGCGGGATGCTTTTGTGCAGCCCTTTACCTTCCTTGCCGGCCTTGGCTACCTGATCTACCTCTCCATTTCCCAGCAGCAGATCGGATTCATCCTTCTCCTTGGCGCCCTGGCCCCCTTGATTGTGTGGCCCGTTCTCTACATTGGCCGCCATCTCCGGCGACGCTCCGCTGAATTGCAGCAGACGCTCGGGGAATTAACCGACATCATGGCGGAAAACCTGCGCGGCGTCGTCGAGGTCCGCTCCTTTAATTTACAGGAAAGCGAGGAGGACCGATTTCTGCACAAACTTCGGGCCTACAACCGCTTCGCCATGAAAATCGCGAAGTACTACCACCTGACGCAGCCTTTCATGGAACTGCTCGCGGTAACGATGGTCTCCCTCGCCTTCATTTATTCCTACCGCGAGGGGGTCGGCTTCTCCTCTTTTGCGGCCATGGGAGCCGCCCTCTTCTTTACTGTCGACGCCATCAAGCGCCTCGTAAAAATGCTCAACGGGGTACAGCGGACGAGCGGGTCCTTCGAACGCATCGAAACAGTTCTGACCGAGGAGGAAACGGTACGGGATCCCGCCGCCGGCCGTTCCCTCGCCTTTGCCCGCGGCAACCTCGCTTTCCGGGGGATGGAATTCCGCTACTACGAGGAAAGCGCACGGCCGGATCTTGCCGTCGAACACCTGGAGATTCCCTTCGGCACCACCCTCGCCCTCGTCGGACCCAGCGGCTCGGGAAAATCCACCTTCGTCAAGCTGCTCCCACGCTTCTACGATCCGCAAAAAGGAGCTTTGTTCTTTGACGGCGTCGACCTGCGTGAGTTGCGCAAAGCGGACTTGCGACAGCGCATTGCCTTTGTTCCGCAGGCACCCGTCCTCTTTAACGGCACCATCCGGGAAAACCTCCTCCTCGCCAGTCCGGGGGTTTCCGGGGAAGAGATGCGCCGGGCGGCCGACAAGGCCAATGCGGCCGAATTTATTGAGCAGTTGCCCAATGGATACGAAACAAGGGTGGGCGAAAACGCCATCCGCCTCAGCGGCGGCCAGCGGCAGCGACTCGCCCTTGCCCGGGCCATTCTGAAAGACGCCCCCGTTCTCATCCTCGACGAGGCCACCTCCGCCCTCGACGCCGGCAGTGAGGCGCGGATTCAGGAAGCCCTGCGCGAACTCGCCCGCACCCGGACCCTTATTCTGATCGCGCATCGCTTCGCCACCATCCGGATCGCGGAGCGCCTGCTCCTTTTCGACGACGGTCGCATCCGTCGCGATGGGTCCTTCGACGAACTCCTCGAAGACGACCTTTTCCGTGGCCTCCACGAAAGCCAGCTCATGGGATGAACGGCCCCGGGGGCATCCGGATCGGACCTCGCCTTGTGCGCGGGCCCCGACATCCTAAGACACTGCGGGCGGGGGGATAAGCCCCGGCCGTACAAACGACGACCATTCCTGCCCTCCGAAAAATCATGCCTGCGCTGGAATAAACCCGCAACCCACTCCATCGTAAGAGCATGTCCGAAGAAGCATCTTCCGCATTCACGCGCTTTCTTAAGCGCAACACCTTCGCGCTCCTCGCTGTAGGCGGCATTGCCACCTACGTTCTCGTCGCTGGCACGACGGGCAGTTGCGGGGCCTGCTCGGCGATTACGTCGAGCCTCGGCCTCCCTCCAGCGACGGTTCAGGCCGCCGGCGTTGCCGGAGGCGGCACCACCGGAGAATCGGCGCAAGCCCCTTCATGGAGCCTGCGCAATCTCGAAGGAGAAACGGTCCAGTCCAGTGATTTCGAAGACAAGGTCGTTCTCCTCGATTTCTGGGCGACTTGGTGCCCCCCATGCCGTAAGGGCATCCCGGAATTTATCGAACTGCAGAAAGAATACGGTGACGACGGTTTTGTCGTCGTCGGCATCTCCCTTGACCGCGGCGGCGCCGACACCGTGAAGCCCTTTGCCGAAAAGATGGGAATCAATTATCCCCTCGTTATGGGTGACCAGAAAGTTGCCGGAAAATTCGGTGGAATACGGGGTATTCCGACCAGTTTCCTGATCAATCGGGAAGGCGAAATTGTTGAAAAGCACGTTGGCTACACGCCGAAGAAGGTCTTCGTGAAGCAGATCGAGCCGCTTTTGTAAGCCGCTAATTTCTTTCCCCTGATCCCCCCGCAAACCCCGCCGGTTGGCCCCGCCTCCGGTGGGGTTTCTTATTGTATTCACCCGCCGAAGGCCCGGCGCAGTTGCCGCAGGCGCGGGTGGCCGGGCAATTGCCGCTCCGCTTCCCCAAGGAGACGAAGAGCCTCTTTCCGGCGATTCTGCTGCCACTGCAGTACGATCAGGTTGTACCATGCATCGGCGTACTGCGGATCGGCTTCGACAGCTTCCCGCAGCCGTTGCAGGCCCGCGCGCAAGTCGCCGCTCTCCACGTTGAGAAGTCCCATGTTGAAAAGGACGCGGGCGTTGCCCGGATCCATTGCGAGGGCTCGGTCAAGTTGTTCCCGCGCCTCGTAGCTTTTCCCGAGGCGATGCAGTTCAATGGCGGCAAGGCGTCGCGTCTCCGGATTGAGGGGTTCAAATTCCACCGATCGACGGGCTAACGGAAGCGCCCGATCGTCCTCCCCGCGTTCCTGCCAGTAGCGGGAAAGGCGCAGAGCCCCGCCCACCGTATCGGCGGTATGCTCAAGATAGGCGCGCAGCTCCGCCGACGCTTCCTCCGACATTGTCGGCATGCCGGGCTGAACAAGCGAAGCCGCCAGACGGACACTCCGGGAGGAATCCTGCATCAATTCCCGACGCAGGGCCTCTTCCGCCCAGCCCAGGCCGTTGGCGCGAATCGCCGAAGCCCGGACCAGCGCATCCGGATCGCGGACCATGTCCTCGAGCAGTTCCCCCGTTTCCGGTTCCGGCGGAACGTAGGGAAGCATGCCCACGAAACTGGCCCGCCAGAAGCGGTTATCCTCCTCCCGGATGGCCGCGCGCAGGCGCTCCGCAAGCGCGCTTCCGCCCTCTTCTTCACCTTCAATGGCATGCACCAGACGCGCCTTCTCGCGCCGCTCCGCATTCATATCCGCACCGTACCATTCCTCCGCCTTCTCGCGGGACCATTCCACGGACTGGTCACCGTGGCATTCGGTACAGGCATTGGGAATCCCCATCTCAAGGGTCAGGCGTGGATCGGGATTACTGAAGGAATGGTCGCGCCTTCCGTCCCGGGCCATGAAATGGGTCACGGGCATGTGGCATTCGATACACTGGTTGCCCGTCGATCCCGCCGGGTGCCGACTGTGCTCCAGAGGCTCGATAATTGGGGCATCTTCCAACCCGCTGCCGTGGCAGCGCTGGCAGAGTGCGTTGTTCTGCGCCGGCAGGATCAACTCGTGACTGTGCGGATCATGACAGTCCATGCAGGTGACCCCGGCATGTCCCATTGAACTCATCGTAAGGGACCCGAATACGTAGTTTTCCCCAATCACCTGCCCATCCGGATGGTAGATGCCGAGCTGGCTCGCAAGGGCGAGATGAAAGTGGTCCTCAAAGTCATCTCCGGGCCGGAATTTGTGGGGCGTCAGCTCCTCCCGCCGCGCGTGGCAAGCAGCGCAGCTTTCCATGATCTGTTCGTCGCTGAGCGTCTCCGTCCATGCTTCATTTCCGTTCCGGATCTGGGAAAGGTGGGTTTTCATGCCGGGATGGCATTGCGCGCAGGTGATGCCCATGTGCGCCCACTCCCGGTTGTAGCGATCTTCCACAACATCATAACCCTTCTCGTACTCCGTCATGTGGCAATAGGCGCAGTTGGCGTCCCAGTTCATTCCCTGACCTGTCCAATGGCCCCATTCGCCACGTACCCGCGGCTCTACGTCGTCGCGCTCGAAAACGGAAAACCATTCCTCCTTTTCCGTATCCCATGCCACGTCCTGCGCCTGCAGGCGTCCGTCCGGGGCAAGATGCATATACTGGATGAGCGGTGTCAGGCCGATCGAACCGATGACCGGATACCGCGTGTCCCCACCTTCCTCCTCCAGCACCGGAGCGCCTTCGCCCCGCTTCCAGCGCAGGCCGCGCTCCCGGGTAAGTTCTCCGCGCTCCTTCAGGAGCCGTTCCCAGTCGGCTTCTCCAAGGGGCGCATTCGCGAGATGGTGATGCGAGCCGCGCCATGCTTCCGTCGCTTCCCCGTGGCACTCTACGCAATAAGCCGGATCGGCGTAATCCAGGCCCTCCGCGTGAAACTTCGCAAGCAGGCGTTCCGCTTCCGCCCCGATCGGTTCCGGCCGCAACCGCTCCCGGAAAAACCATACGGCGACAGCGGTGATCGTGATCCCAATAACAAGCGAAGGGACCCAGAAAAAGAAGCGGCGGGGAGCCATACTCTTTATTTAGTCCTGCAGTTGCGGACTTGGCAAGGCAGAGCGTCAACCGGGGCCGGTCCCGCTCCTTTGCAACCGCTACTTCGCCACGATCCAGTAATAGCGGTCGCCGGCGATCTTTCTGAAGATGCCGCTGCTTAAGTCGCCGTCATCGTACTTTTCGTCAAAGCGGAGCAAAAAGGCATCTTCGACCGTTTGTCCGTGCACTCCAATGGCGGATGTGACGCCATTGTCGTCCTTCTCCACGTCCCAGACCCCTCCGATCGAGGGACCTTTGTTCCACGCCGCGACGCTGATGTACGGACCGAACCCGGTCGGGATATCTCCGGAACCCGAGTCTTCCGGATAATAACCCTGCTCGAGCGAGAAGGTCTGGATCGCCGTGGCAAAGATGCGGAAATCATTCGCGAGACGACCCATTTTCGCCGAATTTTGAATCTTCTGGAAAGCGGGAACGGCGACACTCGACAACAGGCCGATGATCACCACCACCACCATGATTTCCACGAGGGTGAAAGCGGCGCGGCCTCTGCCCTGCCCTACGTTTTCCTGCCCGCTTTTTAATTCCATTATTCGTAATTTTGCCGTTCGCGCCGCTGCCGCGAATGGAAGATCAAAAAAACAAAATCTTTACCTTCTTTTTACGGGGAACCAAAATTACGGAGAAAAATCGGAGGTCCTCCCGATGAACCTTATCAAATAGTATCCTCGGGTCCTCGGCCCCGCTTCTGCGTCAGCAGAACGCCTGCTGCGACGATGGCCAATCCCACCCCGTCCATGAGTTGAACCTCATCCCCAAACATGACCCACGCCATGAGCATGGTCACCGGCGGACCGAAATAGAAGAGGCTCGCCACACGGGCGGCATCCACCCGTGCGAGCAGCATGAACATGAGAACATAGGCGAGCAGGGAAACCGCACCGACCAGCCAGGCCAGCGTCACTACAAACTCCCCGCTCCATTGCGTCGCCATGTCTTCGAAGAGAAGGGCCGGCGCAAAGAGAACCAGACAAGAGACCACGCTTTGCACGAAGAGGAGCTGATCCATCGGCAGGATGTTTTCCGGTCGACGCACTTTGATGCGCCGCTGCAGAAGGCTGGCCGCCGTCATGGCAAGAGCGGCTCCGAAGGGAAGCGCGTAGCCGTAGCCGGGCACCACCTCCGCGCCACGCATGCGGGCCAAAACCGTCACCGCCACGCCGGCAAATCCGATCAGGAGTCCCGCCCAGCGAAGGGCCGAGACGCGTTCCCCGACCACCCAGCCGGACAAGGCTCCCGTCGCCAGTGGCTGCAATGCCACCACGAGGGCGACAATCCCCGCTGGTACGCCGGCATCAATTGCCAGAAGGGTGCAACTAAGCCACACGGCATGGGCCAGAACCCCCACCACCGCCGCCGGCGCCGCGCTTGCCAAGGCCGGACGGAAGAGCCGACCCCGCAGCAGCAGGTAGGCTGTCACCAGCAGGGCAAGGGCAAGGTACCGCCAGAAAAGTTGCGTAAAAGGACCCGCGTAGGGGAGCCCGTTTTCCGCCCCAATGAAGCCGGAGTTCCAGAAAAAGACGAATCCTATTGAGAGCAGGAGCGTTGAAGAGCTGGCAGTCCGAGTGTCCACAAGGAAGGACATTGGCCGACCCTGCAGAATCTGGCAAGCGGACCGGGAACTGAATTCAGCGGGAAATGGCCACGTGACACTCGCTCAATTTCGCCGGGATAGCACGGAACGCTCGTAGGCTTCCACTTCCGGCATCAGGCCGAGTTCACCCGGGACTTCCTGACGTCGGCAGAATTCCTCCCAGACCACGGTCCACGGGAGAGCCTTCGTGGCTTCAAAAAGAGCCAATCGCGTTGTAAAATCCCCCCTCTGTTCCGCTTCGCGCAATTTTTCCCGGGGTTCGAGAAGGGCAAGGAGAAGGCTCTTCTGCGCGGCACGGGTCCCGATCGCCCAGGCCGCGATGCGGTTAATGGAGGCGTCAAAGAAATCGAGTCCGATGTGCGTGCGCCCAAGGGCATCGCAGCGAATGAGTTCCTGCATGATCGCTTGCGTGAAATCGTCGAAAAGAACCACATGGTCACTGTCCCAACGGACCCCGCGGGACACATGCAGCAGCAGGTGCGGCACGTACAGGAGCACGGAGGAAATCTTGTCAGCGAGACTTTCCGTGGGATGAAAATGGCCCGCGTCGAGGCAAAGCCCGGTGCGGTTCTTCACCGCGTATCCGAAGTAAAATTCGTGGCTGCCGACAACAAAGCTTTCGGAGCCGATGCCAAAGAGCTTACACTCAACCGTATCGATGTTCCGCGCGGGGTCGAAAGGCTCCGCCAACACCGCATCGAGGCTCCCTTCGAGGCGTTGCCGGTAGCCGGCCCGGTCCGCGGGAAGATCCTTCATGCCGTCGGGTATCCAGATGTTGGTGACACAGGCTTTTCCAAGCTGTTCTCCCATGGCGGCGCCGATTTCCCGGCAGCGTCGGCAGTGCTCGATCCAGAATTCGCGGATACCCTGGTCGGGACTGCTCAGCGTAAACCCGTCGTCCGCCCGCGGATGCGAAAAGCAGGTGGGATTGAAGTCGATCCCGAGGCCCCGGCTTTGGGCCCAGTCAATCCAGCTCTGGAAATGCTCCACGCCGATCGCGTCCCGGTCCGTGGGCGCTTGGGCGCCGAAGTCGGCATACATTGCGTGCAGGTTGACCCGGTGGTTCCCGGGAATCAGGGAGAACGCCTTGTCGAGATCGGTTCGCAGCTCGTCGAGGGTCCGCGCTTTGCCGGGGTAATTTCCCGTCACGGCAAGGCCGCTCCCCAGTTCCTGCCCGCTGTTCTCAAAACCGCCGACATCGTCCCCCTGCCAGCAGTGCAGCGATATCGGAATGGCGGCCAGCTTTTCCAAAACGGCTTCGGTATCGATGCCAAGCTCGGCGAATTGGGTCTTTGCTTGCTCGTACATGCCGACATTCTACCAGCTCGTTTTCATCTTGAAATAGACGAACTGACTTAAGATTTGCATTTTTTGATACAAGAAATGGGCTGAGAGCGTTCATGACAGAAGGTCCCGAGAATTATTTCCGCTACCTTCCTGCGGACGAGCAGGCCCGCCACTGGGGATGGCGGCTCCTTGATGCCGGCAAACAGACCATTCTCCCGGGCGCGCCCTACCCCGCCGCGCACCATCCTTCCGCTTATCTCTTTGATGCGGGCGGCGGGCGAACCCTCGGCGAATTCCAACTGGTTTTTATCGCCGAGGGAAAGGGCGTCTTTTCCTCCGCCTCCACCTCCCCACGGGAAGTCCGGGCCGGGGATGTCCTCCTGCTCTTTCCGGGAGAACGACATCACTACCGACCCGCTTCGGATAGCGGATGGAAGGAATTATGGGCCGGGTTCAGAGGACAGGACGCGGAGCGGGTCATGCGCACCTTTTTCACCCCGAAACGACCTGTCCATCAACCGGCACCCACCGGCGAGATCGATCGGATTTTCGATCAGCTTCTGCAATGGCTGACCCGGCCCGTGGCCGGCATTGAACAGGTGCTGGCCAGCCACATTCCTCTCCTCCTCGCTTTAATCCAGTCCGGCAGCGATGTTCCGGCTCCCCTTCACGGCAGCGATGCAGAGCTCGCAAGAGAGGCCAAGGCGCGCATTTTTCGCAATCTGCGCACACGAACCGATTTGCACGAATTGGCCCGTTCGCTCGGAATCAGCTACTCCCGCTTCCGGTCCCTTTTCAAGGCCCAGACCGGTTACGCCCCAAGGGAGTATGAGAACCTCATCAAGCTCAATCGAGCCTGCGACCTGATTGGATCCGGGTTAGGCATTACAGCTACCGCGGATGCCCTTGGTTACTCCTCAGTCTACTACTTTTCGAGGGCTTTCAAAAAGAACTTCGGCCGCTCCCCGCAGAATTGGAAAGCCAACCTTACAGATGCATAAGCAAAATCGCTACCGAAAGCACCAGCAAGGTTCCCGCCGGCAAAAACTTTTTCGCAGGATCGCCCACTTTAAGATGCATTGCGACCGCCCCGAGCATCAGCAAGGCCATGCCGATCGCGGACGGTAAGACCACTCCCGGAAGCCAGATTCCCACCAGTAACAGAACCGCAAAGAGGACCTTCAGAAAGCCCACGATATACATTACCGGTTCAGGGAGGCCGTAGGCCGCGAACTCTTCTTTCATGTTGCTCGCACTTCCCCCGCGATAGGGGGACTGCTTCCCGAATCGAAGCAGCCAGACATTCAAGATGCCAAAGCCAATGATCACTTGTAGTAGAATGCTGATAATGTCCATAAGATGCCTTTCTTCAGTTTAAATAAGCGCCATCCGCCAGATAAAGAAGCAGATATAAATTGATCAATGCGTAAGTCAGCGCCGGCAAGGCTCGCAACAACCCGTCCCCGATTTTCATCCGGACAAGAAAGCCGAGAACCATCAGGACCCCTAATCCGCCCGCCGCCAGCGCCCCCACCACTGGAACCTTCAGCCCCACCAGCAGGCCGGCCGCCCCCGCCAGCTCAAGAAAGCCCGTCAGCCGCCGCATGTTCGCCAATCCGTAGCGGGTGAATTCCGCCCGCAATCCCGGCAGGAACAGGCAGCTCAGTCCGTAAAAAATAAAGGAAACGCTGGAGAACAAGAGGAGAAAAAACGGGAGATTCATAGCGGAGTAAGAGACACGAACCCGAATAATGCAATGATCCAATCCGTGGGTCAACTGCCCTCGCGCGGAAGTAGGCTCTTTCCATACCGGTCCCACGCCAGGAGGGCTGACCCGAAAATGCGGTCCGCGACCCGCTAACGCATTGAATGAGACGGAAACGGTGGCAGTTCCATCAGTTGGTGCGCAATCGGCCTCTCATCCCCAGAAACAGGCACATTCATCCTGGTCGACGATCGCCACGAATTCATCAATGTTCTTTGCCGTTGGATGGGGTACATACCGATGCCACTTCAAATCAGCCCGCTGCCAGAACACTTTCCATACGCCCTGTTTTCGGACATAGGTCGCTTTGGCTACCTTCACCTCAATTTTCTCTCCCGGATTGTCCCACCGATCGCGAATTTCCATTATTTCTACACTCTGACCATGGATCCTGTACGTCACGTCCACTTCATTCCGAACAGGTTCCGGCGGCCTTACTTTGGAAATCAACCCATCCATCGCCACTCGCACTTTCTCTTCTTCAAATTCCGTTAAACTCATAATTACTTTTTTGCTTTTAAAGAGTCCGAGACCGCAGCACCACTAAGGTGTATCCTCTACGAGCCAGCCTGCCCGTCAAGCGTGCTGTCCGGCCCTCCATGCCGAAGTAATTATCCGTTCTGGTAACGGGAATTCTACGGATTTGCATTCGCTTTTGCCAGGAAAAGGCCCAAGGGGCAAAACCGCAGGGCATGTCACGAAGAATGGCCACGAACACCCTTTCCGCCGATGACCCCGTATCTCGACCCGCTTACCGAAAATTTTGAGCCCGTAACCGAGGCAAAACATCAGAATCGAACCTAAGCCATCGCTGTCCCCACGCCATTGACAAACCAAAGCCGAGACGGCTTAAAGAAACCTGCATTCAGAGGAGCACCCCGGCCCGAGAATCCGTTTTGCTCTGCTCGCCTCGTTCTCCCCAACCGTCCCCGTAGTTCAATGGATAGAACCGCGGTTTCCTTATACGAAATGGACCAATTTGCCCGGGTTGGCTGGTGTCGGCTGGAGGAAACAAGTAACTCCGTACGAGTCCTTTAAGAAATTCCCTCCTTTAGCCTGAGTCGGCAGGAAAAGGCCGAAATTCGCGAACCGGGTTACAAAAACGGGTTAGAAAAATCCGGTGGTTTGACCCGCGCCGGGAATGGGGGATTACTTGGTCAACGTGAAGGGGATCGACTGAGTGAACGAAGAGAACGACGTTCGATCCAGCGACTTGTTAGGCTTTTATTCTTCCCCTTCGAAATACTGAGATGGCTTTGCCATGATCCAGCTTCGAGATGGTAAAGGAACACCGAACTTTTGACTATCCGGATAATAGAAGGTCTCTCCAACTGGATTGTCAGCAACCACATACACAACCATATCTTCTTTCCCACTATTTATGATCTGATGATTTTCTCCAGGCTTAAAGATAAAGGGGACCTCTAAAAACACCCGCAAGGGGCGTGATTTGCTTTGTGTAGTTTGTTTTTCATGACATCGACCATCCAGAACCTTCAGGAAAGGGTCCATTCGGGCC
>CAYFRH010000014.1:0-33900 GCA_964345345.1 uncultured Puniceicoccaceae bacterium | reverse complement strand
TCACCATGCAACACCACAAACCACACAGGAAAACAGAGAATCGATTCATCGTCTTTAATCACCGTTAGAGTTCAACACGCTTGAGATAATGTAGTCTTTGTAGAGGCACCTGATAATTTATTCATTATCGGAGATTTTGTGAAATGGTCCAATTCCTTGGACAGGTTGCGATTACGGTTTAAGGCGTAGTGCTTTAGTACTGGCTGTGTCAATACGGTATGCAGTTGAAGGGCCGTCCGGAGCCCTCCATGGAGTACCGAGCAAAAGCGATATTCGGCCATACGGTTGTCAAGGGTACGCCTTCGGCCATCCCTGCTGATGCGGATTCCAGCCACCTTGAGACGATCGGTGAAGGCGGTTCCGGTGTACTGGCTACCATGGTCGGTATTGAAGATCTCGGGCGGCGGCTCTTTCACAGAAACTCTCGTCGAGACTGTTGCTGAGCCGCCAACTGATCACGTAGCGGCTGGCCCGGTCCATGACTACCGTCAGGTACACGTGAGTGCCGGCAAGCGCGATGTAGGTGATGTCGGAGCACCCGACATGGGGGGATCCTTGATCTCCAAGTCGCCCAGCAGATACGAGTGAATCTTGTGTTCCTTCCCAGGCTGCGATGGCTGCGGTTTGAAGTGGACCGGCTCGATCCCCATCTCACGCATCCGCAACTCATCCCGAATACGGTTTCAGCGGACAAAAACGACTTTAAACCTACTTCAACGCTAGTGAATTTTCATTGCTTTAAGATGTAGGATAAGAGAGTGGACGGGTAGGTGACGAGTGATTCCGAGAACAAGGATTTAAGCCAGATGTCGCGGACGGAGCTGCGGCGCTACTTTCGTAAGATGCCGACGACATGGTATGAGCGGTTGCCGAGTTCGCTGATCTGGTTCGGGATCGCGGGCTTCCTCTTCTATTTGCTGTGGTGGTCGCCCCTGACAAACCGAACAGCACAGGCCGACTGGCTGCGGGTCGAGGCTGTCATTACCGATAACTCGGTATCCCGCGATCCCATGCGCAATGAGTTCCAATTAACAGCTGATTTCGAGGCGGCGGTAGAGAGGCAATCCCGCATCTACACGCCCCTCCTTCGGGTCGGCAGGAAGAATTATTTGCAAAAACTTGCTGAAACGACCTATGCAGTGGGAACAGAACACTCTATCCTCGTCGATCCGGGCGACCCGGATGCCTTTGTTCTTGCTCGGCAGAACTGGATCGGCCCTTGGCTGGTGGGCTTTTTACCAGGAGTATTCTGCTGCCTGATTGCTGTCTCGATTCTCTTTTTTCCAGAGACACCACAGAGTGTGGAAACGAAAAGTGAAGGTAACGGGAATCAGGATCGATAAAAACGAAATGTGATTTTTGCTGTGTTTCAAATAAACCGGATCACCACTCGTCGAGTCCGTATGACCGGCGGGATCGGAAAATGCCCCGTTTGAGGTCGCGTCGCCTCTGCTTGATCGCGCTGGCTTCACGTTGTGCCGCAGCATTCTGCTTAAACTGATCCCAGGAGTCGGTCCGCGAGGCTCCAAGCTGGGCATCAAGGCGACGACCCCGCTGAGCTTTCCTTGACTGAATTGCAGCATAGATATCCCGCCGGGTTTCGCCGCTGGTCAGCTTGATAAGATCCTCAAGTTCTTCGATTGTCGGTGCGTATGGGTCGCTGGTGTTGCCGCAGTGTCGGTGGGCCCAGTCGATGAGATAATCGCCACCGAGCTGGAATGCGAGGGTTCGCTGAAAGTCTGTGTGCCCACGTTCAACCGCTACTTCATAAAACCGTTTGCTTTGTGCCAAGGTAATGACTTGGTTTTTCCCTCGTGTGTTAGCATTCTCGCGGGTTTCAGCCTCGCGCTCACGTTTTGCCACCTGCTCCGGGGACCAATATTCGGCGGACCGCCTTTCGGCCTCGGCCTTGCTGCGGGCTTCAGCAGTCGGAACCCCTTCCCTGCGCATCTGCCGGGCCCAACGGAATCCGGCTCCCCGCTCGGGGAATGCCAGCAGGAGGTGATAGGTATCCTCAATGTACGAATCGTCGGTCATCTTCCTGAAGGGAAGCCAGAAATTAGCCGTCTGGTAAGAGATAATGCTATGATAAGTGTCCGGGTCGATTCCCTCCAATCGCTTCAGCAGGCCCGGCATTTGATTGGCGTGGCCAGAACCCAGTTCATCCCCGGCGCTGAAAAAAATCAGGTGCGCGTCCTGTTCATATTGGGTCAGCAATGGAGAAATGGCATCGGCAATGTAGTATAGAGCTTCCCGGGGTGTCTGCATGGCTCGCTGGTTAGCCTCGATAACAGCCCTTGCGAAGCTACCTGCGGCTTTCGCCCGGGCATCTGCGTCTGGTGCGGATTTGACAGCGCCGTGAAGGGCTTGCTTCGCCTTTGCCCAATTTGCATTTCGTTTTTTCTTCAGGCTGAGGATCGCTTCATGGTTTCCGGCGCCCTCGGCGTAACGAACCAATCCGGGCGGACCTTGGTAGCGGGTTCCCGCATCCGCCACAGTGACGCGGCCTTCAAGTTCTATTTTCTCCTCTACGATAAAGGTGCCGCCTCCTCGGAGAATCATGGGATCGCCGCTTACCCAATCAAGCACGACGGTGCTGCTTTCGTCGGCAATAATTGGTCCCCAAATGGTGGTGCTTCGCAGCACTACGGTGCCTCCATTGACTACTTTTAGAAAAGGATATTTGCCACTCAGCCAAAGTCGCCAGCTTTTATTGGAGGGATAGACCTGTTCGATGATGGCTTGAGTGCCATCGACCAAAATCGCAGAGCCGTCCTTTGGATTACCGGCAAAGCCCAATTCCACAAGCTCCAACTTGGTCACATGATCGGAAGATCCTCGGATGGCGATGATGTGCCGGGCACTGCCTCTCCCCCAAATCTTAGTGCGATCAACGTATCCACCGGTTCCATAGAGGTGAACACCGGGCGGCAGCCTGATCGCCGAATGAGCGCTGTATGCATTGTCGCTCAGAAGAATCCTGGTTCCCGGTTTAGCCCCCGCAATCGCCGCGTTCAGTCTTCGGGTTGCCGAGGGCGAGGGCGGGCTCGGGTATTCCCCAATCTCCAGAGTTGCCTTTTCCCTTGGCGGATCCAGTTTCGGGGCGTCGAAATCTGCAGCGGATCTCCTTGATTGTGAAACACCGCGATTGCGATGCTCGACGCCCGTCGTCTCTATATGATGGTTACGATCCGTGATGACCAAGCTGTCTTCGTTTTCCAGACGCAAGCTGATGGCATTGAGATCACCATTCGAGCTGAGAACCTTAACAGCGCCCGGATCGGAGTCTTCCACTTCCACGGAGACGGCATGAACAGCCCCATCGCGTATAATCAGAAGAGTTGGGTGGTCATCTGCTTCGCCGAGCACTGTTTCCCGTAGAACGACCCGTCCGTCGAGGGCGTTGATTTTAGGCTCGGTTACGTTGCTGTTTTCCACAGCGAGAGAGCCCTGCGCTACAACATTAAAATCTCCCGCCTGGGCATTACGGACGCCGAAGAACTGCCCCTCCTCAACCTTCAATCCCTCGCGAATGTCGCCGAGTTTCAGATTAAAATTTTCCAACTGAAAAAAACGGGGATCGGTAGCCGTTCCCATCAACCTGCTCTTCATGACGAAGGTGGAATCATGACTATTCAGGTTCCTCTTACACCCCGTGATTCGAATGCTTTGGTTTGCCGGAAGATCATCATAGCGAAAATGGGTTGTCATGATACGGCGTCCCCCAGATAAATCCGCAGAGCTTGAAATCTCTTCCGGATGCACGTAGATCGGTGTAGTTTTGCGGGGATTGCTTAGGCGTGGTCCCATGGCTTGGTTCGAGGCGGTGCGGTAAGCAGTGAGCCGCATGGAAAGGGGCAAGGATGGTATGCCCGCCATCTTCCAGAGGGCATCGAATTGATCTTTTTGCGAACGCGATGGTGAAACCGTTTCTGAACGCTTGGTATTATCGAGCAAAGCCGCGATCGCCTTGGCGAATGCGGTCTGTTCCGCCCTTTGTATAAAGGTGGCTGTGTTGATACGGCCGTGAACAAGATCCGAAAAGTGTGAAAAATCACTCTGGTCCGCCAAAGCGACTTCACTCATCAGTCGCTCGGAAGCGGCCGTCAACTTCTCCCCGCGTTCTCCCATTCGATATCGACCATAAAGGCTGAGAAACGGTGCCTCGCGGAAATCGCTCCACCGCTCGGCCCCTTCTTCTACTGCTGTGACCATCGGCAGGCTGGGGACATTTCGACCGGGGAAGCGTTCTAAGAGCGTGGAAACGAGTTTTGCCTTCTCCAGCGCAGGATCGGACATCCCGGTTTGGGGCTTCTCGATGAAGTAATCGAAGCCGAGTGCGAAAGCTGCACGATTGCGGTGTTTAAGGATAGCCTGGGTAAGCTCACCTTCCGCGACCCGCACCTGCTCCGTTAGAGAAAAGACCAGTGGCCAGTCGCCCACCGAAGCTGCTAAATTGATCGCCTTTTGCAAGGGGATCCCGATTTCATCGGCGTAAATGCGCCAGAATTCGCGCAGGCTTCGATGGGCCATGGAGAGATTGCCGATCTCAAGGGCGAGATTGTGTTTGACAGCAAGGGCGCGTGGGTGAGCCGGTTGGAGTTCCAGAGCCTGCGCCGAAGCCGCCATGGCGGTTTCGGCGTCGCCTCCCTGCCAGGCCGCTTCAGCTTGCCGAGCCAGTTGGTCAGCTTTTCTTAGCTGTTTCCGAAGATACGGAATTTGCCGTGCCTTCCACGCTGGAGAAAGACTATCGCCTAGACTGAGTGCCGCTGCCACCGCGTGGATGGCCGCATGAGGACGTCCGCTTGCTTTCGCGGCTTCGGCTCGTTGCGACCAAAAGGCGCTGTCGGAGAATCCGCTAAGGAGGAGAAAATTGGATTTGAGGAACCGGCTTTCTGGATCCTCCCTTGGAAAAAGTTCTTCAGCTTGCTCAATCGAGGTTTTGGGCCGTTCAATAGTCTCATCGTCAAAATACCCATCGAAGGGAGGCTTTTTAATGAACCGAATAAATCTCGGATAGTGCTTCAAGTCAGCAGTCTCCTCGCGAAGCTGCCCGGTATATCTATCGAGCAAATCGATACGCCCTTTATAGTCCAGATGGGGACTCTTCATTCCCGCTTTGGCCTTCATGTAGAAATCCCAGTCCACGATATAAGGATCCTTCCAACCTCCCTCGATCGCATCTGCAAGCAGCTCGCGAATTTCGTCAGTGCGTTCCATATCTTCAAGCACCTCAAATTCGATTATCTTGGCACCCTGATGTCGCGGCGAATCGCCAAGGATGCTGCGCGCCTCGATTAGCATCTGCGGCCACAGGCCCTCGGCAAGTGTCGACTCCAATGCCGACCAGGCCGTCTGATCCATATCCTCGGCTGCTACCTGAGCCGATTTCCAAGCCTGCCAGTAAGCATGCCAGGCACCTTCAAGCTCGCCCATCTCATCCAGCGCCCGAGCTTTCAACAAGTAAAGCGGTTCTGCTGTTTCGCCTTGCGCCCGAGTCAACTCCACATGCCGCAACTCATCCAATGCGGCAACCGGTGCATCAAGCGCAAGGAACACACGCGCCTTCGCCAAACGCATCTCCCCGTCATCATGCACTGCGTCCGACCACTGCTCTGCCGCAAACCATGCTTCATGAAGTTCTCCCGCTTCCCATGCCTGACTGAATTGTGTCTGGTGGTCCTTTTCCGCGGCGCTTTGGAGGAGGGGCATCCAGAAAAAAGTTGCGGAGATCATATAGACAAGCAATCGGCTCGCTACTTTCATGTCGCCGGTCTTTACTGGCGAGCCATCCACCCTCAAATCGCTATCCCGGAAATTTGAGTCCAGTATCCGGTGGTTCCGCTCTATCCCGGTTCGGCTAAGATCATCGCAGGCTTCGCAACAACTGGTTTGGACACATGCTGGCGAGTTCGCTTCGCGTTCCCGCCTGCGAAAAGTTTAAGTCAAATGAAACAAGCTAACAATTTCTCCCTACCGCCAACTTGTCAAAAATGCAATAGTAAGGCGAATGATCGCTTCGCGCAACGAAGGGAAGGACGTAGGCGGAGCCGCGAAGGGGACGGAGGTGGCAAATGGTAAACCACGAAGAGCACGAAGGAGCAGTGAGGCTCCTGGTTGAGGAGAGTTTGGTTCGGTGTGGCGATTTTTTTCTCACCAAGGTCCGTAGTGGTTCCTTGTTCTTAATTCCTGTTTCTTGGTTAGGGAAGCGGCGGGTCGAGGAGGAGGCATGTTTTACGTGGCTTTAGAGCCAACGGGCCCGAGGCCCGGGGGCTGTATACCAAGATCCAAGGGCTGACCCCCTGAGGGCTCAGCGCCGCGTTTCGCAAGGAAGGCTTGATTGGATTTAACAACGGCGCATGATGACGTCATATGAGAACGATCATTGAAGTTTCCGAGGAAGTCGTCCGAACCCTCGACCAGGTTGGAAAACAACAGAGGAAATCCCGGGCTGCAGTTATCCGTGAAGCAATCCAGCTGTATCTGGAACAGAAGGAGGTGCGAAATTCGGATGCTGCCTTTGGGATTTGGAAAAGCAAGGGGAGGGGAGGATTGGAGTATCAGGAGCAATTACGTTCTGAATGGAGCCAATGAGAGATGAAGGCGGTTTTTGATACAAATATCCTGGTTGATTACCTCAACGGGATCGAAGAGGCGAAATCGGAATTGAACCGGTACAGGACAAAGCTGGTAAGTGTAATCACCCAGATAGAGATTTTGGTTGGGGTTGGGAACGAAAGGGAAGAAAGCGCGGTCCGAGCATTCCTGTCGACTTTCCAGATAAAGGAACTCACAGCGGGAATTGCCGAGGAAGCAGTTAAAGTCCGCAGGGACACGCGGATGAAAGTACCAGATGCCATTGTATGTGCCACAGCACGGGAGGAAGGGTGTTTGGTTGTCACAAGAAATAAAAGGGATTTTAAGCCAGACCGGCCCGATGTACGAATCCCCTACGAAATATAAGGGGGCAGGGTCTGCCTCCGTACCTCAAGCCCGCTTCCAGTCGACGAGGGTCAGGCGCGGGGTGCGCTGGCCGCGCCAGCTGTTCCAACCGAAGCGGACGGCGAGGCGCAAAGGGGTGTCCGGCGGGGGCGGATTGTCCGCGCCATTCCATGCCATGCCTTCAAGGCCGGGGAAACCGGCGTCGGAGAGGACGAAGCGGAGGTGCTTGCGACCCATGGGGCGAACGTCGCCGATGCCATCGGTGTTGACGGCGAAGACGGGTTCCGGGTTCCCTTGCCCGAAGGGTTCCATCCGTCCCAGTTCCTCGAGGAACCCGAGCGTCAAGGCCCGTGGGGAAAGGCGCAGGTCAATGGAGAGACGTTTTTCCGGAAGCCCGTCGACCAATGCTTGGGCGAGGGCACGGTTAAAGTCGTCACGAAAGGCGGGAATGGCTTCCGCCTCGATGGATAAGCCGACCGCCATGGGATGGCCTCCCCATTGCTGAAGGGATTGCTTGGCGGATTGGAGGATCTCGACGAGATTGACTCCCTGAATGCTGCGCCCGGAGCCCTTGAGGGCCCCCTCGTTATCCCGTCCAAAAACAATGGCCGGCCGATGAAAGGCGCGGGCGAGGCGGCTGGCGACGATGCCGACGACCCCGGCGTGCCAGCTTGGATCGTAAAGAACGAGGCCGAGATCCTCGGCAAAGTCGCTTTCGACCATGGCTTCGGCTGTTTCGGCGATGGCACGCTCGATCGACTGGCGCCGCCGATTCATTTCGTCGAGTTCGCGGGCCGCCTTTCGGCAGAAAGCCCAATCGTCGTGAAGAAGAAGGTTGATTGGCAGGTGAGCGTCTTCGAGACGACCGCTGGCATTGATGCGCGGACCGAGACGAAAGCCGATCTCGAAAGTACCGAGGTCTTCGCCAAGTTTCAGATCGGCGGCTTCCATGAGGGCGCAGAGCCCGTGCCGGCGGCAATCGCGGAGACGCCGGAGCCCCGCCCGGACGAGGATGCGGTTCTCGCCATGGAGCGGGACCAGATCTGCCACCGTGCCGAGGGCAACGAGGTCGAGAAAATCTTTGAGGTCGAGATCGAAGGCGGCGGCCACTTGTCCGGCGCGGAGAATCTTCAGAAAGGCATGGCAGAACTTGAAGACCAGACCAACGGTGCAGAGGTCGGCAAAAGGTGCCTCGGGATCGTCGTGCACATGCGGATTGAGGAGAAGACAGTCGTCCGGTAAGGCCTCCTTTGAAGTATGGTGGTCAATGATGAGGACCGGAATGCCTTTTCGCCGAAGCCAGGCCACTTCCGCTGCGCTGCTGGTCCCGCAATCAAGGGCGATGAAGAGGTCCGGTGGACGCTCGCCGAGGGCACGCTCGAGCGCGGGAACGGTGAGGCCGTAGCCTTCGCTCAACCGATAGGGGACCGCGGGTTCCGGACGCAGACCGAAGTGGCGCAGGAACTCCGTCAGGAGGACGGTGGAGGTGACGCCGTCGACATCGTAGTCCCCGAAAACGACTACATTGCCCCGGTGGTTGACGACGTTGCGGACCCTATCGACCGCTTCGCGCATTCCTGTAAGGGCGAGAGGATCGCCAAGATCCTTGAGCCCTGCTTCGAGGAAAGCGGAGGTTTTTGCCGGTTCCCCGAAGCCGCGTTGCATCAGCAGGGCGGCGAGTTCCGGACTCACACCCCGCTCACCCGCAAGGGCATTCACCTGGGCGGTGTCGAGGGACGGGAACAGCCAGCGCATAAGAAGGTGCGCTCCGTTCCGGTCAGGCTTCCGCCTTTTTCTCGCTCGTCCAGTCGTAGGAGGGAAGGACCTCGCCTTTTTCCACCGATTTCCGGTCGCCCTTGTGGTACCAGTAGAAGACCGGGCTGGCGATGAAGACGGAGGAGAAGGTTCCCGTCAGAATTCCGATGAGAAAGACGAGGGCGAAGTCCTTGATCACGCCGGCCCCGAACAGGAAGAGGGTCAGGGAGGCGAGCAAGGTGGTTAAACTCGTCAGGACGGTCCGGTTAAGGACGCGGTTGATGGAAAGGTGGATGACCTTGCGCAGGTTCATGCCCTGGTTCAGATCCAGTTCTTCGCGGACGCGGTCGAAGACGACAATGGTATCGTTGATGGAATAGCCCACCGTCATGAGGATCGCGGCAATCATGGGCGCGGAAAACTGGCCGCTACCGACACCGAGAATTTCCCCAAGAGTAACGAAGATCCCGATCGTCATGAGCATGTCGTGGACGGTTGCGACGACCGCGCCCATGCCGTACCCGAATTCAAAGCGGAAGGCGATGTAGAGGAGAATTCCGAACAGGGCGACAAGGAGGGAAAGGACGGCGCTGCGGGTGACTTCTTCCCCGACCGAGGAGCCGATCTGCGTAAAACCGATGTCCTTGAGGCCGGCATCGGGAAAAGCGGCTGCGAGGGCGGCAAAGAACTGCTCCCCTTTTTCCGGTTCGGTTTGCAGGACCATCAATTCCCGCTCCGCGCCGAGGGGGCGCTGAAAGAAAAGGTTCACTTCCCCGAAAGCAGCCGTTTCGCCCGTTTCGGTTGTGTAAACAGCGTCTCCGGCCACCTTTTGAACCTCGTCTGTACTGAGCTGGCGGTCATAGGCCACCATCACCTGATCCCCGCCCGTGAAGTCGATGCCAAAGGCTTCATCGACGTGAAAGGCAAAGGAAATGGCCCCGATGAGGACCAAGGTCCAGGACGCAAGGAAGGCCGGCCGGGCATAATCGAGAAAGGAAAAGTTCGTGTTCTTGAACAACTGCAAGCGGAACGGGTGTTGGAGCAAACCTAGCTTGACAAGATTCTCCATGAGGAAGCGGTTCGCGACCAGGCTACAGAAAATGGTGGCGAGGATACCCGCACTGAGCGTGATCCCGAAGCCCTTGACCGGGCCGGTCCCGAGCCAGACGAGAATGAGAGCGGTGATCAGTGTGGTCACATTCGCGTCCACAATGGTAGAGAAGGCTTTGTCGAAGCCGGAAACGACCGCGTTGAAGACGCTTTTGCCGGCTTTCAGTTCCTCCCGGATCCGCTCGAAAATGAGAATGTTCGCATCGACCGCCATCCCGATGGTGAGGACGAGGGCGGCAACCCCAGGAAGGGTAATCGTAGCTCCGAAACTGGCAAGGGCTCCGAGGACAAGGAAAAGGTTGAGGGCTACCGTGAACATGGCGACGACGCCGGCGAGGCCGTAATAAGCGACCATGAAGATCACGACGAAAGCACCTCCGAAAATGCCCGCGCGAATACTGGCGGAACGTGCGTCCTTGGCGAGGGTGGGACCGACCTCATACATTTCCGCCACTTCCATTTCCACCTCGAGGGGATTGTTCAGGGCGTTTGCCAGCTCGAAGGCTTCCCGCTGGGTGAAGTTGCCGGTGATGCGGGCGGAGTCGGAATTGATGCGCTCCCGGACCGTGGGAGAGGAGACCAGTTTGCCGTCGAGGACGATGCCAAGGCGCCCGACGCTCATCTGCGAATTCTGGGCGGCAATCTGCTCGGTCACTTCGGCGAACTGCTTCCGGCCATCGGAGGTGAATTCCATGGTGACTTCATACCCGCCGGTCTGCGTAATCCGCGGCCGCGCCTCTTGGATGATGGAACCGGTCATAACCGGAATCTTTTTCACATAAAGTTTTTCCTCCCGCACTTCGCCGGTTTCCGGATCGGGAACTTCCTGCGTTTTAACTTCAAAGCCGATAGGCGGTTCCTGCCCCTCCGCGGGCCGCTGGTTGCGGTGAACAAGCTTGAATTCGAGCAGGGCGGGGGCCCCGATCGTTTCGGCAATGTTCGGGTTGTCTTCCGTATTCACGCCCGGCATCTGCACCTCAAGGAGATTGTCTCCCTTAAGCCGGACGACCGGCTCGGCCACCCCGAGACCGTCGACTCGGTCAAGGACGACCTCGCGGGCATCCTGAAGTTGTTGTTCACGGTAAAACCGGTCATTGGCGAGGCTTTCCTCGTCGACTGCAAAAGTGATGGAGACGCCGCCATTGAGGTCCAGCCCGAGACTGATTTCCCCCTTGGAGCGACTCAGCAATTCGCGCATGAGAATCTTGTTCTTTTTATCCAGATTCCTGATATCGCGGATGTTGATCTTGGGAAAGTACCTCGCGAGGTCGATTTCCTCGTCATCGGCGATTTTTAACAAGGCCGTGTACAACGTTGCGTAGGGGGAGGTGGCATCTCCGCCCGCCTCGGCGACCCTTGTGTTGGCGCGCTCCACTAACTGGCGAAATCCGCTTTCGGGCGATTCTTCCTCGGGGGCGTCCGCTTCTGTAGTGGCATGGGAGAGAAGATACTCTTCAAACGGCTTTCCCGTGGGTGGGAACAGTTCCGTACCGGCCCAGAGGGCGACGAGGACGGTGATGATCAGGCGGAAGAGGTTGGTGCCGGTCATGGAAAAGTCGGAAAAGGGTGAACAAACGCTCGGGGTCGGGGAGGGGTTATTCCTCTGCGGCGGTATCGCGGGCCGTTATGGAATTCTTCTGGACATCGATGCGGGTGGAATCGTCGACCTTGATCTGAAAACGATCCTTTTTGACGTGGGTGATCGTTGCGCAGATTCCTCCAGCCGTGATGACGTGGTCGCCGGGTTTGAGCTCCGTGATCATCTTAGCGTGCTCTTTCTGCTTTTTCCGCTGGGGTTGGATTAGAAGGAACCAAAACCCGACCATGAGCAGAATGAAGGGAAGCAGTTGCATGAGGAGATTGCCCTGCGGGGCACCCTCAGCTTGGGCGAAATGGAAAAGGACGTGTTGCATAAGCTTCGTGTTTTGAAGGGAAAAAAGAGGTGACTGTGGAGGCGGCCCCGTAAGAATCAAGAAATTTGCGACCGGGTGCGTCGAAGAAATGACCCGCCTGTCGGGTCCCTGAGCTAATCGGCGATCTCGGCGTATGCAGCGGCGTCAAGGAGCTCTCCCCCGGCTCCTTCTTCTTCCGGCTGGACCCGGATCATCCAAGCGTCGCCATAGGGATCGGAGTTCACGCTTTCGGGCGTATCGGCGAGCGCTTCGTTGACCGCGACCACGGTTCCGCCTAGGGGCATGTAGAGATCACTGGCGGCTTTCACAGACTCGACAACGCCAAAGGTCTCGCCCGGCTCGAAGTTGTCATCGAGCTCAGGCAGTTCAACGAAGGTGACATCGCCGAGGCTGTTCTGCGCGTAATCGGTAATGCCGATAACGGCCGTTCCATCCTCCTCGAAGCGGACCCATTCATGGTCCTTCGTGTATTTCAGGTTTTCCGGAATTTGACTCATGGTTGCTTACAATAGGTTCTGCGCTTGCGTTACAATCGGAAAAACGGGGGCCTGGCACAATCATTAGTCGGATTTGTGAAGAGGTGGCCGGGCAAAGGTTAACGGAGCCAGATGGCCGCGCAGTTGCACAAAAACGTCCTTCCCCTCTCGAAGGGTATCGGCGTCCACGAGGGCGGAGCCAATGGGCGTGTTCAGGATCGGCGACATGGTTCCGGAGAGAACCCGTCCGCAGGCGTTGCCCTCCCCGTCGAAGAGGGTGGATTCCGCGCGGGCGATACGGCGGTTGTCGAGACGGAAAAAGACCACGTTCCGCGACAGGCCCTCCTCCTTCAACTTCGCGAGGGCTTCACGTCCGATAAACCCGTCCTTGTTAAACTTCACCGTCCAGCCGATTCCGGCGGTGAGCGGATCGATCTCCGCGCTCAGTTCGTGCCCGTAGAGGGAGAGCCCCGCCTCAAGACGCAGGCTGTCGCGGGCCCCAAGCCCCGCGAGCTGCAGCCCTTCCTCCTTGGCACCTTCATAGATAAGGTTGGCGATCCGGGCCGCTTCCCCGGCCGGCAAGTACATTTCGAGACCGTCCTCGCCGGTGTATCCGGTACGGCTGAGAATGGCCTGCGTGCCGAAAAAAGATTCGCGGGCGAAGCGGAAGCGCTTGAGACCGCTAAGATCGAGCCCGGTCAACCCGCCGAAGAGTTCGATTGCCCGCGGCCCCTGCAAAGCGAGTAGGGCGAAATCCGCGGATACGTCATCGACGATGCAGTCGAACCCGCGTCGATGTTCCTCCATATGCTGCAGGTCCTTGTCGGTATTGGCGGCGTTGAGACAGAGAAGGTATTCCTCGTCGCCGACCTGGTAGACGAGAAGGTCATCGACCACCCCTCCGTCCTGCCGGCACATTGGCGAGTAGAGGGCCTTGCCAACCTCCAGGCGGTCGAGATCATTTGTGAGGAGATAATTCAAGAAGGCGCGGGCCTCCGCGCCGTGGATACGCGCCTCGCCCATGTGGCTGACATCGAAAAGGCCGGCGCCCGTGCGCACGGCGCGGTGTTCCTCCATGATGGAAAGGTATTGCACCGGCATTTCCCAACCCGCAAATGGAACCATACGGGCATTATGGTCGAGGTGGAAGCCGTGCAACGGTGTTCTACGCAGGTGTTCGCTCATTTATTCACGGTACGGGGGAGCAAGGCCGCAATCCAACCCTATAATGACAAACAAGTGACAATTTCACCAGAGAGAGCGAAGACACTTGAGCCATAACCCCGAAGTGCTTGTTTCTCAACTTTGTCATGAGTATTCCATGCAAAGCGCTCCTATTCCCGGTCTTTCTTGCCGCCGGGCACCTATCTTTGTCTGCCCAAAACGACGACGCGCCGCTGGAGCGGATCGCCTTCGGTTCCTGTCTTCACCAAGAGGCGGACCAGGACGCGATCTGGAAGGCGGTCCGCGCGGAAAACCCACAGCTTTTTGTCTTCGCCGGTGACGCCGTTTACGCGGACACCCGCAATAAGGAGGAATTCCGCGAGGCGTGGCAAAAGCTGCTGGACCAACCCGGTTATCAGGCGCTGAAAGCGGAGACACCGGTACTGGCGACATGGGATGATCACGATTTCGGGGAAAACGACGCCGGAGGGAACTACCCTCTGCGGAAATTCTCGAAGGAACTTTTTTTCGACACCTTCGAGGTTCCCGAGGATTCGCCACGGCGCGACCGGGACGGCATTTACGACGCAAAGATTTTTGGGCCCGAGGGCCAGCGCGTGCAGGTCATTCTTCTCGACACGCGATATCATCGCAGCCCCCTTCACCGTTATCCGGACGAGCCCAACGGTCGCCGGGGGGCCTACAAGCCCTTGCGGGACGGCGATGCCACCTTTCTCGGGGAGGCCCAGTGGCAATGGCTGGAGGAACAGCTTCGCCAACCGGCGGAAGTGCGTCTGCTGGTGAGCAGCATCCAGGTGGTTTCGGCTCAGCATCGTTATGAGAAGTGGGCGAATATTCCGGGTGAGCGGCAGAGGTTGTTGCGGTTGATCGAGGACACCGGCGCGGAAGGTGTCGTCATTCTTTCCGGTGACCGCCACCATGCGGAATTATCCCGCCTGACCGACGAGGTCCCGTATTCCCTTTATGACTTTACTTCCAGCGGCATGACGCAAAGCACTCCCTGGCGGTCCGGGCGGCCGGATAAACTGGAACGCAACCGGTACCGGGTCGGCACGATCCATCGCGGTCATCATTTCGGCATGGTCGAAGTGGACTGGCACCGGCCGGAACCGCTCCTTACCCTTCGGATTGTCGGGAAAAACGGGGCCACGCACCTTCAGCACCGCATCCTCATGAGCGAGCTGACGCCGCAATCTCCCCCGACCACGGGGCCACAGTGGCGGCAACAGGAAGGCGCAGCACCTGCGCGCGTGGACGGCCGTTTCCTTGACTGGCCGGAAGGGCGTTATCTGCGAGTCCATGAAGGTTGGCTGCATGGACGCTTCCGTCTTCCGGCGGGCAAGGTTGGTTTACCGGCCAGTGGCCTTGGCGTTTTTATCGGGATGGACACCGACCTCGATCGCCAAAGCGGGCGCGCGGGCGTTTTCGGGAAGGGGCTGGAAGCGGCCCTATACCTGAATTATCCGCGCGGTGAGGACGATTATCCCTACGCAACCGATTTTCTGGTCGACTGGACGGAAGACGGCCGCCGCTACACGGCCGCCGAAATCGGGTGGGAACTTGGCCCCACCCATGCCGCGCGCCAATACGAATTTGCCCTGCCGTTGGAAAAGCTCCGTGAATTGGGGGCCTTTGCGGAAAGCGCCGTCGTGCGCTGCTCCATCGCTTTTGTCGACCATTCCTCCTCTGCGGTGGCTCCCGTGCGGACACTGGAGGTCGCTCTTCCCTCCGCGCCCGCGCCGGCCACCACGCCTGCGGAACTTCCCGCCAAACCGGAGGGGGCCGTCCGCGTTGTTGCTTACAACGTCCTGTGGGGAAGTCCGCAGGAGGAGCCGGCCTCCTTTGCCCGCATCTTCCGCGCCCTCGGCGCTGACCTGCTCTTACTGCAGGAATGGGACCGGGAACGGGACAATAACGTCGAGGTGGCAACATGGTTTAACGAACATGTGGCTGGCGGGGAGGAAGTCTTTTCCGCCGTGGCCGGAGGTGATCCCGGATCGTGGGGCGGTGTCGCCATTGTCACGCCCCATCAAGTGAACGCCCGCCTGCCCGAATGGAACCGCGTCGTCGGGGGCGGGTGGGACTTTCCGCTCCGCATGGCCGGTGCGGTGATCGATTCCCCGCAGGGAAGAATTCTTGCTGGAAGCGTCCACTTGAAAGCCTCGGGAGCGGACGTGGATTCTGCCGAGGACGCCCGTCGTCGGGCCGAAGCGCCAGTTGTAAACGAACTGATGCGGGGGGCGGCCAGCCTTGCCGATCCCGGTCTTGTTGTTCTCGGTGGGGATTTTAATCTTAACGGCTCACCGGAAATCCTAACGCGCTGTATGGACCACCTCGATACAGACGGAAGCGACCTTGCCGTGGCCATGAGCGGTCTTCTCGGAGAACCTCACTTATTAAACACTTTTCGGAAAGCGCGTCCGGGCATCCGGCTCGATTACATCGGTTTTTCCGAGAGCACGTGGGAGGCGGTGAACGCCTTTGTTGTCGACACGCGCAATATACCGCCGAAAGCCCTGCGGGCCGCCGCCCTGCAGGCTGAGGACGTCATGGGCTCCGATCACCTGCCGGTGGTGCTCGACCTCGTCCGCCGGTAGGGCTCAATCGCCCAGTCCACCGGGTGTGCGCAGGGATTCGCCGGACTGTTCCGGTCCGATCCCCAGAATGTAGTCGGCGGCCACGGAAGCCCATTCTTCCGCGCTGTGGTGGGAGGCGGCCTCGTCGCCGTAACAGGTGCGCAGCATATCCGTATCCACCATCCCGGGGGAGAGGGCGACCGTGCCGATGCCCTCCGGCAATTCCGTCGCGAGGGATTTGGTCAGTCCTTCCACCGCCCATTTCGTCCCACAATAAGCCCCGATTTGCGGAAGGCCCATTCGTCCCGCCCCCGAGCTTATGTTGATGATCATCCCGCTTCCCTTTTGGAGGAAGGCGGGAACGAACGCGCGGAAGGCGTTGAGGACACCGAGGACATTCACCTCAAACAGGGTTTCCGCTTCCTTGGCGGGAATTTCCCACAGTTTGCATGGGCGGTGTACGACGGCGGCGTTGTTGATGAGAATGTCCGGGCAACCGTTCTGTTCGGTGATCTGACTTGCCCATGCCTGGATTTCGTCCTCTCCCGCGACGTCAATCACGGAGAATTCCCCCGATCCCCTGTATTCGTTCTGCAACTCCCCGATCGCCGCAGCGTTGCGGGCGCATCCGTAAACGAAATGTCCCCGTTTAGCGAAAGCCCCGACAAGGGCGCGCCCAAGGCCCCGGGAGACGCCGCTGAGGGCGATGGTTTTCTTTTCCGCAGTTGGTGCTGAGCTGGTTTTCATAATCGATGCTAGATTTCTGTCTGTCGCGTAAAAGGAAGAGAGATTCTGCCCGGGTCAACGACCGCAGACAAGAAGACCCTCCTGTCAAGAACGCTGACCACCCTGAGTATGGTAGGCCAACCACCGGAAATCAGGCGGACGAGGGGCTTGGGAAAATGGCTACGGGCCGCACCATGGAGACCATGAAAAAAGAGAATCGAGCGGATGGAAAAGGTGAACTCGCCCGGGAGATTGCCCTCCTGGAAGACGAACTGCGGGCTCTTGGTGGCGAGCCGGGGACCGCCGCGGATTGTCCGCCGGAGATCCAGAAGGCTTTCCTTGAAAGTGTCCTTGCCTTTGAAAAAGCGCAGGCCTGCCCGGAGGAATGGGAAATCGACCTTGCTGAAGAAGTTCGCAAGCGCATGTCTCTTCCGGAAAATCCCCGGGCGGTTGCCGGGGATGAACTGCGCGCGATCCTTCATGCGCTCCTTGAGCTGCTGGTCTCTTTTCACTGCGTCCCGATTTTTACCGACCACTTGAGTGACTTTGCGCTGTACCGGAAAATCCGCGAGGAAATCCTCCCGGTCCCCCTGCTGCTCGGCCCGAATGTGGAAGGAGGTCATTGGTTCTGCGATTGCTGCGACACGGAGGATTGGCTCCGCTATCACGCCGACGACCATGCGCGAGCCCTGTGGGCGGAGGAGTTCGATGAGCGGCCTCCAGACCGTGAGCCGGTCGTGGCACGGCGCGATCAATGGATCAGTGAACTGGCGGAGAAGTACCGGGAGCGGCCGCTCCCCCTGCTTGGGGAGAGTGGCCCTTGTTAATCCGTCGATCCAACAAGTTCCTTCGCTTGCCCCAGCATTAACAAACCCGGTTTCCTAAGGGAATGGGGCTTAGCTATTCGGCGGCGGATGGAGAACCATCGGTCTTCGCAATCAGGAGAGGTCGATGTGGACGCCCTTGGCGTGAATCTGGTCGAACATCTCCTGGACGATGGAATCCCATCGGTACTTCGGAATGACCGACTGGTAGGCCTGCAGGCACGTCTGCGAATAGGCTTCGTCGTCCATGCGGAGGATTTCGAGGATGTTTTTCGCGGCGGCGTCGACATCCTTCCCCGGCACGACCCGTCCGCCGCCGTTCGGGGCGATCACGTCGGTCACCACCGGAATATGTTCGGTCCCGACGACCGGTACTCCGCAGGCGGCGGCCTCGCAGGCGGCCATGCCGAAACCCTCCATCACCGACATGGTAACGAAGACTTTTGCCGTCTGGATGAGGTTCGGCATGATGTCGCTCCCGTGGCCGTTTTGCGGGAGCTGTTCCGGGCTCAGGATGATCACCCGTTCCTCCATGTCCTCGCGGGCCACGATATCGTGAATACGCGCGGCAATCGACGGCTCCATTTTCTCGTCGAGATTCATAAAGAGGACGAGATCGTCGACCTCCCGGGCCACCCTGACAAATGCCTCCACCGCTTTGTCTTTGTCTTTGAGCGAATCGGAGCGGCCGAACTCGCAAATATGGGCTGCGCTGAAAAGTTTCTCGGGAAGATTGAGAAACTCCGCGTGGTACTTGATGGAGGACCCCGGCATACAGGTGGATTCGAGCGGGCAAAACCGGTCGGTGTTTACGCCTGGGAAAATGTCGATAATTTTGTGGTTGTAAGTGCCTTCGTAATATCCCTCCAAATCTTCCCGGACGAGTTTTGAGGTGGAGCCGACCAATTGGGCGGAGGCCATGATCCGCTCTTCGCACTGTTGGCGGATGCGGATGCTGTGGTTGTCGTACTCCGCGGCCTGAAGCGGAGCTTTTTTCATGCCGACGGGCTCGTGCGGGATCCAGAGATGGGGAGTATCCGGATAAACTTCGCAAAGGAAAAGTCCGAGCAGGCCGCCGTCCCAGAAATGGGAAATGATCATGTCGGGATGGTAACCCTCGAAAAGCTGCCCGGGAATAATGCCTGCCGCCTTTTTCAGCAGGGCCGGTGTCAGGTATTCTTTCCGGAGAAAGGCATTCACCTCATCGTGGATATGAAGGACATATAATTCACGATCCGGATCCTTGGTATACCCCTCGCGCATTCGCTGCGTGTAGGGATGCGTGAATCCGCCCCGGTTGAGGACGATGACCCGGCACTGGTACAGATCGTGGATCTGTTGGGCCATGTTTTCCACGTAAATGTTTTGGCCTCCCGTGTCGGGCAGACCGGGAAATATTTCCAGTTCATGAATTCCGTGCCATGTGATGAGGAGAATGTCGCGCATGGGCCGTCCTTGGTTCAGGTTCAACGTGCATGGTGAAATGCGAACCTTGTTGCACGGCCCGGCTTGGTCGCAAAGAAAAAAACGGCCTTCGGGCCGATCAATCGGCCCGCCTTCCGCGCAGAGGACGGTCATCCGGGCGCTTTTCGCGGTCGAGGCGGACGAGACGGTACGATTCGAGACTGCGGGATTCCGGAGCAGGATCGGGATTGAAATAATACACAAAGTGCACGCGCGGGTTGCGGTCAGCATGCGTCTGGTACCGTAGCGGTCCCATAATCCAGCCGTAACAGGCTTGAACGAGGCGGCCGGCTTCATCGGTCGCCGTTCGCGTGCGAAAGAGGTAGTTGATCGGCTTGTCCACCCCCGTCTGGTAAGAATCGCCGGCCTCATGGGATTCTTCCAAACGCAAAAGGGATTCGTACCCGCCAAGAGGGGCTTCGTGCGGGGTAGGGAGGTTACTGCCGAACGGGAAGGTGAAGGGACGCGGGGCCTTGAAAGACTGGATGCCGTCCCGCTCTTGGGGAAAGGAGATTTCCATCGCCGAAGACCATGAACCGTCCTCCTGCTCCTTATGCGTGAAGGAAAAAAGGAGGTCCGGAACCTCCCCGACCCCGTGCGGCGCGACCCAGTCCATGCGGTAAAGATCAAACCCGACCGGGCGCTCGGAGCGCGGCGCGGGGCCACGGTAGGTACGGTACCGCATGGGTACCGGTTGGCGAATTTTTTTTAGCACGATGTCGAATTCCGCCGGCGGTTCGGGGCGGACAAGGCGTCCGCCGGGGCCGGTAAGGAGTCCGCCGGACCAGAGATACCCGGAACTGGTGTAGTAGCTGGGCCGGTACACATCGAGATAAATACTACCGCCGAAGGGCTCCTCGACCACGGCCTGTCCATTGGCGTCGGTTGCCACCACGGAAGGTCCCCCGACCGTATTAAGGCGGAGAAAGGCGCTCTCCACCGGTTGTCCGCGCGTGTCGGTCACCGTGAAGGTGATTTCGCCCATTACGGACAAGGCGGTTAAGAAGGCGACGAGAAGAAACAGGATGGTTTTCGTTTTCATGGATCAGGTGATTGGGATTTATTCTGAATGTAAGATTTTATGGATACAAAGTTGGTAAAGGCCATGGACATAAGGCAGAGCGAGGTTGAGGTAATCGCTGTGCAGCCAGCGGTCCTCCTTTTCCGGATCCGAGCGCTCCGGCCAGAGACTCTCCTCGCGGAAATGCCGGTCCATATCGAAGTTGTCGACGAGTGGAGCGGAAGGAAGGGAGACGGCACCGGCCGGCTGGGAGACGGCCGGAATGGCCTCCGCGAGGATTTTTGCGTGGTTCATGTACCTCAGCCGGTCAGAACCCGGAAATTCAGCACCCGGGAGATGGAATCCGGCCGTAGAAGGATCGCTGTACAACCAGCCACCGTCGTCCCATGCCGGAAAATCGTTGTCGCCGGTGGAGAAAGGGCGGAAGAAAGGATCGGCCCGCAACTCCTCTCCCGGAAGCTCTGCGGCGGAAACGGGGGAAAGGGGCCGCCATTCCCCGGCGGGGGGGTGGGCGGCCCCGCCGGGATTGTGAAAATTCATGTACTCCCGATTGAAGCCCCATCCGCCATGCACATCAGCCGTAAGACTGGCTCCAAGGGCGGAGGTGCCCTTGACCATCTCGTTGTAAACCCAGAGGCCCTGCTGATGGAGAACCACTTCGCGCAGAAGATCGGGAATGGTCCCGTCCGCCGGCTGCAGGACCTCCTCTCCGGACGAATAGAAATGCACGAAGTCGGTACGTCCTGCCATATCGGCGAAGCGGCCATCCCACTTGAGCCGGGCGCGCGGATCGTCCTCCTCGAAGAGGCGCGCCCACCGATCTGGCCGCAGGAAGGGGGCATAATCCTGCCCGTCCGCCGCATCGCTTTTCCAGTCCGGATGGACGAGCAGACGCTGGTGCTCCTGTTCGCCAAGGAAGGCCTCCACCGGGACGGCCGCATTTAACATGAGGGTGGCGGCGGCCTCGAGACCGTGGTCAACGATGCTGCTGGCGGCGAGGAGATTGCCGAGACTGTGGGCCAGCAAAAACGTACGCTCACCGGCAAAGGAATTGAGCGCACTGGCGAGGTGGGGGGCTGTCAGCAGCGCGTTGATGACATTCTCGTTGTAGTCCAGGGAGGAACCGATGAGGTTGATGGTCCCTTGGTCGCTGAACCAACTAACCCCGATGAATCGCGTCGGCGAACCGGCCTGGAAAAAGCGCTTGAACAGCTCCGAATGCGCCGCCGGGACTTCTTGGGCGCCCCAGTTGAATCCATGAAGATGGACGAGGGTGGAGAGTTCTTCCCCGCCGAGCGTGCGCAGGACTGCATCCGGAAGGTTGGGTGGATCCCCGAGCCTGGTAAGCCACGGGCCCGGTTCTGCATCCGCATCCGCGAATTTCGGATCGGCATTCCGTAGATTCAGGACGCGAAACATTTCCCCGACGGGTCCGAGGGAGAGGTCGAAACGGTCGCTGCGGACAAAACGGCCATCGACGTAAAAATCGACGAAAAGCGGCTTTTTGCTGGCTCTTACGCCTTCAAGGAGAAGGACGCCGCGGTTTTCGTCGCGCAGACCCGTGAGGAAAGCCCGGGGGATACGCAGGCCGCGGTCGGGAATGCGCAACGTCTCCGCCGAGGCGAGCGGCTGTGCAAGGTCGGGTCCAAAACCGCTTGCAAATTGCCAGCGATTGCGAAGGCCCACCGATTCCGGTTGCAGATTGGTGAAGACCACGTTGAGCGCACTGTCCTCCTGTCGGAGAACAATCGCAAGACCGCGAAGATCGGGGAGACTGCGCAGCCATGGGCGTATATCGAGGTAGAGGGGGAAGAAGTCGACGATATCGCGAAGTCCGTCCACAACGGGCGACGCAGCGTCGGGAGTCGCGGCACCGGGCAGGTCGTCATCGGAGGAACGGGCGATGTCCCCGCCATCGTCGTCATCATTGATCCAGAAATGCCACGGCAGGCCGGCATGGGCGAGGCGCCGGTCCTTGGGATCGATGGAACCGTCGCGGTTCCAGTCCGGAAGGAGGGCCGCGGGCAGCAGCAGAAAGGGACGATCCCGGGCGATACCGCTGACCGGATCCGTCCATGTTCCGATCCCGGCAATGCGGCCGCTGCGGCTGGCGCAGGTGGCGCGCAGGTTGTTCCATTCGTCGGGAAGGGGGGGTACAAGCTCCTTAAGCAGGCCCTCCATAAAATCGGGACTTGGCCGTGGGGTGGGCTTGCCGGCGAAGTTGCGTTCCGCCATCCGTTTCCAGAAACGATTGCCGTTGAGGATCAATTCCCGACCGTGCACCGGGGAAGTGACGAGGAAGTCCGAATTGTCGATGATGCCGAGCGGGGTGGAAACGGACCGCTGCCCGAAATAATCGTCGACAAGCAGATGGTAGACGGGGCCTTGCCCGAGACCGAACACGGAGCCGTGGTCGGTAATCCCGTACGGGGCGAAGGGCAGAGCGGTCCGGTTTCGCCTGTATTCAAAAGTAAAGGTATCTGTTGTGGGCCCTCCACCGAGCCCGGGATCCGTCCATCTTCCGCTGCCGTATTCGCCAACGAGATCACCGTGGTCGCTGAGGTATTCGACACTGAAAAGGTCACCGCTTTCCTCGATGGCATAATTCGCGGAGGTGACGGTGTTGGTCCGGCTCAGTTCACGCCAACTTCCTGTTTCCGGATCGAGCTGATGGACGGTGGTCCGGTCGTGGTGGGGAAAGCCTCCCGTTGTCGAGGAAGAGGTCATGATGACGAGCCCGCCGCGCCGGTTGGCGGCAAGAACAACGGAAAGGTAGCGTTCGGGCAGGCTGCCGGGAGGCGGCGGGAACCAACGTGGTCGGGTTGTTCCGGGGGGAATACGAAGGAACCGGACATCCTCACTGAACATGTTGATAACGCCGAATACGGTGTCTTGGGAGGATAAATGCAGCTGCGTTCCAGGGCCGGCGGGGACCTCAAGAGGCTCCCACTCGCCCCAGGTCCAGCGAAAGTAGCGGTCTTGTGCGTCGCGAAAAATCACGACACCGGAATCGGAGACGGCCACGGGTTCTCCTTCCCGGGCAAAGGTGTGCAGCGAGTAAGCGGGGAGTTCCGGCGCGGCCGACCACGCCTGGCCGTCCGTAAACTGGTAAGCAGCGCGCAGGAGAGGGTCGGCGGAGGCGTTTTGCTCGCACAACAAAAGGAAAAGGCAGAAAAAGATAGAACGTAGGAGGAAAGTCATAGCGGCAGTTATCGGGGGTTCTCAGTGGTCACGGTGACGGTATAGCGGCCGGTGGTGGGATCGGGTTCCGGCCATTCAGAGCGGGGAAGGCGCAGGACCGTTTCCCATGCGCCGTTGTCGCGGCGTTCTTCGACAAGGATAGATTCCGCCGCTCCGGCGGGCCCCTGCCATGAATAGGATACGCTGCCGTCCGGGTGGGTGTTGCGACGGAGTTGGCGCGGCGGGCCCGGGGTATCGCCCGCGCCCACGCGCAGCTGGATTTCGCGCCGCTGCGCGCCCGCCTGAACAAGGAGCCGGTGAATGGTCCCCGGTTCTTCGGGAGCACGCAGGCGGAGATTGTGGCTGGCGGGTTGGATTTCTCCGTTCGCATCGGTGAAGAGCGTCAATTCGGCGTGGGCGGACCCTTCATGATAAAAAGAAGCCTCCCCGGAGAAGGAGAAAAAGCGGACCGGAGCCGACGGCATTGGCTCGTCGTTCTCCGTTCGCAAGCTCAGGAAAAGGGCATCCCCGGAAACGGTCCCGGGCGCGAGGACCGGCGAGGAATCGCCATGAAGCTCAAGGCGGACCGGTAGCCCGTTGTAAAAGTCACGCGGCGGGGTTCCCTCGCGGTACTCCTGAAGATTGGAGCGCCCGTCCCCATCCGGATCCTCCCCGGGAGCGGCGTTCAGGTCGCCGAAGATCCGCCACTCCCATGCATCGGGAAGGAGGTCGTCATCGGTGTCCCCGTGCGGACTGGAGCGTAGCCGCACAAAACGTCGCGGCCATGGTGGTGGCAGGCGGAAGCGGCGCCGCTCGCCGGTTCCTGCAAAGACATAGGGAAGGGTCTCCCACGAATTGAGGTTCTCAGCCTGCTGAAGAGAGTAGGAATGACCGGCAAGGGTCTCCCATTTCACCTCGAGGTATTCCCCGGCAGAAAGCAGCTCGGGTGGGTCCGCCGGCAAGGGGGAGGCGAGAATGGAAAGGAAGGCGGGAAAAGGGACAAGGTTCATGAAAACAGGTATGGCCTGCGCACTGACCGGGGTAAAGGTGCCCGCCTGCCAGATTTCAGGTAGAGGTTGCGACAGGAAACCATTGCCATGGCGAAACAGGGTGCTCATCTTCCCGCGTCTATGAAGGACCCCGAGATGGACACTTCGGATCAATTCGCGGTGCGCAAAGCGAAGCTGGCGGACCTGCGGGCGGACGGGAACGATCCCTTCCGGAACAACTGGGAGCCCACGCACACCAGCGCCTCGGCCATCGCCGCCTATCCGGAAGGCGCCGAAGAAGGACCGGAAGTCAGCTGTGCCGGCCGCCTCATTGCCATTCGCAAAATGGGCAAGGCCAGTTTCGCCCGGATCCGCGACCGTGCCGGGACGCTGCAGCTTTATTTCAAACGCGACCTTGCCGGAGAGGAGGCCTATGATTTTTTCAAGAAGCGTCTCGATCTTGGGGACTTTCTCGGCCTGCGCGGAAAATTGTTTGTCACGAAAACCGGCGAGGTGACCCTGCGCGTGGCGGAATTCGCCCTTCTCACAAAGGCCATGCGGCCCTTGCCGGAAAAGTGGCATGGGCTCCAGGACGACGATGCACGCTACCGTCAGCGCTACCTCGACCTGATCAGTAACGAGGAAACGCGCCGCGTCTTTGAACTGCGCACGGCCATCATCCGGCGCATCCGACGCTACCTGGAGGAGGAGGATTTCATGGAGGTGGAAACCCCGATTTTGCAGACGGAAGTGGGTGGCGCGGCAGCGCGGCCTTTCAAGACCCATTTCAATGCTCTCGACTGTCCCTTCCAACTGCGCATTGCTCTCGAGTTGTACCTGAAGCGGCTTCTCGTCGGGGGTTTTGACCGCGTCTTCGAGCTTGGCCGGAATTTTCGCAACGAAGGGCTTTCGCGGCGACACAACCCGGAATTTACGATGCTGGAGGTCTACCAGGCTTACACCGACTACCGCGGCATGATGCGCCTTGTCCGGGGCATGCTGAAGGTGATCTGCAAAGATGTCCTCAAGACGGAACAAATCGAGCGCTACGATGGTCAAACGATCGACCTCGGCGGGGAGTGGCGGGAAGTCCGCTACAAGGAGCTGATCGTTGCGGAAACGGGCGATCCGGAATGGTTCAGTCGCGGCAAGGCCGACAAGCTGGCCTACTGCGAGCAAGAGGGCATCGAGGTCGATCCGCTACGGGAGGACTTTGAGATTACCAACGCGGTCTTCGAAAAGCGCGTGGAGCCGAACCTGCTGCAACCGACCTTTGTCACGCACCTGCCGAAAGAACTGATTCCGCTCGCCAAGGTCTCGGCGGACGATCCCGATTGTGTGGAGGTCTTTGAGCTGTGCATCAATGGCCAGGAAATCGCGCCCGCCTACAGCGAGCAGAACGATCCGCTCGTGCAGCGCGCTCAGCTGGAACGCCAGGCCGGGGAAGAAATCCAGAGGATTGACGAGGATTTTCTGCGTGCCCTTGAGCACGGCATGCCGCCAGCAGGCGGAATGGGCCTTGGCATTGACCGTCTCGTTATTCTGCTGACCGGAGTGGCGAGTATTCGGGATGTCATTCTCTTTCCTTCCCTGCGGCCGCTGGAGTCGCACGAATAAAACGGAGAACGTTGGTGCGCCTTCCCTGGTTCATTTATCTTGCCCTGCGGCAGCTTCGGCCAGCCGGTCGGCGTATCGGATCGGTCTTTTTCGTCCTCGCCGTTGTCGGGGTGGCGCTCGGGGTGGCCGTCCTCGTCGTGGTTCAGAGCGTCATGGGCGGCTTTGGACAGATTCACCGGGAGCGCATTGTCGATACCTCCGGCCATCTTGAGGTCACGGAGGGCGGCTACCCATTTGGCGGTGCCTTTGCGCTGGCCGATCGATTGCGTGGACGACCGGAGATACGGGCGGTGACCCCTTACGCGCGCGGCTTCGTTATGGCACGGCGCGGGCAGGTGCCGGTCTTCCCCGCCATTTATGGCCTCGCCTACGGGGAGGAACCCGTCTTTGCGGTGGATAACTACCTTGTGCAGGGTAATTTCGAGGACTTGTACGACGACACCATCCTTGTGAGCAGCCGACTGGCGGAGCGGCTCGGACTCCGTGTCGGCGCGGAAGTGGAGGTCTTCAGCCCGACGATGATCGACCGCTTTGATGCGGACGAGGTGGTGCTACCCCGCGCCTTCGAAGTGGCCGGGATCTACAATATCGACTGGAACCAGGAGTTTATCCCCGGCATCGTCTGCACGTTGCGGACGATGCAGGAACTGTACGGCCTTGGAGACGACGTGCACGGGCTCGCTCTGCGGCTCGGCGGGGAAGTGGACGAACTTGTCGTGGCGGAGCAACTACGGACGGAACTGGAGGCGGGAAAGCGCGTCATTACCTGGCGCGAAAAGTGGGCCGACTTCCTCTGGGTCCTCGACCTTGAGAAAACGCTTATGTTGTTCCTGAACCTTTTTATTGTCGCGGTGGCGGCCTTTGCCATTGCCATTGCGCAGCTGCTGACGGTCGTGCGGAAGACGCGGGAAATCGGCCTGCTCGCGGTCCTTGGGGGGAGCCGGGGAGGCGTCCTCGGCCTGTACTGTTTCCAGGGCTTTTTCATCGGTTTGCTGGGCAGCCTGTGCGGGATCGGATGCGCGCTTCTCGCGCTGGCTTTCCGGGATCCCCTCATTCAGGGACTGGCGGAAATGTCGGGAACGCGCGACACGCTGATCCGCTACTATTATTTTGCGCACCTGCCGGTGGATATCAAAGTGGCGGAGATCCTGCGGATCGGGATTCTCGCCACCGGGCTGGCGACCCTTGCGAGCCTGCTGCCGGCATGGCGGGCGGCCCGTCTGCGTCCGGCCGAAACGTTACGTGTGGAGCAATGAGCATGGAAAAGGAAAACCCGCCGATTGTCCTTGAAGCAAAGGGACTGCGAAAGGAGTTCCGCAGCGGCCCCCGACGGATCGAGGTTTTGCGGGGCGCGGGTCTCTTATTGCGCGAAGGCGAGACGCTCAGCATTCGGGGGGAATCGGGCAGTGGGAAAAGCACGTTCCTGAACCTTCTCGCCGGCATCGAGTTTGCGGAGGAAGGTGAGGTGGCCTGGAAAGGAACCTCCCTTGCGTCCTTGCCGGAACGGCAGCTTCCGCGCCGCCGGGCCTCTTTTCTCGGTTTTGTCTTCCAGGCATTTTACCTGATTCCGGAGCTGGACACCCTCGAAAATGTTGCATTCGCGGCTCGGATCGCAGGGGCACCGCCACGGCAGGCGCGCGAGCGGGCGCGCCAACTTCTCGAAGAGATCGGGCTTGCCGAACGCCTGCACAGTCGTCCGGATCAGCTTTCCGGTGGCGAGCGCCAGCGAACCGCCATTGCCCGCGCCCTCGTCAATGAGCCTGCGGTTGTGTTGGCCGACGAGCCGACGGGAAACCTCGACGAAGCCACCGCGGAACGCGTGATGGAGCAGCTTTTCGCGGTAAGCCGTTCCCGCCGTACGGCTTTTCTTCTCGTTACGCACAGCCCCTCTTTTGCGGCCAGGGCGCAGCGACGCCTCATCCTCGCGAACGGAGTCCTCTCCTGATTAAGCCCAGTTTGGCGGGTTCTGGCATTCCGCCTTGAGGACGCCGATACAAGGCAGCTGGCGGTAGCGCTCCGCGAAATCGAGTCCGTAGCCGACCACAAACTGGTCCGGGATCCGAAAACCGACAAAATCCGGTTTCACCTCCGTTTCGCGCCGGCCTTCCTTTTCCAGCAAAGTGCCGAAGTGGACGGACGCCGGCTTTAATTTGTGGATTTCGGAGAGGACCCGGGCACAGGTGTGGCCGGTATCGAGGACGTCGTCGATGATGAGCACGTGCTGGCCCTCCAGCTCGAGTCGCAGCATATCGATGATTTCCGGTTCCTGTATCGGCTGCGTTTCGGAACGGTAGCTGGAGACACGCATGCAATCGATGCGGACGGGAAGGTCGATGTGCCGGATCAGGTCGGCGGTAAAGAGAAGGGCACCATTGATGATGGCGATGACCGTAAGTTCATCGACTTCGGCGTAAAAGTCGCTGATCTCCTTTCCCAGAACCGCCACGCGTTCTTTGATTTCCTGTTCAGTGACAAAAATGGATTCAAGATCTTCAATCATAGGCGGCGCAAAAAAGGCGTAAGGCAAGTTGGTACCGGAAGCCTGTCAACCAAATGCGCCCCTTGCCCATCCGGGGGAACCGGAACCTTTGAAAGTGGATTTAGGGCAATCCCGGACTACACGCAGGAGAGCAAAACGAGAAGACGACATTCTCGAGAGCCCGTCTTTGGCTTGCATCCGGGGAATGCGGGCGCAACAAACATCTTACACATGAACCTCCGCCACACCCTCCTTTTCTTCAGTAGCCTCCTCGCGGGGGCCGGTTTCCTAAGCGCCCAGCCCCTCGTCATTTCCGGTTCAGACCTTGTTGGCGGTGCCGTGGGCGACGAACTTCGCTCCGCCCTGACGGATGCCGGCGTGACTGCCCGTTTTACCTTCGAGGGAAGCCTCCAGGCGCGAGAAGACCTTGCTTCCGGCAGGGCGGACCTCGCCATTGTGGCCGTGCCTTCGGAAAGCGCGGAGACATTTGCCGGCGAGGCAGCCCGATACCCGTTTGCTTTTCAGATCGCCTCGGTGGCCGTGCATCCGGACAACCCCGTTCGGGAGATTTCCTACGAGCAATTGGCCGCCGTTTTCCGCGAGACCGAAGCGATCGACGACTGGGCCGCCCTTGCTGACGATGCGACATGGTCGGACCGGAAAATTTCCCGTCTGGTCGCCCGCATGCCCCATACGATGACCTTTGAATTATTCAACGCTCTCGTCCTGAAAGGGGAGCCCGTGCAGCGGCAGCTTGAATTCCTGGAAAACCGAAATGTGCTCGCCGGTCGCGTTCTCGATAATCCGGCCAGCATTGTTATTCTGCCATGGAACCAAAACGCGGATTCGTGGCGTTATCTCGCTGTCAAAAGCGGGGAGGCGGTACGTGGTTTCACCCCCAGCAATGACAATATCCTTTTCGGGGACTACAGCCTGCGGCTTCCCTTTGTTGTTGTCGTGAGCGAGCGACTACAAGCCGACGAGGTGGAGGCAGTCATGAAAACGCTTTACTCCGAACGCGTGAGCGAAGCCTTGCGCAAGTCGCATTTTATTCCGGTTCCCGATGCCGAGCGCGAGTCGCTTCTGCTCAGCCTTGAGTAACTTTCCGCCTTGCTCTCCCTTGTAAATCTTTCCGCGGGCTTCGGAGGCCCGCCTCTGCTCGACGAAGCCTCGCTGGATATCCGTTCCGGGGAACGTCTCGCCCTTATGGGTCGCAACGGCTCCGGCAAATCCACCTTGTTGCAGATCATCAGCGGCGAGCTGGCTCCCGATGCCGGGGAACGAATTGTCCAGGGTACGCCGCGCCTTGGCGTGCTGCCGCAACGTATCCCGGAGCATCCCGGGGCCAGCGTGGAGGAGGTCCTGCACGCCGCGGTGGCCGACTTGTCCCTCGAGGCATGGGAAAGGGAGGCGCGCATGGATCAGCGTCGGCGACAGTTGGAAATTCCTCTGGACCAAGCCTACGAGACCCTCAGCTCCGGTCAAAAGCGGCGCGTCCTGCTGCTGGCGAGCCTGTTGCGGGAGCCGGATCTGCTCCTGCTTGACGAGCCCACCAATCACCTCGACCTCGAGACGATCCGCTGGATGGAGGAGGTGCTTGCGGAGCACCGGGGCGCTCTCCTTTTCATTTCGCATGATCGCGCCTTTGTGCGGCGGTTGGCCGAGGCCATCGTCGACCTCGACCGGGGAAAGCTCACCCGCTGGGATTGCCGATACGACCGCTACGTCGAGCGCAAGCAGGCGGCTCTGGAGGCGGAGGAAAAACAGCGGGCTGTCTTCGACCGCAAACTCGCCCAGGAGGAAGCGTGGATCCGACAGGGCATCAAGGCCCGCCGTACCCGCAACGAGGGACGCGTCCGTCGCCTGCAGCGGATGCGCGAGGAACATCGCCATCGACGCGGGCGGTCCGGGAACGCGCGCATCGACGCCACCGGGGGCGGGTCCGTTTCCGGGCACAAGGTTCTGACTGCCGAAGGCATTTGCGCCAACCTCGAAGGTCGTCGGCTTTTCGGCCCCTTCGACGGGGAGATCCTGCGGGGTGACCGCGTGGGTATCCTCGGGCCCAACGGCTGTGGCAAGACCACCCTTATTCGCATTTTGCTCGGAGAACTCTCGCCGGACAGCGGCAGGGTGGAACTTGGAACCAATCTCCGGATCGCTTATTTCGATCAGAACCGCGAACAGCTCGATCCGAACGCCACCGTCATGGAGAACGCGGGTGACGGGCATGAATTTGTTGAAGTGGCGGGACAGCGGCGGCACATCGTCAGCCACCTCAAAGATTTTCTTTTCACCTCCGAACAAGCGAAGGGCCCCATTCGCAATCTGTCCGGTGGGGAACGCAATCGCCTTCTCCTCGCCCGTTTGTTCTGCCGGCCCTTCAACCTTCTCGTGATGGATGAGCCGACGAACGACCTTGATCTGGAGACCCTCGAGCTGCTTGAGGAACAACTCGCCAATTTTAACGGTACGCTCCTCCTCGTCTCCCACGACCGCGATTTTCTGGACCATGTCGTGACGGAGCTGCTCGTCTTCGAAGGAGAGGGCCAACTGCGTTCCATTGTCGGCGGCTATGCCGATTACGAGGCTTTTCTCCGCCGACAGGCCACTCCTGCTCCGGCGCCGGCCCCGATACCGGATAAGCCAAAGGGGCAGCGCCCGCCCAAAGCCCGGAAGTTTCTCAACCGCGAGCGTCGTGA
The DNA here is from genome assembly GCA_964345345.1 of uncultured Puniceicoccaceae bacterium. Lineage (GTDB taxonomy): Bacteria > Verrucomicrobiota > Verrucomicrobiia > Opitutales > Oceanipulchritudinaceae > Oceanipulchritudo. The sequence goes on along the minus strand of CAYFRH010000014.1, from coordinate 2,944 downwards.
GCTTGAAGCCCTGCCCGCGGAGATCGAAGCCCTCGAGTCCGAACAGGAAGAAATCGCAACCCGTATGGCAAACCCCGCCACCCTGCGGGAAGATCCTGAGGCCGCCGCAAGCGGTCGCCAGCGCCTGGCGGAAATCGAGGCCACGCTCACGAAAAAATTCGCGCGCTGGGAAGAACTCGAGGCGCTGCAGGAGGATCTGGAAGGACCCTTCGCGTAAGGCCCTGCCAGAGTGACTTTCGCAATGCCCGGCACGGAGAAATTCTCTTTGCCTTTACGGGCGGGGTGTCAGACGAAGAGGGTAATGACGGAAGACAGGTACGATTTTCACAGCTTTCCGGACCGGCGCTATACCGGAAGTCTGAAATGGTCGAAATACGCCGGGCAGGATATCCTGCCGATGTGGGTGGCGGACATGGATTTCCGGGCCCCTCCGGAGGTCATCGAGGCCCTGCAGGCGCGGGCGGCCCACGGGGTGTTCGGCTATACCCTCCCCAACGCGGGGGTGGAAGCGGCCGTCATGGATTACCTGCGGCAACGGCACGGACTCGAGATCCGAAAGGAGTGGCTGGTCTGGATGCCCGGCCTTGTCCCGGCCCTGAACGCGGCTTCGCGGGCCTTCGAACGACCGGGCGACGGCGTCATGACGAACACCCCTGTGTATCCGCCTTTCCTGACCGCTCCGGAATGGCAGGACAAGGAGCTGCTGGCAGTGCCCCTGCAGTGCGGGAATGATCGCTATACTTTTGATTTGGCGGCCATGGAAGCGGCAGTGACGGAGCGCACGCGCCTTTTTATCCTTTGCAATCCGCACAATCCTGTGGGCAGGGTCTTCACGCGGGAGGAGTTGCAGGGCGTCGTTGATTTCTGCAAGCGCCACGAGTTGATCCTCGTATCCGATGAAATCCATTGTGATCTGCTTCTTGATGCCGATGCGGAACACCATTCGATCCTCAACGTCGATCCGTGGGCGCGGGAGAATTCACTTACGCTCATGGCCCCGAGCAAGACCTACAACATCCCCGGCCTCGCCTGCAGCTTCATCCTCATTCCGGACCCGCGCCTGCGTCACCGCTTTCAGAAGGCCTCGCGCGGCATGATCACGGAGCTGAACTGCTTCGCCTACGCCGGTTGCGAGGCCGCCTACCGGCACGGGGAACCATGGAGGCAGGCTCTTCTCGCACAACTGCGCGAAAATTATACCACCGTTTTCGACTGGGTGGACAAGGAACTGCCGGGTGTTTCCATGTTCCCGATGGAGGCGACTTACCTTGCCTGGCTGGATGTCCGGTCGCTTGGGCTGGAGAATCCGGCCGCCTTTTTCGAGGAATACGGGGTCGGGCTCAGCGACGGTGCCCTTTTTGGAAAGGCAGGGTTCCTGCGTCTGAATTTTGGTTGTCCCCCGGATATGCTGAAGAGAGCCCTTGAGCGAATGGCGCGGGCCTGCCAGACCTTGGCTTCCTGACCGTGTCATGACGATTCTCAGCCGCTACCTTATTCTTTCCGTCGGGCTGACCAGCCTTGGGGGCGTGCTGCTCTTCGTCTTCCTGCTCATCACCGGGAACGCGCTGCGGGACATCATCGGTCTTCTCGCCCAAGGGACCATTCCCTTCTCCCTTTTCTGGCGGCTTCTGGGTTTGCTCGTTCCGTACGCGATTTCTTTCGCCATGCCGTTGGGGGTCCTGATCGGGATTCTGCTGGTCATGGGGCGGATGTCCGCCAACAGGGAGATTATTGCCCTACGCTCGGCCGGCATCGGGCTCTTTCGCATCGCCGCGCCGGTCCTGTTCGTCGCCCTTGCCGGAACGGGCCTGACCGCTTACATCAACGCGGTGCATGCACCGGAGGCCCGCTCTTCCTACAAAGCGATCCTGAACGACCTTGTCCGCACCGACCCGCTGCGCTTTATCGTGCCGCAAACCTTTATCCACGATTTTCCCGGCTATGTCCTGTACGTACAGGAAAAGGAAGAGGATCGCCTCAAGGGTTTCTGGTTGTGGGAACTGGACGAGGAAAAACGGGCCGTGCGGTTGCTGCGTGCGGAGGAGGGCAGCTTCAGCTTCGATGAGGCAAAGGACGCCCTCATTCTTACACTGCGGGAGGGCTTCACCGAATTGCGCGATCCCGACGACCCGGACAATCTGCGCGAGCAGCAGCCGACGTTATCCTTTCGCGACGCCCGTATCCGGTTGCCCTTATCCGGCATCCTCGGGGAGGCCAATCGACCCCGGGGACTGGATCATTATGCCGTGGGGGACCTTCTCCGGGTGCGCAGCGCCGAACTGGAAAAGGCGGCATTGGCGGAAACCGGGGAGGAACGGGAGGCCGCCCTGCTGCTCGAATCCCGGGCCCGTTACCAGCTGAGCCGACGCTTCGCGATGGCGGTCAGCGTGCTTTCGCTGGCTCTCTTTGCCTTGCCGCTGGGCATCCGGGTCGGGCGCACAGAAACCCATGCCAATTTCGCCCTCGCGCTGGTCATTGCCTTGGGCTATTACCTTGCTCTCATTATGGTTGACTGGGCGGAGCGATCGCCGGAACTGCGGCCGGATCTTCTCGTCTGGATTCCCAATCTCTGCGCGCAGTTGTTTGGCATTGTCCTGCTTGTTCGAACGAATCGCCATTAATGATTTGCATGCCCTGTCCTCGCTGCCAGCATGTCGGTGATTTTTTTAAGCCCAGGTGGTGGAATTGGCAGACACGCTGGATTTAGGATCCAGTGCCGTAAGGCGTGGGGGTTCGAGTCCCCCCCTGGGTACGCTCTTCGTCCTTAAAAGCGAGGACGCGAGTTGTGGCTTCCGGACCGTGTAAACGCCGGTATGGAGAGGGAAAGGCCCGACGTCGGGGCGTTTCCCGGACTGGCCTTCGCGGCTTCGATTCCCGAAAGTCAAAAGCAAAAAGCCCGTTTACCGGAGGTCTTCTCTTCCAAGCGGATTGGCCGGATTACCCA
>CAYFRH010000013.1:0-35643 GCA_964345345.1 uncultured Puniceicoccaceae bacterium | reverse complement strand
TTGATGGCCTTTACACCCGTTTGGCTGAGGAAGAGGCGAAAATTCGAGCAAATCCTGCTGCCCGCACATCCGAACTGGTGAAAAGCGCTTTTAATCTTCTCCAGAAAAAGCCCTGAGTAGTCAACAGGACTCGTACCTTATAAAATCGTTTATTTACAATTAATTCTGGAATACGAACGCAGATTGTAAGCAGTTTTTGCTGGTTTGAAGCCTCGCGAGTTCAACTACCAACGCCAACAATTCGAAAGGAGTTTCAACGGGTGTTGCGACAAGGGTTCGCAGTATTTTCGCATCACCATTCTTGGCACAGTCAAATATGGAGTTTCCGGTTACGGGAGCCCATTACGCGCCAGAATAAGCTATGCTCGTACCGGCGGTGGGGTTACGTTACCGTAACCGGACAAGAAGGTCCTTTGCGTCCACCTGGTCGCCGACTTGCACGGTAATGGCATCAATGACGCCGTCGGCGAAGGCGTAAACAGTGGTCTGCATCTTCATGGCTTCAAGCACGCATAGCTTCTCGTTTTTTTTGATCTTTTGCCCGACGGACACAGGGACGGCACTGACCATGGCGGGAATCGGAGCGCCAACTTGTTTTTTGTCGGCGGGGTCGGCTTGGGTGCGCTTTTTGGTGTCGGTCTTGATCGACTTATCGAGAATTACACTTTCGCGGGCGCGCCCGTTAAGCTCGAAGGTGAGGGTGCGCTCGCCCTCGGCATTCGGCTCGGAAGCGTAAATGAATTTCACGATCAGCACTTTCCCCTCTTCAATTTCAACGGAAATCTCCTCCCCGGGTTTAAGCCCATAGAAGAAGGCTGGAGTCGGCAGGACGCGGGCGTGACCGTACTCGTCGACAAACTTCTTCAGATCGGCAAAGACCTGTGGATACATTAGGTAGGCGTAAAGATCGTCGTCGTTGATTTCGGCTTTGTATTTCCGGCCAAGTTCCTGGCGGGTGGCTTCAAGATTAATCTTTTCGGCACGGGCACCCGGACGGCCCTTGTGCGGTTTTTTGTCGCCGAGAATGACCTTTTGCACGTCTTTGGGCCAGCCGCCCTTGGGTTGGCCAAGGCCGCCGGAAAGCATATCGACAACCGATTGGGGGAAGTCGGTCCCGGGATCGAGATTGACCAAATCTTTCGGCTCAATGCCCTTGGTCAGCAAAAACATGGCGAGATCGCCGACGACCTTCGAGGACGGCGTCACCTTGACAATGTCCCCAAGGACCGCGTTGACCTCGTGATAGTAGCGGACGACTTCGGGCCAGCGGGTACCGAGGCCGAGGGCACGGGCCTGCTCACGGAGATTGGTGTATTGACCGCCGGGCATCTCGTGGGTGTAAACTTCGGCCGAGCCAAATTTTGGGCTGGTATCGAAAGGTTCGTAGTATTGGCGAACGGCTTCGTAGTAAATGGACAGTTCGTTAAAGAACCCGAGGTCGAGGCCGGTATCGCGCTTGTCGCCACGGAGGGCCTTAACAATGGAGTTAAGATTCGGCTGCGAGGTAAGTCCGGAGAGGGAGGAGACGGCGAGGTCCACAGCGTCCACCCCGGCCTCCGCGGCCTTGATGATGGAGGCCCCGGCGATGCCGGAGGAGTCGTGCGTGTGAAAGTGGACGGGGATGCCTATCTCGTTGCGGAGCGCCTTGATCAGCTTATATGCGGCGTGTGGAGTGCAAAGACCGGACATATCCTTGAGGGCGAGCATGTGGGCGCCCATCTGCTCCAGCTCTTTGGCCATATTGATGTAGTATTGCAGGGAATACTTGTCGCGCTGTGGATCGAGAATGTCGCCGGTATAGCAGATCGTACCCTCGCAGACGGAGTTGGTATTCTTGCGGATCGCCTCCATTGCCACCTTTAAATTCGGCAGGTAATTCAGTGAATCGAAGACGCGGAAGATATCTATCCCGGACTCGGCCGAGTGCTTGATGAAGCCACGGATGACGTTGTCGGGATAGTTCGCGTAGCCAACGCCATTGGCTCCCCGAAGGAGCATCTGAAAGCAAACGTTGGGGATGCGTTCGCGCAGACGGCGGAGCCGCTTGAAGGGATTTTCATACAGAAAGCGCATGGAGGTGTCGAAGGTCGCCCCACCCCAGCACTCCACGGAAAAGAGATCGCCGGCTCGCCGGGCAAGGGCATCCGCCACCTTGAGCTGGTCGTAGCTGCGCATTCGCGCGGCGAGGAGCGACTGGTGGGCATCGCGCATCGTCGTGTCGGTCACCAGGAGCTTCTTCTGCTTCCGGGTCCACTCGGCAAATTTCTCCGGGCCGTACTTGGTCAGGTAATCTTTCGTGCCCTTGGGTACATCGCGTGTGTGGTCGTGTTTCGGGACAATTACCGGCAGGTCCATTGTCGGCACGGGGCGGCCTTTGACTTGATCGTTCCCATTGACGATCGTCTGGCCAAGCAGCTTAAGAAGCTTAGTTGCGCGGTCACGCCGGCGCCTGAAGTTGAATAGCTCCTTCGAGGTATCAATCATCGTGGTCGTGGCCTGACCGGAGACAAACAACGAGTGATTGATCACATTCTCGATGAACGGGATATTCGTCTTCACGCCGCGAATACGCATCTCCCGTAGGGCGCGGTCCATCCGCTGGATCGACAGCTTAAAACTTCGGGCCGAGGCGGTAATTTTAACGAGGAGTGAATCGTAGTAGGGCGTAATGACGGCACCGGTATCCCCCATCGCCCCGTCAAGACGGATGCCGAAGCCGGCGGCCGAGCGGTAGTTGACGATCTTCCCATAGTCGGGGGTAAAGTTCTTTTCCGGGTCCTCCGTCGTTACCCGCGCCTGAATGGCGTAGCCATTGCGCGGGATAGCCTCCTGCGCGGGGATGCCAATCTGGTCACCGTGCAAGCTCTGCCCTTGGGCGATTAAAATCTGGCTGCGCACGATGTCGATTCCGGTGATAACCTCGGTCACCGTGTGCTCGACTTGAACGCGGGGATTCATCTCGATGAAAAACCACTCTTCAGTGTCGAGGTCGTAAAGAAATTCCACGGTACCGGCACTATAGTATCCAATGGACTTGGCGATTTGCACGGCGGCCTGACAAAGCTCGGCGCGGACCCGGTCGGGCAGACCGACGGAAGGCGCGATCTCAACCACTTTCTGGTGCCGGCGCTGCACCGAGCAATCGCGTTCGTGCAGGTGCACGACATTGCCCTGCTGATCGCCAAGAATTTGCACTTCGATGTGCTTGGCCCGTTCAATGTAGCGTTCGAGAAAAACAGCGGAATTACCAAAGGCGCGCTGTGCTTCGCCCTGCGCTTCTTCAAGGGAAGACTGCAAAAGCTCCGGGTCTTTGACGACACGCATACCGCGACCGCCACCACCAAATGCGGCCTTAATGATAAGCGGGAAGCCAATTTTTCTTGCTACCTTCAGGGCCTTTCCGCGGTCGGCGATCGGATCCTCGGTACCGGGTAAGACCGGCACCTTGGCCTCGGCGGCGATTTTACGCGCCTCCATTTTGTCTCCCATGCGGGCAAGCAAATTCGCGCTGGGACCAACAAAAGTGAGACCGTTTTCCTCGCAAGCCCCTGCAAAATGGGCGTTTTCAGAAAGGAAACCATAACCGGGATGGATCAAATCAACCTGCTTATCCTTGGCTAAATTAATGATACTTTCGATATCGAGATAAGCGGCGACCGGGCCCTCGCCCGCGCCGACAAGATAGGACTCATCCGCCTTGAACCGATGCACCCCAAAACGATCCTCCTTCGCGTAGATGGCCACCGTGCGGCAGCCCAATTCGGTCGCGGATCGGAAAATCCGCACGGCGATTTCACTTCGATTGGCAGCAAGTAATTTTGTCATAGTTTGGTTATTGAGGCAAAATTGAATGCAAAGCGAAGTGGGCTTGTATAAGGGTGTCAATGCCAACGCTTTTCCGGTAGGGCACAAGTAGCGTTGTCCCCCTCTCCTGCCCTCCTGGGTACCGGCGGAACTTTCGGAGCGAAAATGTATCTCATTATGTAGCAAACGAAGATACCATGGGGCGGATCGATATTCTTCACGCTTTTCGCGGACCGACCTTAAGCATGCTCGAAAGGGCGAAGAGGCTTCCCTTGACGCCGAAAACGGACCTTCCGGTCGTTCAGCTTGAGGACCTGATCGGGTTGAAGGTGCAGGCCGCCTGTAATGATCCCATGCGAAGAACCTCGGACTGGTCGGATATCCGGTTAATGGTGGAATTCTCCGCTGTTTCGGGCGATTCTCTTGATTGGGAACTGATCAACGATTACCTTGGAATATTCGACCTGCAAGGGGAGCTTGGCAAACTCAGGAGTTGGTATGACAAGGCTGACAGAAACAGATAGGATTGCCTTCAAAGCTCTTTCCCGAAAAGGGTGGGAACAATCCAGCCGCGAGCGCAGCCCCCTCTTTGTGAAACCCAATGCCAGCAATAATGAAGCCTACTGCAAATGGGCAACTGAGCTTTCAAAACACATCAAAGTAAAACGGCCCGTTCGATTCACCGGCCAATTTTGGCGGCTTTGATCCATCGGCATTCGCGTTTTGAAGAGTCCCCCGCCCCTCTTGACCGCTCGCCATAAAGAGTCAGGTTGCTCGTACTACTTCCGGGATCCAAACGCGAAAGATAAGGGCAGTTTTTTCCCACTCGAAGCAGCGAGAAATCTATAATTATGCTGGTTTATTCGATTAGAAATCATCAGAGGTAAACTGTGGCTTCAAAAGAAACTCCAGCGGAACAGGCACATGCGTTTCTGGATATCGCCGACCAGTTTCGGCTGGGGAAGCTGCCGACGGAGCAAAGCCATCCATGGACGCAACATCTTTCGCAGCTGGTGCAAAGCGATTTGCCGGGAGCGCTGGAGGTCCTTCAGCGCGTCGATGGAAAGGCTCTCGGGATTTTACTGAGCGAGCAGCAGCGGATCGCTGACCTCGCGGTGGCCATCGCCGAGACATTGCGCAGCGGGGGACGAATTTTTCTGGGTGGCTGTGGGGCTACCGGGCGTCTCGCCCTTACCTTGGAGGCCCTGTGCCGCGAGGGATGGATAGCCGAGGCTTACCGCGGCTCGGTGGTCGGTTTTATGGCCGGAGGAGACGCTGCCCTGATCCGCTCTATGGAAGGATTTGAAGACCGTCCGGACTACGGGCGACGCCAACTTGAGGAGCTGGGCTTCTCGGAGAACGATTTGATGGTCGGCATCACGGAAGGTGGCGAGACTCCCTTTGTCATCGCCGCCACCGAGCGCGCGGCCGAGCTTTCCCGGCGCTCGCCGTGGTTTTGCTACTGCAATCCCGACGAGATTCTAAAAACGGTGGCCGCGCGATCAGCGGGAATTCTGGGACGCGCGGATATTGAGCGGCTGCCGCTCCTCACCGGTCCTATGGCCCTCTCCGGGAGTACGCGCATGCAGGCCAGTACGGTTCAGTTGGCGGCGATTGGTTTGGCCCTGCGTTATCATGACCATCCCCAAGAGTTGGCAGCTGCAATCGAGGAGCTGGTCGCATTCCTGGCCACGCTCGATTATACCCTCATGGCTCCCTTCATTCGGGCTGAGGCCTCGGCAGTGAAAGCCGGAATCCCCATGCTGTATCAGACCGAAAAGTACGGCCTCACCGTCCTGACCGATACTACGGAACGAGCGCCCACCTTTAGCTTGCATCCCTTCGAAAACACCCGGCGCCCGGAGCAACCCGCCAGTTGGGTCTACCTCGCCATCCCATCGAAAAAAGATGCCGCGAGTGCATGGGTCGCAATTCTCGGACGCACACCGCGGACCCTGGAGTGGCCGGAAGTTTCCGGGCGGGCGGGCCTTGCGCATCTTCTGGGGTATGACATTTCCCGAAATGCCGCCGAGCACCGTCGTGCGAAGACGGGTGAATCCAGCGGGATCTTCACGATCAGAGATAGGCCGACGGGGGTGCAAATCCAATTTGAAAGGCTCACGCATACCATACCGGCGCCGTGCGATGCCTTGACCCGCAACCTTGCCCTGAAACTATTCCTCAATGCCCACAGCACCTCGCTGGCAGGACTCTGCGGGCGATACGAAGGCAACTGGATGACATGGGTAAAGCCCAGCAACTTCAAGCTCATTGACCGCGCCATCCGCTACACCCGGCAACTGCGCGGTGCGCGGGGTCTGCCGGATCCTGGCTACGAAGCGGTTTGCATGGCCTTGTTTGAGGTACGCGCGTCGCTGCCGCCGGATGCATCGATTGTCCTTGAAACCCTAAATCTCCTAAAGATGCGCCATGAATAGCTGGGTCGATCTGGCGATCATCGGCGTTTACCTTGCCGCGATCATCGGTGTAGGAGTGTATGCCGGACGTCGGGACAAAGATGATACCGACTTTTTCCTGGGAGGGCGAAAGATGCCATGGTGGGCGGTGTTGGGTTCGCTGGTAGCCACAGAGGTGAGTGCGGCTACCTTTCTGGCCGTTCCCGGAGTCGGTTTTTCGGAGAATTTCAATTATCTGCAATTTGGTCTGGGCTCAATTGCCGCAAGGTTCTTCGTGGCCTATGTATTTGTTTTCACATTCTATAACTCCGGCTGTGTGACGATCTACGGCTACCTTGGGCAGCGTTTTGGACCGTACAGCCAAAAGGTGGGCTCAGGGCTGTTTCTGGTTACACGACTCCTCGCTTCCGGAGTCCGCCTTCTCATCGCTGCCAGCGGATTGAGTATTATTCTGGGTGTTCCCCTGGCTGTCAGCATCCCCGGTTTTTGTGTGCTGGCCCTGATTTACACGGGCCTTGGTGGTATCCGAGCCGTTGTATGGACAGACTGTATACAGGCGCTTGTATTTATCTCGGCCGGGATCTTCGCAGCTTTATTTTTGCTGAGGGAAATGGGATGGACGCAGATCCGGGAAGTCGGGGAGGCCGCCGGACGCTTTGACCTCTTCAGATGGACACCGGAGGCGCCGGGGTGGACGGCATGGTTTTCCGATGCCAATGTGCTGTGGATGGCTATGCTCTTTGGCTTTATTCAGACGACGGCGGCCCTGGGCACGGATCAGGATCTTACGCAGCGCCTGTTGACATCGCGGAACGCGAAACAGGCTCAACGCAGCCTTATCTTGAGCGGCTTTATTGCGGTTCCCATTGCGGCCTTGTTTCTCACGGTGGGGGCCGCTCTTTTCGCCTATGCAAATACGCCTGACGGCAATATATTGAGCACGCTGGAAACGAGCGACCAGGCTTTTCCCACCTTCATCGCAGATCTTGCGCCAGCAGGCCTCCGGGGGCTTTTGCTCGCGGGCGTTCTCGCCGCCGCCATGTCCAGCCTCGATTCGGCCATGGCAGCGCTCAGCTCATCCGGTATTCATGATTTGGTCAGACCTCTGCAGCAAAAGCTGAAAAATGAAGGGAGTTCGCTTGCCTTGAGCCGATGGATGACGGCCGCCTTCGCGCTCATATTAGGGCTTATCGCTGCAATTCTGCAGCAGACCGGGGACAGCTTCCTGTGGTTGGCATTCCAGATGAGCAGCCTTACGTACGGAGCCTTGCTGGGCATGTTTTTGCTTGGCCTTCTGACGCGCGGGAAAGGATCGGATAAAGGCAATATTTGCAGTGTCACCGTAAGTGTGGGGCTTACCACCATCCTTCTTATCCTCATCAAGACAGAAACCATCTCCCTTGGATGGACCTGGCTCATTGTCATCGGGACGATGTGCACCTTTACCCTCGGAGGGTTTTTTCAACACCGAAAGCCCGCGTCATGAATGTAATCCCCAGACCTCAGAAAATTACCACGCGAGCGGGCCTGCTTTCCTGGGACAAGTTGGCTTTGCATGCACAAACCGGGATCCCGAAGATCCCAGCCGAAGGCTATCGACTCGATATCTCCGAACGCGGGATCGTCTTGGAGGCGTCGTCTCCGGCCGGGATCTTTTACGGACGTCAGACCCTTGATCAGCTCAAGCGTCTGTACCGAGAAAAAGTTCCCAGCCTCCGCATCGAGGATGCTCCGGAACTCCCTGAGCGAGGATATATGCTCGATATCAGTCGATGTCGGATGCCTCACATGGATACGCTGAAACGCCTCATAGATCTGCTGGCAAGTTTCAAGTATAACCAGCTGCAGCTCTACATGGAGCACACGTTTGCCTACCCGGATCACCCTGCGGTTTGGCGCGACAGCAGCGCATTGACCGCTGACGATATCAGGGAATTGGATACTTTCTGCGCTGAGCGGTTTATTGAGCTGGTACCCAATCAAAATTCTCTCGGTCATTTCGAGCGTTGGCTTAAACACCCCGAATACCACCCCTATGCCGAGTGTCCGGATGGATTCATTCATCCGATCAGCGGAGTACGGAAGCATGTGGGAAGCACTTTGACGCCTTCTTCTGCGTCGGCGGCTCTCGTTGAGGGCCTGTATGCCACCCTGCTGCCCAATTTTCGGAGCCGTAAATTCAACATTGGATGCGATGAGCCGTGGGAGATCGGCCAGGGAAAAAGTGTCGAAAACGGGAAAGGGGTAAAGCCGCAGGATCTGTTTTTCAATTGGCTAAAGGACCGGTGTGCATCCGTGACGGGTTCCGGGAGGACGCCTTACTTCTGGGCGGACGTGGCTCTGAAATATCCCGACCGGCTGAAGGAGCTTCCCCCCGGGGGCCGCGCGGTCGTCTGGGGATACGAGCCCGATCATCCCTTTGATGCGGAGTGCGGGAAGCTGCGGCATGCCGGCGTGGATTTTATCGTAAGCCCGGGAGACAGCAGTTGGCTGAGCTTTACCGGGCGCCTTGACAAAGCCCTGCCCAATGCCCGGAACGCGGCCGCCGCTGCATCGAAGTGGGGGGCGCGTGGGATTCTAATGACGCATTGGGGCGATCAAGGGCATGCGCAGCCGTGGCCCACGATGTTGCCGGGGGTTCTCCTTGGTGCCGCCACGGCGTGGAATCCTAACAATTGCACGGTTGATGTTCCCTCCGGGCTGGATGCTTTCGTCTTCGATTGCGTGGATTCGGGTTTAGGACAATTCCTCTACGGCATTGGATTTTTGGATACACGGCTAAAGACGGGTCGGTTGAATCGCAGCCTGTTGTACGGGCTTGTGCGCCAAAGCCCTTTTCCGGCAGACACCGCGGAATCGGCGGGAATAGATTCCAAGAGGCTCGAGGCGGAGATCAACAGGCTTGAGAAGGATTTGAAAACGGTCTCCCCTGCTTGTTCCGATGCGGATTGGCTCATGGACGAAATGGCATTGATCACCCGTTTATTGCGGCAGGCGCATCGTAAGCTCAGAGCTCCTGGAGCCCCAATGGATGCCGGTCTTTTGATCGAGACGATCTCGGTATGGGAGCGGCGTTTTCGAACAGGTGGCCTCGCTGAAATGCTCGGGGGATTTCGCTGACTGTGAGCCGAATGCCTCTGCGTTCTCACTTCCCTCGCCCCCCGATCATGAAGTCGGTGACAAGGCAGCGGTCGTAGCGCATCCCGCTTTCCGCAAGATCATCGAGGTGTGGTCTTGGTGCGAATTCGGAAATCTCGTGTCCGTAGACTCCGAGGGCCTGGGTGGCATGGTCGTCGCTGAATAAAAAAACGATGGTAGGCCGACTTCTCGGATCTGTTTCAGCCGAGAGAAGCGTCCCGGAGAACATTGCGACCACAAGTCCGGGAAGGAGATATCGTGTAAATCTCATGCCGGCCCGAAAGGCCAAAGTCAACGTACCCGCGGACCTCCGGGCCGATCTTGTATCCATTACAGAAACACATCTGCACGTACACTCGGCCTGAAGGATACACCGAGGATTTCTTACTATAATGTGCAGAAGAAACTGGAATGTAAGACGCACCCTCTGATCGTAAGGAAGGGAGCCCAGCGCGGCGGAAAGGCGGCCAACCACGAAAATTCATCTACACATTTAAGCTCGGGGCGCTTCCGTGTAATTCGTGTATATTGAGACTTAATCCCCGCCGACTTGCTTCTTGATTACGCCACAGCGCAGCATCATCGCGCCGTAGTAGGGATTCGCGACATCCTCGTCGCCTTGAATCCAACTGGCCCCTTGGTTGTCGAAGGCCATCGGGCAATGGACTATATAGAGCGGGGTTCCTCCGCTTGTGCCGACGTGCTCGACGAGGGCGGCGAACTGTTTGGAGAGTTCGAGGAAGGCGGTGCGGGCCGCTTTGATCCGGTTGGCTTCAGCGATGGTTTTTACGGGGACCGATAAAGCGGTCGTTTCCTTATGCTCGGCGGCGACCTGCGGCGCTTGCTTGATGGCGTCAAGGAGGTCCTCAGCACCCGCCTGGGCGGACTTGAGGTCGTCGCCCGCGAGACCTTTCTGCATGGCAAGATAGGGTGTCACCAGAGTGTCAACAAAGGCAGGTTTAAAAGCCTCGCTGTGCGCTGATAGCGTGGCAAAGCTAAGGAAAAGCCCGAGGATGAGGAGACGGAAGTGTTTTATCATGTTCATTGGTTTTTGATTTTGAGTTTGTTATTGAGTTACAACTTTAATGGTGAGGGTTGATTCGAAAGGCTCGCCGGCGATGCTGCCGGAAATGCGGGCGATCCATTCGCCTGTCATGTCGGACTTGTCTCCCGCGAGCGGTAGATGGCGTAAATGGCGGGGATGACGATGAGGGTGAGGAGGGTCGAGCTGACCATGCCGCCGACCATGGGGGCGGCGATGCGCTTCATGGTGTCGGCGCCGGTGCCGTGGCCGAGGAGAATGGGCAGCAGCGCGATGATGGTGGTGCCGACGGTCATCATCTTGGGGCGCACGCGCTCGACCGCCCCTTCGAGGACGGCATTGCGCAGATCGGTGCCGGTAGGGCGGGCCACGCGCTTGCGCACCTGCTGCCATGCATCGTCGAGATAAACGATCATGACGACCCCTGTCTCGGCCGCGACGCCGGCGAGGGCGATGAAGCCGACAGCCACGGCGACACTGAAGTTGTAGTCGAGCGCCCAGAGCAGCCAGACCCCGCCGATGAGGGCGAAGGGCACGCTGAGCGAGACAATGAGGGCTTCGCCGATTTTACCGAAGTTGAGGTAGAGCAGCAGCAGGATCAGCACCAAGGTAAGCGGGATGATCCAGCTGAGGGTCTCTTTGGCCCGCTGCATGTATTGGAATTGGCCGCCCCATTCAAGGTAGTAGCCGGGCGGCACCTCAACCTGCTCGCGGATGAGCTGCTTGGCCTCGGCGACATAGGCCCCGAGGTCGGTGCCGCTCGTATCGACAAAAACGAAGCCGGCCAGCTGGCCATTCTCGTTGCGCACCATGGGCGGGCCAGTGTTGGGGCGGATATCGGCCAGTTCGCCGAGCGGCACAAAACGCCCCGCGCCCGCCCTGACGGGCACGTTACGCAGGGCGTCGAGGTCGTCGCGGAAATCGCGGGCAAGTCGCAGGTTGATCGGGAATCGCTTGCGGCCCTCGATCGTCTCTTCGATGTTTTTGCCACCGACGGCGGTCTCGACCACGTCGAGGACATCTTCGACCTGCAGGCCGTAACGGGCGATAGCGGCGCGGTCGACCGCAAAGTCCACATAGTAGCCGCCGGTCACACGCTCGGCGAAGGCGGAAGCGGTGTGGGGCGATTGCTTGAGCACGCCCTCGATCTCGCGGGCGATGCCCTCGATGCGCCCAAGGTCCGGGCCCATCACCTTGATGCCTATCTGGCTGCGGATTCCTGTAGCGAGCATTTCAATACGGGTCTGGATAGGCATCCACCAAATGGCAGGCATGCCGGGGTAGGGCAACTGTTTGCCCAGCTCCTGTTTGATTTTATCAAAGGTCATGCCCGGGCGCCACTCGCTCTCAGGCTTGAGGGTAATGGTGGTCTCGACCATGGAGAGCGGGGCCGGATCGGTCGCGGTGCGGGCACGCCCAACCTTGCCGTAAACGCGCTCGACCTCCGGGAAGTCGGCGATGATGCGGTTTTGCCGGTGCAGCACTTCCCGTGCCTCGCCGGCCGACATGCCGGGCGGGCTGCTCGGCATATAGAGGAGCGAGCCCTCGTTGAGCGGAGGCATAAACTCGCTGCCGATCTGCGAATAAGGCCACCAGGTGGCGGCCATGGCGAGCAGGGCCAGCAGGATGGTGAGCCAGCGGAAGCGCAGGGCGAAGCGGACAAAGGGGCGGTAGATCCAGATGAGCAAGCGGCTGACCGGATTTTTGCGCTCGTCGGGCACGCGTCCACGCACCAGCCCTGAAATCAAGACCGGCACGAGGGTAATGGCGAGCAGCGCGGCAAAGAGCATGCTGAAGGTCTTGGTGTAGGCGAGCGGCTTGAAGAGCCGACCCGACTGCCCTTCAAGCGCGAAAACGGGCAGAAAGGACACGCCGATGACCAGCAGCGAGAAAAAGAGCGGCCGACCCACTTGCTGGGCAGACCGAGTGATGACTTCGAGGCGGGACAATTTCGCCAGCTCCGGATCGCGCACTGGGTCGTCCTGCGCTTCCTTCCAGCGCAGCAGCCATTTGTGCGCGTTTTCGATGAAGACGATGGAGGCGTCCACCATCGCGCCGATGGCAATGGCGATCCCCCCGAGCGACATGATGTTGGACGAAATATCCAGCAACTGCATCGGGATGAAGGCCAGCAGGACGCCCAGCGGCAGCGCCACGATGGCGACAAGGGCGCTGCGGAAATGCAGCAGGAAAACGAGGATGACCACGCTGACGATGAGCATTTCCTCAAGTAGTGTAACGCGTAAATTGTCGATGGCGCGGAGGATAAGATCGGAGCGGTCGTAGCCGACGACGATCTCGACCCCTTCGGGCAGGGAAGGCTCGATGGCCTCCAGTTTTTCCTTCACCGCTTCGATGGTCTTGAGGGCGTTTTCGCCGTAGCGCATGATGACAATGCCGCCGGCCGCCTCGCCCTCGCCGTCCATCTCCAGCATGCCGCGGCGGATGTCCGGCCCACGGCGCACCTCGGCTACGTCGCGCAGCAGCAGCGGCGTCCCGTCTTCGCCCACGCGGAGGACGATTTGCTCGATATCTTCGAGGTTCTCGATGTAGCCGAGCCCGCGCACCATGTATTCGGTTTCGCCGAATTCAAGAAGACGCCCGCCGACATCGTTGTTGGAGCGGCGCACGGCGGCGATCAGTTCGTTGGCACCGATGTCGTTGGCCCGCAGGCTGACGGGATCGAGCACGATCTGGTATTGGTCGACGTAGCCGCCCAGCGAGGCCACCTCGGCCACGCCGGGGGTATTTTGCAGGTAGGTGCGCAAGGTCCAGTCCTGGTAGGTGCGCAGATCCGAGAGATCATGCTGTCCGCTGCGATCCACCAGCGCGTATTGAAAGACCCACCCCACCCCGGTGGCGTCCGGCCCGAGGACCGGGTTAACGCCCTCGGGCAGCTCGGAGCGGGCTTGGTTCATGTATTCCAGCACCCGTGAGCGGGCCCAGTACATGTCGGTGCCATCCTCGAAGATGACATTAACAAAGGACAGGCCGAAGAAGCTCTGCCCGCGGGCGTAGCGCACCTTGGGAGCCGCCGCGAGCGTGCTGACGATAGGATACGTCACCTGATCTTCGACTAAAGTGGGCGCGCGGCCGGGCCAATCGGTAAAGACGATGACCTGCACGTCGGAGAGGTCGGGCACAGCGTCGAGCTTGATCGAGCGTAGCGATTGGATGGCGAAGGCCGCCGCCATGACGGCGAGCACGACGACCAGAAAGCGGTTGTGCGTGCACCAGTGAATGAGTCGTTCAATCATTGGGCACCTCCCGATAAGCCCTCACCCAACGGGTGCTCGACCAAGCCACAGGCTGGCATCGCCTGCCCCATGAAAGGGTTGCGAACGGTCTCGTCCTGTTGAATCCACTCACCAGGCGAATCGTGCCACATGGGACAACTCGCCACGAACAGCCCGTCGGGCCGCAGCTCCGGGATGTTCTCGGAAAGGGTCTGCAAGTGCTGGCTCAGCTCGCCGAAGGCGACGCGTTGGGCTTGCAAGTCGGCTTCCCTCCCAAGGGCATCGAGTAGGTTTTCCGCTTCGGCAACCCACGAGCGCCAGGCGGACTTGCCGACTGCCGGATGATTGGACTCCGCCAGCAGCCCGGTCAGTCGCTCCCGCAACTGCCGGACGGCAGCGCGGGCGGCTTTCGTCTCGTCATCGAACATGGCGGTGCTCCAATCAAAATAATCCTGCCAAAGCGCATCCACCGCAGTTCGGGCTTCGGTGGGAAAGCCGCTGGGAGGGGGCTCTTCGGATGGGCTGGTTTCCGTTTCCGCCAAGACTTCTTCGGAGCCAGAGGCGGAAGCTTTCAGCAGGCTCTCGCTATCGAGTAAAAAGGTGCCCTCGACGACCACTTCTTCACCGGCCTCCAGGCCGGAGCGGACGATGATGCGCCCGTCGGCGCGGGGACCGGTTTTGATAAGCCGGGGCACAAAGAGGCCCGGCTCCTGCTCGACGAAGACGTATTGCCGTCGCCCCGTATCGAAGAGCGCGGGACGGGGAATCGTCAGCTGCTCGCCAAGATCGGTTTCGAGAATAGCGGTCATCCACATATCGGGCAGCAGGCCGTACGGGTGCTCGTGCACCCCGTGTCCATCCTCATCAGCAGGCGCGTCGAAGACGATGCGCAGGCGCGCGGTGCGGGTGGCCGAATCGATGTGGTGCTCGATCCGGTCGACCGTGCCGGCGTAGGTCTTTGCGGGCCGCTCGGGCAAATGCATCGCCACTCGCTGTCCTACCGAAACGGAAGGCAACTCCGATTGGTAGATTTCGGCGATGAGCCAAAGTTCGGACAAATCGACCACCTCGTAGAGCTTTTCGCCCTCGCGCACATACTGGCCGAGTTGCAGGTGCTTCATCATCACCTTGCCCGCCACCCGCGAGAGGATGTCGATACTGTCGGGCGGGTTTGTCCGCTCCGCCAAGGCGTCAATTTGCGCGGCGGTCAGGCCCATCTGCTCGAGCCGAAAGCGGGCCGAGCGGAGCAGGCCTTTGGCCGGGGCGGCTTGCCGCCGCACCAGCAGAAAATCCTCCATCGCCGCGTAAAGTTCCGGGCTGTAGAGGCGGTAAAGCGGATCGCCCACTTCGATGTCCTCCTCGGTTTCGTCCACATACAATTCCTCAATGCGCCCGCCCGCCCAAGCAGCTACGGTGAAGACAAGCCCGCTGTCGTGTACCAGCACGCCGGGGATGCGCTTGCGCAGGGTGATTGGCTCGCGCAGGACCGACGTCGTTTCCAAGTTGATCAGTTGCAATTGCTGGTCGCTCAAACGTACCGGCGCCCGGCCCGGGATGCCCTCCGCCTCTGTTTTTTCGACCGGCTGCAGGTCCATGGCACAGATCGGGCACTGGCCCGGCTCCTCTGCAACGATGTTCGGGTGCATCGAGCACTGGTAGAGGTCCTCGTCCGCAGGCTCATCCAATGAGGCAGTCGGGGAATCGCCCGAAGCGTGCGAGCTGTGGTCGTGCTGCGCCAATAAAAGTGCGGGTAGCGACAGCATGAAAAAAAGGTAAGCGGCGCTCAACCGCTGCGAAGGTTTGGAAAGGATGGAATTCATTAGAACTAGTGTTTTGTATTTATATTACAGCTACTATTTAATGCGGAGGTCATATTGCATTATTCAGGCGGCGGCTCCGCTGTCCGTTCGCGCACCAGTTCAACCGCGCTGAGGCGCTCCAACTCGACGACGGCTTTGAGGTAATCGGCCTCCAGCAGCAGGCGGCCCATTTCGGCATCGAGCAGCCCTCGCTGGGCCTCGATCCAATGCAGGGCACCGCCTCGCCCCGACCGGAAGTCGGCAAGCGTCGCTTCGAAGGTTTCCCGGCTCTCCGGCAGCAGCCGCTCCTCGAAGAGGCGAACCTGCCGCCGGAGGGCCGCGGCGCGGGCATAGATCTGGAAGACTTTCTGTACGAGATCGTCTTCGGTCGCTTGTTCACGGGCGCGGGCGGCGGACAATTCGTGCACCGCGCTCAGGTTGATCGCGTCGTATTTGTCGCGCCAAATCGGGAGGCTTATCCGCACGAAGCCCATCAGCGCGTCCTGCCCGTTGTCCGGGGAGTTGGAAAAACGGTTGCGGTCGACATCGGTGTAATCGAAGCCGACGGTAATGTCGGGCGATGTTTCCAATCGCGCAACCTCCAGCGCCTGCTTGGCCTGTGCCACGCCGGAAGTCCGGGCTTTCAGCTGCTCGCTGTTGGCGATGAGGGCGGAGCGCAAATCCGCACGCTCCGGTAGCGGCTGCGATTCAAGGACGGCAAAGCGGGCATCAAGGCGCCCCTCCCCTTCCGCTTGCCCGGAAAAACGCTGCACCACGGCCGCAGCCGCATCCCGCTCGCCCGCGACCCGCAGCCGCCTCGCTTCCAGCCGACTCAGCCGCTGGCGCATGAGCAGGCTGTCCGACAAATCGCTGCGGGCCGAAGCCAGCGTATCGTCGAGAACGGTCAACGCCTCGCGGACCAGCTTGATCTGCTCGTCAAGAATGCGGAGGCGGGCGTTGCCGGCGGCCAGCTCGACCCATGCCGATTTTGCCTGCGCAGATCGCTGACGCAACGTGTGCAGGTATTCGAAATAGGCCACTTGCACCCCGGACTCGGCCAACGCGCGCTCCCCGGCCAAGCGTGCCGGCCAGGGGATTTTCTGCGCCAGACCAAACTTCTGTTTTTGCGGGCCAACCCGGGTCTCGATCGGCTCAAAAAAGTAGCCGTAGGTTAGTTCGGGATCCGGCAAGGTGCCCGCTGCCGGCACGCGCGCCGCAATCGCCTCCCAGTGCAGCCGCGCCTCGGCTATCCAGGAATCGTGCAAGCGCACATGCTCCAGATAAGCTGTTAGTTTGTTGGGTGAGGAAACTTCGGAGGTCGCAGCGTCAAGAGTCGCCGAACCTGCTATGAGTAAAATTACAAAAGATCGAAAATATTGTGCGTTCATGAGCCATTTGATGGGTCGGTGTCGTGGACTTCCGTTAACCGCGCAGTCGGTGGTTCGTACCAAGCGGGGCAGGGATTAAACGTGGGAGCCCTACACTTAACCAAGGTGAAGTCGGGCAAAGCCGAATACCTTGATTGCAGGGCTAAGTCGGCTCCGGGAAAGCTTCGCGGGCCGCCTATCCATCAAATGGCATCAAAGTAAAAAGACACCGAGTTCGGGCCGCGTCCGGAAACCTTCCGACGGTGGCCCTTGCCGCCAAAAATTCGTCGCATGATGACGCGCCTCCATAGAATGTTCCAACCGGAGGCTTCTATTCCCGACAAAACCGCCCCACTCCATGGGTACAAACCAATCGGGCAGTTCAGCGACGCTTGGCAAGGGCACGGAAAGGCTGGCTTCGGTTCCTTTTGAATCAAAAGCACCGGCCATGAACAAACAGTCACCGCACCCGGGCGAGGAATCCGGAGGGGAAGAATCCGCAGGTTTACCCGGAGACTTTCCATCATTCGAGGACCCGGGAGAACCGCAGCAGGAATGGGCCTGATCCGCCGTCTCTGCGGAAGAATCTGCAAAAACGATATGCATGCAGGAGCCCGACGAGCACAAGAGGGCTGCGGCCGTTGTTGCCAACAAAAGAACTGTAGATAACGCTCTTCGGATCATCTGCTTTCTATGAGAAATTAGAAAAACGCACATATTCCGAACAAGGTCAAATCGACGCGAATTCAGCTTTCCCTTTCTCTGCCAGGTTACCGAAGCCGCCGTCAAACTTGTGGAAGGACGACCAAGGGATGAGCAATAAAGCTCGTCGGAAGGAGGGGCCATGCATTCTCCGTGCGCGTAAACGTTCTTTTGGAAGCGCCTCCCATCACGCCGTCATTGACGGAATAACAATCCTCAGCCGAAGCCGGATCATCAAAGGTGAGGAGGCTGGCTTTCGGCACCGGGCATGAGAAGAGGAAGCACAGCGGCAGCCCCAGCGCGAGCAAGCAACAACGGAATTTTGCGGGGATGCAATGGGCGTCCGTAGGAGTAAATTATGGCGCAGGAGGCGGGTTTTGTCGAATGTGACCCCCTGCCGATTAATGTTTGTGGAAAACGGCCAATATTTATTATCTGATACAATGAAATACCGCTACCTTGGAAACTCCGGCCTGGCCGTCTCACGGTTGTGCCTGGGAACGATGACCTTCGGCAACGAGGCCTGGGGCTGCGACCCCGCGACCTCGAAATCCCTCGTGGACGCGTTCATCGATGCCGGAGGCAACTTCATCGATACAGCCGATCTCTACACGAAGGGCGAATCGGAGGTCATCCTCGGCAAAGCGCTCAAGGGGAAGGACCTGACCCGCCTGGTGATCGCCTCGAAGTGCTGGTTCCCGGTGGACGACTCCCCGAACGGGCGCGGGCTCTCCCGCAAGCACATCGTGGAGGCCTGCGAAGCTTCGCTGCAACGAATGGGCCTCGATTACATGGACCTCTACCAGATCCACGGACCGGATCCCTACACGCCGGTTGAGGAAACCATGCGGGCCCTGGATGAGCTGGTGACCGCCGGGAAAATCCGTTACGCGGGCTGCTCCAACCTGTACGCATGGCAGATCGTCAAGGCAAACGCGGCCGCAGAGATGGGCGGCTTTACAAAGTTCATTTCCGGCCAGTACCTGTACAACCTCGTCCGCCGCGACATCGAAACGGAAATCCTCCCCGCCTGCGTCGACCAGGGAATGGGCATCCTCTGCTGGAGTCCGCTGGCGGCCGGCCTGCTCACGGGGAAGTACCGGAATCGCGAGGAAGTGTTCAAGAGCGACCGCTTCTCGGCGATGACCAATCTGCAGGACAGGTATGTCTTCGATGAGGCCATGGACCTCGTCGAGCTACTCTGTACCATCGCAAAGGAAACCGGCAAGTCACCGACCACGGTGGCCCTCGCCTGGCTTCTCAAGGACAAGGCGGTGACTTCCGTCATCGCCGGGGCCCGTACGGCCGAGCAGCTGTCCGATTCCATCGAGGCCGGCTCGTGGGACCTGCCCGACGAGGCGTATCGGAAACTCAAGGACCAGCTGCCCCACAACCACGGCTACCCGGCCGAATGGATGGAGACCGCCCTGGCCCCCAATTTCAACAAGACCGAAGACGACGCCGGCCGAGCGCAGCGCTTCCCGCCGCTGATCGGCTGATGCCGCAACCTGCAGGCTTACCGCTGCAGAAGGATTTCATCCGTGTACTGCAGTTTGCGCGCGAGGTCCCGGGCGAGATTGAGGATAAGCCGACAGAAGAGGTCGGGATTCTCCCGGTGCAGGCGATTGAGCGATTTGCGCGAAAAGGCAATGAGGGAGCTGTCCTCGGCCGCGACAAAGGAAGCGGTGTTATTGACGAGGGACAGGAGCGCGGCCTCCCCGAAACAATCCCCCACTTCAAAGAAGCGTTTGGCCACCGAGTGTTCACCATCGGCAATGAGGAGGTCGACGCGGCCGGAGGCGATAATGAAAATATGCGTGGGTTCTTCCCCGCGCCGGGCGATCATTTCCCCTTTGGCAAACTCCCCGCATTCAAGAAGTCCCATGATGACGGCCAACTGCTCTTCGGAAAGGCCGCCGAGAAAGGAGATCCGGGAGAGAATGGAATGGACGGAAGTGGGGTCCTCCAAGGGGGCAAAAGATTTCATAAAGAGAACAATTTGGGCAACCCCGGCGAGAACGGCAAACCGATTTGGGATCGGTGGCTTTTGGAACCAGTGGGTTGATAGGGGACGGATCCATTCAAGGCAAGGTCCGGAATGGATACCGCTGCAGTTGGTGATCGGGTATTCCCTCCGGTGCGTGGTCATCGCAAGAAACGGATGCAGCGGAAGAAAACGATGTTTCAGACAGGTTTCCCAGTGGATTATAAGCCGAACCCAAGTACCGGAGGCCGGGGCTCGGGAGGAGGTTGGCAACATTATATTAGCAATTTTCATTTTTACTATTAGTTAAATTGACAGCGGACGGATTTCATAAACTCTTCCAAAAAGGATTTTCTGACTAAATCCGGGGTAACCACCTTACCTTCCCATGGCTGTTAACAAAGCATACCGTTGGATCCTCCTCCTCATTTTTCTTGTCGCCCAGCGGGTCACCGTAGGGCAGTGGATGGAGGAGAGCCTTCGTCTCGAGGCAGGCTGGAACGCAATCTACTTGTCGGTGGACCTGTCGCACACGACCCTTGACCGCCTCGTCGGCAGCGACGGCGCCAACCCCATTGAGGAAATCTGGATGTGGGTGCCCCCGGGACCGGACTTCAAGCGCATGGACGGCGGGGATGCAATGCGGCGCGGGAGCACTGAATGGCTCAAATGGAAGCGGGCCGCCGGGGAGGAAACGACCCTGAACCGGCTCCCCGGAAACGTGGCCTGCCTCGTCCGCGTGGCGGAGAGCGGAGGTCCTTTCGAGTGGACCGTGAAAGGACGGGCGATGCCCCCGCGTCTGGTCGAATGGAGTTCGTCCGGGATCAATTTTCTCGGGTTCCCCACCCATCCAGATGCACCCCCTGGCTGGGGCGAGTTTCTCGGTCTGGGCCTTGCCTTCGCCGATCCCCTCGAAATCTTTCGTTACGTTGGCGGCCCGCTGGACAGCACCAACCCGCAGAAAATTTCCTCCAGCCTGTACCGCGCCCTGACGGTGAACCGCAACGAGGCTTACTGGATGCGGTCCGATGACTACAACCGCCGCTTCGGTCCCTTCGAGGTGGAGCTGGAACAATCCTCCGGTATCGAATTCGGGCGGAACCGGGGCCAGTTCCGTTTCTGGCTCCGCAATCGCTCGGAGGTCAGCCAGACAGTGACCGCCGCATTGATCGAATCGCTGCCGGCGCCCGGCGGGGAACCCCCCGTCAGCGCCCAGGTCCCCCTTCTCCTGCGGGGGGAACAGGACTTGGAGGACCTCCGCCACGGCTTCACCCGCTTCAGCGAAGGCGAAGGTCAATGGACCCTACCCCCGGAAGGGGAACCCGGCTGGGAAGTGGAAGTGGTCGTCGGCCTTGACCGTAACGAAATGTCCGGTCCCGAGGGCGCGCTGCACGCCGGCATCCTCCGCCTTGAGGATGCGGACGGGTTTTACCGCGTCCACCTGCCCGTCAGCGCGGAGACGGCTTCCCTGTCCGGACTTTGGGTTGGACAGGCGCTCGTCGGTGAGGTCGCCCAGTACCTTGTCGATTACAGCATCGGGGATGACGGCGAACCGGTGCGGAACGACGACGGTAGCTACCAGATCGAGGGGGTGGACGAATCCTACGGACCTGTGGCCCGTCCCTTTCCCCTGCGGCTGATCGTCCACGACGACGGATCCGGCGATACCCGCCTGCTGCAGCGCGTTTATTACGGCCCGGACCGAAGCGGGCAAACGGTGCTGGCGCATACCGAGGACGCTCTCGATCCCCAGCAACTGGAAGAGGCCCGCCGCCTCAGCGTGGCCCATCTCCCATGGAGCGGAGGCAACACGAGCTGGGTTTTCAACGGTAGCTTGACCGGTAGTGGGCCGATCACGACACAGGTAGATGTCGCCTACGACGAATCCGCCACCAATCCCTTTGTCCACACCTACCATCCCGACCATGACAACAAGGACGCCCGCTTCGAGGACACCCTCCCCCGCGGAAGCGAGTCCTACGACATCGTCCGCCAGATCACCCTCGAAGTGCAACCGCCGGGGAACGACTTCGAAGGGATGACCACAGGCTGGCAGACCCTCTCCGGCCGCTACCAGGAAACCCTGATTCTACGCGGGCGGCTGACCGACAGCGGCAGCGATGCCCGCACCTTCCGCACGCGCGGCGGCTTTGCCCTCAACCGCATAACCGACATCACCGAGCTGGTCGAATAACGCTTCCGGGCCGCCCTCTCCTTTCTTTCCGCCACTTCATCATCCAACCAATCCGATCATCATGAGTTCGTTCCGCCTCCGCTTTATTCTCGCCGCTCTGCTGGCCGCGCTGCCCTCCCTCGTCCTCGCTTCCGGAGATCCGCCGGAACTGCTTTCCTACCAGAGCTACCTTGTCGACGCCAACGGCGTGCCACTTGGAACGGACGGCGCCGGGAACAGCCAGCCGGCCAATTATGATGTCATCTTCCGGATCTACGACGCCTCCAGCCAGGGCACCCTGCTCTGGTCGGAGCAGCAGACCATCACGGTGGACAACGGCTACTTCAGCATCCTCCTTGGGGAAGGGACGGCCTTCGGAAGCGAGCCCAATCCCACCCTCTCCAACGTCTTCACCGGCATCGGCGCGGAGGAACGCTTTGTCAGCGTGGCCGTCCGTTTCCAGGCCGGCGGAGAATTCACGGAAATCCTGCCGCGCCTGCGCCTGTTGACCTCTCCCTACGCTTTTCTCGCCAGCCAGGCGCGCAGTCTCGTCAACCCGGACGGGGATCCCCTCATCACCGCCGATGGCGGGGATGTCACGGTGGAGGGAAGTTTGACCACCACCCAGCCCCTGTCCGTGCCCTCGGTGACCGGAAGCGGTGCAAACCTCACCGAGTTGAACGCAAGCACCCTGAGCAGCGGCACCGTCCCGCTGGCCCGCCTGCCCGGTCTGCCGGCCTCACAGATCACCTCCGGGACCATCAGTCAGAACCGCCTAACCAGCCTCAATGCGAATTCGCTGGTTAGCGGGACGGTGCCCGCCGCCCGGATCCCCGGGTTGTCGGCCTCGAAAATTACCTCGGGAACGCTGTCGGCGGCGCGGTTGCCCTCGAATGCCGCCCGTACTGACCTCCCCGAATTCTTTAACAGTGATGTAACCGTGGGAAGCGTTTTGCGCATAGGAAGCGTCGCTCAAAACATATCCCGCCAGAGTTTTGAAATTCTCGACCCTTTCTTGCTTCGCGAAGCGACGGTAACCTTCATGCGGTTCAATTCAAGTACGGAGAGCTTCGTAGGTGGTTACGAGTGGGCCGTTAACAATGAATCGCGCATGGTGCTGAATTCAGCCGGTGCCTTGGACATTGATGGGAACCTGAGCCAGGGCAGTGATCGCAACAAGAAAAAAGGTATTGAAGAGGTGAATACCGAAGTGGCTTATGAGAAAGTCATCCATTTGCCCATTTACGAGTGGAGTTACAAAAGTGATCCATTGGGCAATCGCCACATCGGGCCCATGGCGCAGGACTTTTACGCCGCCTTCGGACTTGGGAAAGACGACAAGACCCTGACCCCCTCCGACGTCACCGGAGTCGCGGTCGCCGCATTGCAGGAATTGAATCGCAAGGTGGAGGCCCAGCAAAGCGAGATCGAGGCCCTGCGCCGGACGGTATCGGAATTACAGGAAGCGGTCCGCGTTCTGACGGACCTGCAGAATGAATCCCAGTAATCCGGGGAGGCGCCCTCTTATGAATTTACGCAAAAGCCGGAAAATCCTCGACCGCGGGATGGGAAGATCGGCGGCGGCCCTCCTCGCGTGTCTTGTAGCGACATTATCGCTACAGGGGCAAACCCTCCCCGTGGAGGTGCGTCAGCAGGCCGCCACGCTGAACTATCTCTCTCCCGCGGGCGTCCCCATCTCGACCGAAGCGGGCAACCCGCCCGGATCCGACGGGCGCATGCCCACCCCGGAGGAACAGGCCGGCCGCGGCCTGACGGAGAACCAGCCCACGGCGGGACAATTCCAAGGAGCGGTCTCCCAGGGCGCGGTCGTGAAAACCGCGCCGGTGACCACGAACACGCCCACCTACATCTCCTATGAGGCCTATGCTCTCGAAGTGCTCCCCCATGGAGGACCGGAAGGACAGGAAATCTTCTTCGCCCGCACCCGGGTGGGGGCGCCCTACATCAGCCGCCAGCTGGAATTTCTCTTCGGCAGCCGAATCCCCGTACCGGAGGTCGATATCGACGGTGTTCCGCTGGCGGAGAGGGATCCCGCCGTCGAGCCGCGCGATTACTGGCTGCGGGAGCCGTGGTGGCCGGAGGACCAGAGCGCCAACGGCGTCCACGAGGGGGCACCCTACTACTGGAGTCCGCACGCCCGTTCGGTCTTCGCCAACCGGCCGGGCCCCATTGAAATCATCTGGCGGCGGGCACAGCCCATTGGCAATGTCGATCCCCTCGACTACGCGAATGATCCCGATTTCGCGGTGGTGGCCGGCCAGGTCTACCCGTTGCTGCGCCGGAGTTACCTGATTTCCGGCAGCCCGGTGAAATCGCCCCGGCGGATGTACTGGACCGAAGGCTCCTTCCAGGGATCGGGCATTCCGGTGGGCGTTCCCGAAGGCATCACCGTCAATTTCGTCTACACCGACGGCTTTCCCAAAAACGTGGAAGAAGCGTATCAGGAGCCGGGGGCCTCCGAACCTGTACCCCCGGACGGAGGGGACGTCTTCACGGAGCTGCGGACCCTTTTCTACGACCCGGACCGGGACAGCATCCGGGCCTTCAACTGGCAGGGCCGCATCCTCCTGGAACTGCTCGGGGACGTCCTGCAGGGCAACCGCCGCCAATACCTCGGTACGGAAATCATCGACGTAGTCCGGCGGGTCAATCCGGACGATGTCACGGTGGAACTCGGGGAACAACTGCGGGCCTTTTCCGATCCGGAAACCGACGACTCCCACCTCGTTCCGCAATCGCTCCTGCGCAGCAATGACAGCCTCTTCGCCTACCAGCATTTTCCGGAAGGGGAGCGCACCCAGTTCTATGCCATCCGCGAGACGACCAACCTGAACGACTTCCTGCTCCATTGGACGGAGGCGGGGGTCGAGGGGCTGCTCTGGCCGGAACGCTTCGTCCGTTACCGCATGGTCTGGCCCGAGGACATTGCCAAGTACAGCCACTACATGCGCCCGCGGGTTGAGGACGACGCGGAGGCCCAGGAGACCGCCGTGGAAATGCCGCTCAACAACGTCCCCATTATTGAATACCAGGATGCCCTTGACCGGCCACGGGCCCGGCTGACCGAGACCTTCGCCTTCTACACCCATCTCGAAGAGGAGTACCCGGCGCACCGTACACTGCTGCGGTTCATGTCCGAAGGTAATATCGCCTTCGAACGCGTGTTTTCTTGGCTCGCGGACGACCTCAGCCTCGACGGCGACGGGACCCTGCGGGCGGAGGACCGCCTTGCGGAAATGCTGGGCCTGCCCGCCGCTCCCGGCGCCGAAACAGAACCGCCCCGCATGTTGACGGCATGGGATCCGGCGACGGGGACCTTCGAACTCAGCGATCCCCTCGCGGCCCCGCGCGTCGTCAACAAGGTGGTGGCGGTGGGCGATCGCATCGAGGCGCCCCTCGCGGACGCCAAGCCCCTTCCGGGTGAATCCTACTGGGCCGGCCACATCCGTACGGACAAGGGAACGTCCTATCATCCCGGCGCCTATGTGGATCCGTTTGCCGCCGGTTTTGAAGAAGCCAACGCCGGGGCCATCATCCCGGTGAACGCCATTCCCGGGGACGACCTGCTCGAGGTCTGGTGGTTCCGTTCCAACGAACCGGATCTCGAAGCCGGCTTCGAGCGCATCTACTGGCCGTCGGTAGTCGGTCGCTACACCCTGACCTGGCCTACCGCTTCGGAGGAGATCGTGCTCGCCAGCCTCGATGGAAGCGGCGGCCTCCCCACCCTCCAGGCGGCGGGGAGCGTCTATGTGCAGAACGATCCGGAAGCCCACGGCTACAACCCCAACGAGGAGCACGCTCTCATGATCGGCGGGCAGGTCTACGCCTTGCGCGATGACCTCAACCTGACCGATCCCGGGCCGGACTATTCCTCGAATCCCTTCGTCCTATTGGACTATGAAGAAGCCGACGGGCGCCCCGCCATGCTGCCCTTCCGGGTGCTGCGGGAGAAGCCCACCGCCGGCATGGTCTTCGATTACGTCGTCGAGGCGGGAACGCCCTTGCAGGCGCCGATGCCGCTTCCCCTGCTGCCGGCGCCGGTCGACGGCACGGGAGCGGATGCCGTGAATTTCAACACGGAGCCGCGCGCGCCCGGGGCGGCTGGAGACTTGCCCGGCAACTGGGATGATGATGTGCACGGCGACGGACCCTACGGACATTATCCCGGCTTCACTTTCCTCGATCGCAAGGATGCCTTCTGGGTCTACCGCGGCCGCAACGCCGGCCCGCCCGCGCTCGAAGGGGGAACCTACGACAGCAGCACCGGCACCTTTACGGATCCGGTCAAGGCGGTGGTGCCCGCCGGGGACAACCTCCGTTACGACCTCCATGTTTCACAGCGCCGGGCCGCCCTGCAGTTGCGCTTTGCCGACGATGCGGAGATTCCCCTCTGGATTTCCATCGACGGGCTGGCCCTTGAGATGGGCCCGCCGGCGGAAGCGACGCCCCGCGAGGTCACGGTTCCGCTCGTGCTGAGGAGTATCCAGGACGGTTCCCAATTGGAGCTTTCCCTCCTCGTCGAAGTGATCGAAAGCGGTCCTGCCTCCACCCAGGGACCGCTGGTGCTGAGCAACACCAATCCCAACACCGGGAACACAGTGACCTTTGTCGGCCGGCCACCCTACATCGCGGAGGATCCGGCGCCGGACAACAGCTTCACGATGCGGTTCTACTACAAGACCCAGGCCAGCTTTGCCTGGCCGGGCACGGCCGAACCGCCGGCCGTGGATTCGATCGTTCCCTATTTGCGTCCTCGCGACGGATCCGGCGACTTCATCGGCGATCCCGCCGACAAAAACACCATCTCCCAGGACATCGTCTACCGTCCCGTCTGGCCGGTGGATACGCCGGGGATGCGCCTAGGCGACACCTTGCTGACCCCGAAGGAGGGCCTGCCGGCGGTGCGCGGACAAACCAGCCTGCAGGTGCTCTACCAGCAGTCGGTGGCCGGAGACATCGCCGCCGAACGGGTCAGCGCGATCCTGCACGATCCCACCCGGGAAAAGGAAATCCCGCTCGAGAAGGTGGACCTCGAAGAATTGCCGGCGGGGGTCCGTTCGGAATTGTACCAGGGACGGGAGTTCTTCCCCGATCTGCCGCCGCATCTGGTGGAACGGTTCTTTTTCGATCCCTTCCGGGGCGCCAACGGGCATCTCGTTCTCGCCGGGGAATTCAAGGACGAAATCCTCGGGGCCGACTACCTTTTACTGAATGTCCTGCGCGGGGACGACCTGCAGAGCGTGAAGGACCTCTGTCCGGAGGGCGACCCCGACAAGCAGGCATGGGATGAAGCCATCGACGGCCTGGTCGCGGAGGTGGAGACCTTTATGGAAAATCCGGAGGTGCCCAATACATGGATTCCCGATCCCGAAAAGACGGTTTCCGTGGGCATTGGCGATATGGTCGAGGTCGACGACGACAATACGGCCGTCGATTCCTATGCGTTGAGTGCCAGCGGTCCCGGGACAGGCTATGTCACCCTGATGGCCGGCGGCGGTGAGGCCTTCAGTCCCGAAGCCGAACCGGTGGCCCTGCAGATCATCCGCATTGAACCGGAACAATTCCCGGGCGCCCTCAAAGTCATTACCCCGACCAATCCGCTCAGCGAAAAACTGACCCTGCAGCATACGCCGGACCTTGCCGGCCGGTTCCAGGAATATGAATACGACTGGCGAATCGCGGCCCCGGTGAACGGCCTCCCCCCGGTGGTGGACGAGGCCATGACGCAATGGTCCTCCGTCTCCTTCGGCGCGGGCCTGCCCCGCTACACGCTCGGCGGCGCCAATATCCGCACCCTTTCCGACAACTACCTCGTCGTTCGGTACCGGCCCCTCAATCCGGACCATCCCCTATACGTGGATACGCCGACGGAGGAGGACTGGTCGGACTGGACCTCGCCCATGCTGGCGGAGGGCTGGATCAAGCGGGTCCTCGCCGGGATCAATCCCTTCAACCAGAGGATCACGGACCTCTTCAACAATGAGGTCTCAACGGATGTAAGCCTGTTGACGCAGGCGGGTCCCCGCTGGGAAGGCGACATCGCGCTCAATCTGGATAACATCAACGACTACGGACTCATCGAAATCTACGAGACCGTTCTGCGGCGCGGGCGCGCCCTTTCCATTGACGCCGGCATCAATTACGGACCGGCCAACGACGCCCTCCTGCTGGCGGCAGGATACCTGAACGACCTCTACATGGTCGTCGGCAACGAGGCATGGGCCGACGCCGCCAATCCCACCATCGGGATCGGGACAGCGGACGAAACCTACGGCGACATCGCGACGTCCCTCTTCAGCTTCCGCGGTCAGGTTCCCAACCTGCTCGAGGAGGAACTGGCCCTGTTGCGCGGGCGGGATGACTTCCTGCTGCCGGGCACGGAGGTGTCCCCGGTCTACAACCGGCTTATCTGGAATTACACGCGAGGCATCGATGCCGGCGAAGTCATCTATGCCACCAACTACAATATTCAGGAAAAACAGGACGGCGAGGTCACCGGCACCATCGACGCCAGCGACGCCGCCCGGATGTATCCGCAGGGGCACGGGGATGCCTACGGCCACTACCTGACCGCCTTGAAGGGCTACTATTCGCTCTTCATGAACAGCGATTTCGACTGGGTGCCGCGGATCGAGGCGGTGCTGGTCCTCAACCAACCCGTCAGCGTCGATTACCTCGACGAACGCAAGTTCGCCGCGGCCGCCAACGCCCTCGCCCGGGCCGGGCAGCAGACTTTCGACCTGACATGGCGCAAGGACTACCGCGAGGGCGATGGGGTCGGCTGGGAGCATCTGCACAACGAACGGACGAACGACCAGACGGGCCGCACCCGCGACTGGGGCATGGACCACTGGGCCACCCGGACCGGCCAGGGCGCCTACGTCAACTGGGTCATCGGCAATGCCATCCTCCCCGCAGAGGATACCGTCAACGAGGGGATCCAGAAAATCGACCGCACCACCGTGACCGAATTGTCGCAAATGCCGTCCATCATGGACGAGCTGCAAACCAGCCTGACCAATGCGGAGGGCGGCCTGACGCCGCTGGGCCTCTCGGACAAGGCCATTGCCTTCGACATCGACCCGAACGCGGTGGCCAACGGGGAAACCCACTTCGAGCAGATTTACGACCGAGCCCTGAGCGCGTTGAACAATGCCGTCGCCGCCTTCAACGACGCCAAGGACGTCACCCGCATACTCCGCTCCGAACAGGACTCGCTGGCCGAATTGCAGGCAAACATCGCCCGGCAGGAACATGCCTACCGCAATTCCCTCCTTGAAATCTACGGCAGTCCCTATCCGGATTCCATCGGCCCGGGACGCACCTACGCGACCGGCTACGACGGCCCCGACCTGCTCCACTTCATGTACGTGGATCTGCCGGAGCTTCCGGACGGTCTCGGCCTGTCCCAGACGAATGAAAAGCGGACCTACCGCCTCGATATCCAGGGCTTTCCCGACAACTGGCGCGAGCAGCTCTACACCGACCTCGATTTCTACCAGACCCACGGCGAGGACTACACCCTCGGGGAACACTTCATCGAGTACGAACTCGGCCCGCACGGCTTTTTCGACAAGCCGGACACATGGGAAGGCACGCGCCGCTCCCCAGGCAAAATCCAGCAGGTCATTTCGGAGAGGATCGCCGCCCACCAGGCGCTCTCCAAATCCCTCGCGGCGGCCGAAACCGCTCAGGGCGATCTCGAGAAGAGCATCCGGGTCTTCAATGCACGGGTGGAGACGGACGATTCCATTACTGAGATCGAGCGGGGCCTGCGCATTTCCGCGGACGTCGTGAAATCGGTCAACCTCGCCAGCGAAATCCTCGACATGGTCCTGAAGGCCTCGGAGGAAGCCGCCAGTGACGCCGCCGCTGCAGTCAAGTCGGCCATCCCGACCTCCTTCATCGCCGGACTCGCCTCCGGAGGGGATGTCACCTCGGCGGCGCGGGCGGCCGTGGAGGCTTCCAAAACAGCGGCCAAGGCGGGCATCAACGCCAGCCAGATCGCTAATCTGGCCGTTTCGAAAAGCCTGACCGTGGCCGAGGAAATCACCGCCGGATGGGTGCGTTTCGAGCAGATCGAGAACAACCTTCAGTACAATCAGCAGCTCCGCGAACAGGTCGCTTCCATCGGAGGGCAGATCGGCAATCTTTCCGGCGCCTTGCGGACGATCAACCAGCGCCTGCGCACCCTTGATGACGCCGAACGCAAGTACCGTGCCCTCATCGCAAAGGGCGACCGCATCCGCGAGGAACGCGAGATCTTCCGCCGCCGTTCGGCCTCTATTATCCAGGGATTCCGTACCCGCGACGCCGCTTTCCGCATCTTCCGCAATGAAAAGCTCGAACGCTACAAGACGCTGTTCGACCTAGCGGCCCGCTATACCTATCTCGCCGCCCAGGCCTACGATTACGAGACCGGGTTGCTGAATTCGGACATCGGGCAGGGCTTCATCGAGCGCATCATCGGCGCACGCGCCCTCGGGGTGATGAGCGAAGGGGAACCGCAGTTCGCCGGCAGCAACACAGGCGATCCCGGCCTCTCCAGTGTTCTCGCTGAGATGAAAGCCGACTGGAGCGTCCTCAAGGGTCGCCTCGGCTTCAACAATCCCGATACCTACGGAACCACCTTCTCGCTGCGTGGGGAAAATTTCCGCATTCAGCCCGGTGACACCGGACGTGCCAACTGGAAACGGATCCTCGAAGAACACTGGATCGAGGACATCCGCAACGATCCCGACGTGCGCCGGTATGCCCTCCAGTCCAGCGGCACCGGCACGGCGGAACCGGGTCTGGTCATTCCCTTCAGCACGATCATCGAATCCGGGAACAACTTTTTCGGACGGAATCTGCTCGCAGGGGACAGTGCTTTCAGTCCCACCAGCTTCGCCACGAAGGTCTTCGCGGCCGGCATCGCCCTGCCTGGCTATATCGGGATGACCGACCCCGCCACGAACACCGTGGACATCAACGATGCCGGGGCGGACTCGCCCGACGATCCGGACGCTCCATGGCTGCACCCGGACGCCCTCGCGGCGACGCCCTACGTCTACCTTCTTCCGGTCGGGGAGGACTCCATGCGCAGTCCGCCACTGGGGGACCGGCAGTCGATCCGGTCATGGGACGTGCAAGACGTGACGGTGCCGTTGCCCTTCAATGTCGGCGCCTCGGATTTTTCCACCCTGCAGTGGTGGCGTTCCTCCGAGTTCCTGACCGGGGAATTCTTCGGGGTGCGCAAGCACCAGGCCTTCCGTCCAGTTTCCGGGGCGGAGGTCTTCAGCCTCAACCTGTATGGAACAAGTGGATACCTCGAGCCTTCTCCCTTCACCAACAACCGACTTATCGGGCGTTCGGTCTGGAACAGCGAATGGAAACTCGTCATTCCGGGATCGAGCCTTCTCAACAATCCACAGGAAGGGCTCCGCCGCTTCATCCGGACGGTGCGGGATATTCAACTTCATCTGATCACCTATTCCTATTCGGGAAACTGAGCCATGAAAATCTTTCTCCTGTCCTTCCTTCGTGGTTGTCCCGCAAGGACAATCGCTGCCTTCACAATGCTGTTTTTCCTTGCCGGGGCCACCCTCCTACAGGCGTTTCCTCCCGCGCCGCCGCATACCATCTTCGGACAGATCCGCAACGAGGAAGGCTCGCCTTTGACCGAGCAAAGCGCCCTCATCGTCTTTAAATCCTCCAACGGCACAATCATCGAGACGCGGCTCATGCCAGGCCTCGCTCCCGGGATCAACTACGAGATTGTCGTTCCCATGGACGCGGGTATCGAGGAGGATCTTTACCGTGCCGACGCCCTCTCCCCGGAGGTGCCGTTCCTTCTCACGATCTACCTTGGCGGAGAAACCTTTGTCCCCCTTGAAATGTCCGGGGACACACGGCAACTGGGCGCACCCGGCGACAGCACGCGGATCGACCTCACTCTCGGTCTGGACAGCGACGGCGACGGCCTCCCCAATGCATGGAAGGATACCGTCATCGCCATGTCGGGGAATCCCGACCTTCAATACAGCGACATCACCCCGGCAGGCGATCTCGATAAGGACGGCCTTACCAACATGGAGGAGTATATCGCCGGAACCTATGCGTGGGATGCACGGGACCGCTTTGAACTCGATATCATCGAGGCCGATGCCACCGGGCGATCCCTGCTGGCCTTCCTCGCCATCGACGGACGGACTTACTCCCTCGAAGTTTCCCACGACATGACCACATGGGAACCCATTCCCTTCCGGGTTCCGTCCGTCGACGCCCCGGGCGTGGAGCGTGGCTTCTTCTACGCCTCCACCATCCGGGAGATCGAGGTGGAAGTGATGGCCCCCTCCGGCAAACCCAACGGCTTCCGCTTGTCCGTACGCTGATTCCCATAACCATGGCCTCCCCCAACAAAAAGCGGCTCGCGCTCGTCGGGTTGTTCACGATGGCGGCCGCGATCGCGATCCATTTCCTCTTGCAAAAGGAGGAACCTTCGCTTCCGGAAGTTGAATTTTCCGCCCTCGGGAAGGTCGGGGACCGTCTTCATCTGCGGGGTGAAGAGGAGCCCTTCAACGGCCGCATGGTGCGATTCTATGAAGACGGGCAGCGGCAATCCCGCAGCGAGGTGCGGGAAGGCGCCCTGCACGGCCTCTCCGAAGGCTGGTACCCCGACGGAACCCCCGAGGTTCGGGAATTTTTCCGCGACGGCGTCTCCCATGGGACGCGCATCCGCTGGCACCCCGACGGAACCATGGCCTCGCGCGCGCCCATCGTGGACGGGGAGATCCACGGCCTCTTCGAGCGCTGGCACCCCAACGGTCGCCTCCATCAGCAGATCACCATGGAACATGGCCGTGCCCACGGGCCGTCTACTTCGTATTACCCAAGTGGCTACCTCCAGGCCCGGGTGGAAATGGACAACGGTTCCGTCAAGAGCCGGCGCTTCTGGGAGGACGGGGAGCTGCAGCCCCCGGACTCCATTTGAAATGAATTCCGACGTAGCCGAAGTCGTGAAACGTTGGCCCGGCGCCTCAAAGAAGTAGCCGAAGTCGTGAGACTTTGGACCGGTGCCCGCCGGCCCGGAGCTTGCGACCGGTCAGCCACGGGGTGGCTCCGCCGAACCAGAGGAGCATGCCCGCGAGCAGGACGTTCTTGTTCGTCGCTACGTCGAGGACGCCGGCAAAGGTCAGGACCGGGCTGAGGGCGGTTGCGGTGAGGCCGAGAAGGGCGATGGCTTTCCAGACATTCATGGATCAGGCCCCTTTCTGGGTGAGTTTGCTGAGACCGAGATATAGAACACCGCAGGCGATCCAGCAAGGGACGACGAGATAGGCGGCGAAGATGCCAACGGCAAAGATGAGATAAAGGCCGACGGCAACCGGCAGCAGCCACGCGATGAGAACGGCCGGATGAAAGGAGGATTCCGTTGCGTGGGCATACTCGTCCCGCAGGCCGAAGCGCTTCATCAGCCAGAAATCGACAAAGATCACCGCGCCCATGGGACCGAGCACGGTCCCGTAGGTGCCGACAAAATCGAGCAGCTTGCCGGAGAGGTTCGGGAAGGCGCCCGCGACTGTCGCGACAAGGCCGGCAAGGAGGGTCATGACCACTCGCTTCGAACGCGGGAACAGCCCCTGAAAGGCGAGGCCCGCACGGTAAATGGTCGGGTTCGCCGTGGTCCAGCCCGCAATGAGGACGCAGACGATCCCAGCCCAGCCGATCGCCTGCCACGCGAGCATTCCTGGGTTGGCGATGACTTTGTCCTCGCCGTTGAGGGTGGCGGCCGGATCCACCCGGATCATGGCCGCCAGCAGAAGGGCCGCACAGATCCATGCGACGTAGTGGCCAAGGAACATGCCGATCGCCGGTGCCCAGCCCGACGCCTTGTCACGGGCGAACCGGAAAATGGACAGGTCGGCCATTCCGAAATGCATGGCCCCATTGCACAACCACGCAAAGACCACGATCTGCCAGAAACCGAATTGCTGGGCGCCGTTCTTCTCCTGGATGAAGGTGATGGCCTCGTTCCATGTGAAATTTCCGCCCCGCATCTGCGTGTACGCGACGAGTCCGCAGGCTGCGAACACGACGATCATCCATGGCGCGGCGATATTCGCCACGCGGGCGACGCTCTCATAACCCCGGGCGGCAATGACCGCGATGATGGATCCGACGACAAGGACGGTGAAAGTAAACCCGGCCCCTCCGAGCCCGAAGACCGGTTCCGGCACATCGAATTCGACCCCGAAAGGCACCCCGACCGCCGTCGCCGAAACCGTGATCATCGCCCCGGCAAGAAAGCAGAAGAGAATGCCGTTGATAAAATTGTAGAGCTTCACCGCCCCGCCGCCGGCAATGCGTTCAAGCTGATAGTAGAGCGTCAGCCGCTTTCGCATAGCGATCGGCGTGACAAGAAAACGCCAGGTCAGTACCGCGAGGAGATTGCCCAGCAACAGTCCGAGAAGAAGGTCCTGGATACTCGCGCCCGCCGCGAGGAACAATGGACCGATCATGAACTCGGTCCCGGCGGTGTGCTCCCCCGCGTACATGCCCCAGAATTTTCCGGGGCCCTTCAGCGCGGAGGCCGGCACCGGTTGGCGTTCGAATTCCCCGGTGGGGGTGTATTCACCTTTAGGCATGGAGTTATTTATGGATGAAATTCAGATTTGGTTTGGTGTGAAACTAATGTTGCCGATCCGCCCATCAATCCGTTTCCACAAGAACCTTGATCCCCTCCTGCCGCAGGTTGGTGGCAAAGGCCTCCTCGGTTTCATCAAGTGGAAAGCGGTGGGTAATGAGGTCGGTCACGGGCAGGCCTATCCTTTCGTTGCGCTGGAGGAGATGATAGGCACCGGGATATTCAAAGCTGTTAAATACCCAGCTTCCGACGAGGAAGATTTCCTTGGCGCAGATATCGCGATGCGGGTTGATGCTGCAAACGCCGCCATCCACGAAGCGCCCCACTTCGCAGATCCCGCCGCTCCGGTGGATCAGTTGGTAGAGATTGGCATGGGCGACCGGAGCCCCGGTTACCTGAAAGCCCCAATGGACGCCGAGGCCCTACGCCTTCTCGGCGATTTCGTCGATACCGAAGAACACTTTGTAGTGGAGGATCTCATCCGCACCCATGCGGCGTGCGATTGCGAGGCGGTCCGAATTCCCGTCGATGGCAATGAGGTTGTTCACGCCGGCGGTCCGCAACACGGCAATCATCAACAGACCAATCGGCCCGCACCCCTGCAAGACGACCCGTGAGCGGAGGTTCAGGCGGTTGTTCCTGCAACTTCGTGCACGCTCAAGGGCATGGCAGATCACTGCCACCGGCTCGATGAGACAGCGCAGCTCGACGCTCATCGCATTGACAACGAAGCACCCAAGTTTTCAAAATTGTATCCATTAAATGGATATAAATTTTTCAACTTGTTAAAGGATAGGATATTGAATAAGTATTCAATAACAAAATCCGAACCTCCCAAATCCACCAAGATGAAATATAGCAAAAGCCATGTTTCTGACCTCCTACGCCGGATTGGTTGTGTTCCAGAAACTCTTCGGCAAACTCGGTATGGACCAAAGGCTCAGGCAAATCGACAAAGGTTCGGGCGCTTGTTCTCAAACTGATTGTGATTCGCTCCTTAATCGGGGTAAAGCGCTTCCGCGACGGGGAGCTTTGCCGGGACGATCCAATGGTTGGGCGCTTGCTAGGATCGCGCTCGGTGCCAGGTGAGTCGCCGCTTTGCAGAAGCTCGGCACGAACATGATCCTGGAGCGGCTCGCGGCGGTTACGTTGGACTTTGACGCCACGGTGGTCTCCACCAAGCGCCGTGCGCAGGGCACCGCTTGTGGGTTTAACGGGAAGGCGAAAGGACGACGGAGCTACTACCCGCTCGCTGGTTTGCACGATCGCACAAACAGGGCAGGTGTTCGATCTGGTTCACCGCAACGGAAACGTCCACGACTCCAACGGGGCGGT
>CAYFRH010000012.1:34740-36192 GCA_964345345.1 uncultured Puniceicoccaceae bacterium | reverse complement strand
TCCGGGCTGGCTGCCGTGCCAACCGGGTTGGCGTACGCCCACCCCGGGATCGGTCACGACCCACTTGCCATCGGCCGTAACGGTCATCGGTCCGGCGATTTCCCATTTTCCTGTATCATGGTCGAAACTCCAGAGGGCGGAAGCGGAGCCCGGGGGAAGAATTTCCCCGGTATCCGGATCGGGCAGGTTCGGGAAACGGACCGGCACCGGCTGGTCGAAATTGGTCGCACCATCCGTCTGGATGGTAATGACCATGGGCAGGTTCAGCTGACTCGGAAGCGGTTCCGGCAAGCGGTCGGAAGGAACCGGCGCGATGCCCATGCGGCCTCCCCGCGTGCCGTCGTTGGAAAACAACGAATTGGCCGGGACGTTGACTTCGGTTCCGGCCAGCTCGGGATTTCCGTCAAGGGTATCCTGTGGAAACTCAATGGTCGTTTCCTGCACTTGGGAAACGTCCTGCAGAGTGCCGTTCACCACCAGGGGCAAAAAGATATCCCCATTCTCGTTGGCGAGGTTCTCCGGATTTCCGGCCACCGCTTCCCAGGTTTTTCCGATGAAGGGATAGTAGTCCCCTTCCGGATACGTACCGGTGACCAGTCGGCCGTCTATGTTGACGAAGAACCTTCCCGCCGGAACCGGCTCGAGGCGAAATGTTCCATCCGCCGCCGTCGTGGTCCGCGTCCGTTCCTCATCCCCGACGACTTCGATGATGACACCGGAAAGGGGCACGTTATTTCCCTGTTCATCGGTTCCGGCCGTAAACACGGTTCCGACCACGGCTGTTTCCGGGACCGGAGTAATCGAGGCCGTTTCAAAATCAAAGACGAGGTCTCCGCCGGGTTGCCCGTCGCTGTCGAAATCCACCGGCCGGTCGAGGTCGTCGACCACGCCCTCACTTTTTAGAGTCACGCGGACACGGGCACTGTCGGGGAGATTTTCGAGATAGAAGAGCGTCGCCTTCATGCGGTCGGAGGAAATCTCCACCCGCGAGAGGATTTTTTCTCCGCCGAAGGTCGCATAAAAGTCATCCGTATCGAGAACGACGGCATCCCCGAGAGGCAGGGAAAAGCGGACAACCGTCTCCCGCGTCAGGGCCACCCCGGCTTCTCCGAGTTTCGGCGAGGTGCCGGAAGGTCGCAGCAGAGGAATGGAATCGATAGTATCGCGCTCAAGAATGACCTCGATCAGTTTGTCGACGTCCTGCCGGTCTAGTTTTCCATCTTCATTGACATCGGCAAAGGGATGAAGCGTTGGATGGAGGAATTCCTTCCGCTGCAAATGATTCACGATTCTTGTGACGTCGCGGATGGTGTGGCGTCCGTCTTCGTCGAGATCCCCGATCTGGGTGGGTATCGCCTTCAAAATTCCGCTTGTAAGGAGCAACGGCCCCAGAAACGTGAAAAGC
The DNA here is from genome assembly GCA_964345345.1 of uncultured Puniceicoccaceae bacterium. Taxonomy (GTDB): domain Bacteria; phylum Verrucomicrobiota; class Verrucomicrobiia; order Opitutales; family Oceanipulchritudinaceae; genus Oceanipulchritudo. The sequence goes on along the minus strand of CAYFRH010000012.1, from coordinate 34,787 downwards.
AGCCGTCTCGTTTTCTTGCTCATGCCTCAGCTTTCTTCGTTGGAAAT
>CAYFRH010000012.1:19820-34640 GCA_964345345.1 uncultured Puniceicoccaceae bacterium | reverse complement strand
AGGCTTGTTTGCAGCGGCTGCCGCTCATCCATGGCGAGTGGATTCAGGTTGGTCAGGTACTCGATCCCGTTGAGGATGCCGTCCCCGTCCGGGTCGCCGGAAAAGCCGGCGAAGGCCGGATTTGTCAGCTGCTCTTCCGGAAACTGTTCCCGCGCCCAATTGTCGAAACGGGAAAGAACCTGAAGGAGGCGGCGCGCGTCTGCCTGCACCTCGTCCGTTTTGGCCGCGACCACGGCCACTTCAAATCCTCCGCGGGCATCGGGGGTCCATGTGAAAGAATAGGGCCCGCTCGTTCGCGTGTCCTCCACTTCCCCATCAACCAGGAAGTCCACACGCGCCAGTTCCCCGGAAGCGGAGAAGACATCCGCCTCCACCGTGATGGGCTGCCCTTTCTGAAATTCATTCCCGAACCCCGGTGAGAGAATCTCCACATAAGGACCCAACTCAAACCGGCGGCTCAGGCCGCTCGCGTCCGCAAGTTCCACTTGGAGGATTTCAATTCCCCGCTCCCCGTCCGCGACCGTCTGCGAAAATTGGAGAGGAATCCGCAAAAGTTCGCCGCCGCGCAGGTCGCGGTTATCTTCGGAAAAAACAACGACCCTGAGCCGACCCGCCGCCACTTCAGAGGATTCCAGCCGGTAGGCATCCGAGCGGAAGCGCTCCGCCAAGGCGAACCCGTTCGGGCTGACTTCATCAGGAGAATACCCCAAATCCAACTGAACCCCGACGATCGGTTGGTCCCCGAGTAAGGTCACCGGTGTTTCCTGGTTGCTACCCGCCTCACCGCTGCTACGTCCAATGCCCAGTACCGTGGCAGCCTCCACTCCACACGGAAGCAGTCCCAAACCAACCACGCTTCTTTTTAATGCTTTTTTTACCGAACCCATAATGCCTCTGCAGGATTACTGGAGAGATCCCAAAAGCAGCAAGCCTATAAACACAACTACTTAATCTAATTAGCCCAAGTTATCTTACGCCATCCTGCTATTACAGTTTCTGCAAGAAAGCGCATGACTGCGGAAAGGCGCCCCACCACTTCCCGGCATCGGGTAAGGACCCCGGAACCTGAGTCAGGAGGTCAGCGGAACCCCCGTATAACGAGCCAGAATCTCCCCCAGGCGGCGAGCCGTAGGCCGCTCTTCAAGTCGAAGGAAAAGATGTTCCTTTTCATCGGTGGTCTGGAGAAACAATTTATAAACATAACGTTTTTTGGCCTGATTTTTCCAAAATACGCGCTCGCGCACATGTACGGCGGCAACCATGGCAGGATCGAAAACAATGGGCTTGCCCCAATAGACAGGTCCGTGACGGAGGGAGATCTCCTCGCCCGTAATGCAAATTTCCGTGCTATTGCGAAGGTAAGCGATCGCCGCGTAGAGGGAAGCGAGGCCGATGGCGACGAAGAGAAGGCTGAAAAAGACGAATTGAAAAATTTGCTCCGGAGTTCCTTTTGAAATCATCAAATAGGCAAAGACCCCGAGAAAAGTATTCCATGCGAGGGAGAAAACCAGCAGGGAAATTGAACTTGCGCCAAACCAGCGGTAGCGAACGGTCACCGTGCCTGCGTCCTCCATAAAATGCATTTTGCCACTCATGACCCCGGACGATGGAACCCGGCAAAGCAATCGACAATACCAAAGAAGAGAAAGAGGTTAGTATTGATTAGCCATAGTCATTATGCCTTCGACACCGGAACCAGGATCCGTCAATTCTGACCCCTTCTGCCTGCGCACCGATGTACTTGCGAGGACGAAAAGGGTTACCAGCAAAGGACTCGGTCTGCGGCGCAGATTCACCTTCCGGCGCAGCGGTCGGGAGGTTGTTATTATCTTTCTCTCGGGGAGCGGGGTTTGCCTGAGGTCTTCGCAGGAACGCCCTTTGCTCCCGGTTATAATCATCATCTGACAGTCTTCCGTGGCAACAAGGCCGGGAGGAAGTAAAACAGCGCTTGCCCGCGGCTGCGAGTGGAAAATCGAGACGATCCGGACGCGCCGGGACCTCTGTCTTGCCCTTTCCCGGCATTATCCCGGATAAGACCCGGGCACCAAAAAGTTACCTCAAGGATTGCCCCGACCTCAAGGCTTTCCTTGCGCTTCAAGCAACTTGCGAAAGACTCCGTCTTCCCGGCGGGCCAATGCCTCGTAAGGTCCCGTCTCGACCATTTTCCCATGCGACAAAACGACTATGCGGTCGGCCCGGCGGACGGTGCTTAACCGGTGGGCGATCGTAAGGGTCGTGCGGTTTTTCGCGAGCCGGTTCAGCGCCTCCTGTACCAGCGTCTCGCTCTCGTAATCGAGAGCGCTGGTGGCCTCGTCAAGAATAAGGATTTTCGGGTCGCGCAATAGCGCCCGCGCGATCGCGATGCGCTGGCGCTGTCCTCCGGAAAGGCTCACTCCGCGTTCGCCGACCTTGGTTTCCAGACCTTCCGGAAGTTGTTCAATAAATTCCATCGCGTTGGCTTGCCGCGCGGCCTCTATCACTTCGCGGCTGGAGGCTTCCGGTCGCCCGAAACGGATGTTGTCGAGCAATGTTCCCGAAAGCAGAATATTGTCCTGCATGACGATGGCCGAATGGCGCCGCAGGTAGCGCATCCCGAGCCGCTCCTGGGGGATGCCGTCAATGCGGATCTCCCCCTCCGTCGGCGCGTAGAGGCCGAGGAGCAGGTTGACCGTCGTGCTTTTTCCGGAACCGCTTGGTCCGACAAAAGCAACGTGTTCCCCCGGCTCAATCGTCAGGTTGAGGTTCGTCAGAACAAGTTCCTCTTTCTCCGGGTAATGAAAACTGACATGCCGGAACTCGATGCGGCCCTTGAGCGGTTGCGGCTTTTCCTTCCCCCGCCACTTTTCGACGTATCCGGAATCCATGACCTCTTTGATACTTTGGTAGCTTTCGCTACCGAGCAGATACTGGATACTTACCTGCGTGTAGAGGTTGATGGGATTCAGGATGACCGGCAATGCGCTCACCAGCGCGATGATTGAACCGATAGTGAGGACTCCCTGGATGGCAAGAAAACCGCCGAAAGCGACCGCAAGCAGGTTCAGGCCGGTGAACATCATGAAAACCATCACGTGCATGGACTGGTTCACCATCATCTGGTGCTGACGCGTAGCGGAATAATCATCACTAACGCTGTCCATATCTCCGCGCACTTCCGGTTCCTGCCCAAAGCCACGCACGAGCTTAATGGCGGAAATAAACTCGCTCGCCTGCCCCGTCAACCGTTCCCGCGCCAGCCGCACCTCCCGGTTGCTGCGTCGGATGCGCTTGAAATAGCTCACCCGGACAATCGCGAAAATCGGTACTGTCAGCAGAACAAAAGCCGTCAGCCACGGGTCCACCCACGTCAGGACAAGGGTCAGGGCGATGGCCCGGACCGTCTCCGGGATGACGTTGAAGAGGATCGGGGTCATGGCGCCTTCAATATGCTGCGTGTCGAAGGCGTATTTGCTCAACAGCCGCCCTGTCTGGGTCTTGTCAAGAAACCCGAAATGCATGAACTGCAGCTTCTGGAAAACCCGCGCGCGCATCGCCCGCATCATCACCTGGAGGTTGCTCGACAGCTTCTTCAGGGCAAAGCGCATCGATCCGAAGTGGATCAGCAGGAGGATCATTCCGTAGCAGGTATATAAATACATACCGGCGTAGTCCTTGTCGGGAATGGATCGGTCGACAATGCGCTGCGTGATAACCGGAAAGGGAACCGTAACAAGGACACTGAGAATCCGCCAGAACAGGTAGGACCCAAGCACCCCGAAGTGGCGCATCATGTAGCGGAGAAGATCGGGCGGCTCGAAAGGTTTTTGGAAAAGCTCGGCTTTCATGGGCATACGGGGCCGTATTCAATACGACCCTAAACGCCTCGTTCTGAACGTTCCGGAGAGAAAATACCAGCCCGATTCCGGAAAATCAGACCTTCCAGCAGCGCAGCGGAAGAGAGAGCCCCGCCCCCTCAAGAGGTACAGCGTGCCGTCTGTAGGGCCCCGGCGCCTCCGAGGCACGGTGGACTATCTGTAGGGCCCCGCCTTGTGCGGGGGCCCCGGCGCCTCTGGGGGCACTGCGGGCGCGGGGACAAGCCCCGGCCCTACAGGTCGACCAGGTCCCGCGTCTTCACGGGGAGGCCGGTGGCGAAAGACCGGTTGGCGGCGATGCCAGTGAGGATGGACCATGCGCCGTCCTCGTGCCCGGCGGCGCGCTGGAGGGGATCCCGTTTTTTCTTTGGGGCGAAAATATCCTCCATTAGGGGCGCGTCCCCGCCACCGTGCCCGCCGACGGCCTTCGGAGGCTCGACGGCATAGGGGGCCTCCCACTGCGGGCATACCGTGATCTTGTCCGGCTTTTCCTCGGAGATACCGCCTTCCTTTTCACGCCCGCTGACATAGGATTTCTCGACCTCCTTCAATTCGAGACGGCCTTTTGTCCCGGTGAAATTGACCACATACCCCTCCCATGGCTGATAAGCACTCAGGGAATAGGACATCTGCGCGCCGTTGCCATAACGGACGAGGACATTCATCGTGTCCTCGATGGAAATCCCGTCCCCGAAGACGGACTGATCGCGCCGATAGCCGTCCTCGCTCTCCGCTTCAAGGTAAGCCTTCCGGAGCTTGTCGTTGCTTTTCAGGTCAAGGGCAAAGGGATCGTCTTTGGCATTGGGATGTCCCGTCCCACGGTCGTAGAAGGTCTCGACGCCCCGTTCCTCGGCATTGGCGCGGCCGTAGAAACTCAGCGAGCCCAGCCCGAAAACCAGCTCCGGCGTGGAGTCGATCCACCAGTTGACGAGATCGAAATGGTGCGTCGCCTTGTGTACCATCAACCCACCCGAGTTGATCTTGTCCCGGTGCCAGCGGCGGAAGTAGTCCGCCCCATGCACGGTGTCGAGGAGCCACTCGAAATGGACCTGTTTGATGTCCCCGATGACCCCGTCCCGGATCAGTTCCCGTACCTTTGAGCGCGCCGGCGAATACCGGTAATTGAAAGTGACCCGGAGCTTGCGCTTCGTCTGCTTGATGGTGTCCAGAATGGCCTGACACTTCTCCGCGTCCACCGTCATCGGCTTCTCCGTGATGGCGTCGCAACCAAGCTCCATCGCCCGGATAATGTACCGGTGGTGGGTCCGATCCATCGAAGTGACAATGATCACGTCCGGTTTTACCTCCTTGACCATCTTGTCAAATTCCCCCGGTCGGTAGCACGGCAATTTTTTCCGTCCGATTTGCTTCGCGTACACCTCCTTCGCATAATCCATCCGCTTCGCGTTCACATCACAAAGGGCCACGAGAGCGCTGTTGCTTGTGTAGGTCTTCAGGATCGCGTCGAGGAACATCTGTGAGCGCCCTCCCACGCCAACGAGGGCGTAGCGTTTTTTCCTGGTGCTTTTCTTACTCTCTTTCCGGGTAGACATAACGCTAAGCTGGCGGAGAACCCTTTCGATTCAAGCCATTTCCCAACACGTGGTGCAGCACGCGCACGCAAGCGAAAGGAAAACCGCGGAAGAGGCTTTCCTTTCCCGTTCACTATCCTTAACCCTCTTTTTTCCATGCCCGAGGATAGCCCTTCCGTCCCTGAAAGCACCTGTCTTCCCCGTGAAGTTCCGGCATGGCGCTGGCCGGCCTGCCACGAGATGAACCGGCTGCCCATGCGAAGCCCGTTTGTACGCCACCGCTCCGTGGCGGCGGCGAAAGCAGGAGCCCCCAGCCCGCTGGAACAATCTCTTGACGGCGATTGGGAATTCCTCGGTTTGGAGCGCCCGGAGCAGGTGACGGGAGAAATGCTGAATGGAAATTCCGGGCGGCGAAAATGGGGCACGATGCCGGTTCCCGCCAACTGGACCCTTCATGGCTTCGGGCATCCCCACTACACGAATCAGAATATGCCTTTTCCCGGCGATCCGCCGGAGGTCCCGGAAGCGAATCCGACGGGAGTCTACCGGCGGCGGTTCCGCGTTTCGCGGGAATGGCGAGGCCGGCCTCTGCACCTTGAGGTGGGCGGTGCCGAAAGCGTCCTCTTCGTCTTCTGCAACGGGCGTTTCGTCGGCATGGGAAAGGACAGCCGGCTCGCGGGCGAATTCGACCTGACTCCCTTCGCGAATACGGGAAAAGAGAACCTTCTGGTCCTTGTCGTCGTGAAGTGGTCCGATGCCAGCTATGTTGAGGATCAGGACCAGTGGTGGATGGGCGGGATTCACCGGAGCGTACGTCTGCTCTCCCCTTCCCCGGTCCATATGGCCGATGTCGAGATCCGGCCGGAGATGGAGGACGACTTGAGCCATGGCGCGCTTTCCGGCCGCGTCCGGGTGCGCTCGGCCATCGGGTGGGAAAAGAAAATCGAACTCCGCTGGCAGTTGCTCGATCCGGCGGGCAAGCCGGTCGCCGAAAAGGACAGGGCCACGCTAAAGGGTCGGCAGGGCAATCTTGATCGCCTGCTCCGGGAAATCGACTTCCGCATCGAGGTGGCCCGCCCGCTTCTCTGGAATGCGGAGGAACCGCACCTTTACACCCTCGCCCTCGAATTGGTGTGTGGGCGCCACCGGGAGGCCACCACGGTGACGACAGCTTTCCGCAAGGTGGAAATCCGGGGCCACCATCTTCGCCTCAATGGACGCCCCCTTCGTATCCACGGCGTCAATCGTCATGAGCACGACCCCGATACGGGCAAGGCCCTCTCAGCGGAAAGGATGTGGCAGGACGCCCGCCTCATGAAGGAGCTGAACCTCAATGCCGTGCGTACCTCCCATTATCCGAGCGATCCTCTCTGGTACGACATCTGTGACAAGGTGGGGCTTTACGTCGTTGATGAGGCCAACATCGAGGCCCACGCCTTTCATAACACCCTCTGCCGCGACCCGGCTTACGCAGCGGCCTTTCTCGAACGGGTCAAACGCATGGTGTTGCGCGACAAGAACCATCCCTCGGTCATCCTCTGGTCCCTCGGCAACGAATCCGGCTACGGTCCCAATCACGACGCGGCCGCCGCATGGACGCGTCACTACGAACCTTCTCGGCCGCTTCACTACGAAGGTACCATTTCCGTCGGCCAGGGCTTCCGGACCTTCCACGACGGACATCTCGCTTCTGACATCATCTGTCCGATGTATACATCCATCGACGCGATTGAGGCATGGTTTCAGCGGGAAGACCGCGATCTCCGGCCTTTTCTTCTTTGCGAATACAGCCACGCAATGGGCAACAGTAACGGCTGCCTCGCCGACTATAACCGGCTTTTTGAAAAGTATTTTCACGCCGGTCTGCAGGGCGGATTCATCTGGGAATGGATCGACCACGGTTTGCGCCATCGGCGCCCCTCTGACGGAAAATGCATTACCGCCTATGGAGGCGATTTCGGGGACGAACCCCACGACGCCAACTTCGTCTGCGACGGGCTCGTCGGTCCGGACCGGGAGCTTCATCCCGCCTGCCACGAGTTGAAATACCTCGCCCGCCCGCTGCAACTGGCCGCTTTTCATCGACAAAGCGGTCGGATCGACCTGCTCAACGCCCGCACCTTCCGGGACAGTTCCGACCTCCTCTTGCGGTACTCGATCGAGGAGGAAGGGACGGTCCGCGCTGAAGGTGAGCTTGCCCTGCCGGCCATCCCGCCCGGGGAAACGGACACCGTCACCCTTCCCGACTACCTCCGCCTTCTCGACGACTTCAGAGGTGAAACCTGGGTGGAGTGCGCATTCGTTCTTGCCGAAGCCACCGCCGCCCTGCCCGCGGGACACGAGGTGGCACGCGAACAGGCCTGCCTGCTCCCCGGCGGCAGAAAGGCTCCCGTACGGCGGCCCGGCGCGGTAAACGCTCCCAGCGTCGAGACAGGGGAAACGGAAGAGACCCTCGAGCTTCGAACAACGCGCACGCTCCTCCGCTGGAACCGCCAGAGCGGACTGCTGAGCGAGGTCCGGATGAACGAAAGTCCGCTATTGCGGGCTCCCCTTCGCCCCACCCTCTGGCGGGCCGCTATCGACAACGACGGGATCAAGCTGTGGAGCGGCCAGGGCGACAAGCCCCTCGGGCGCTGGCGTGAACTCGGACTCCCCGACATGGTCCTGCGGTGTGATCACATTCGCTTGCGGCGCCATCGGGACGGAACCGCCTCCGTCACGGTTCGCCTTTACGGCAGCGGCCGGAACCGCTTTGAGGATGCCCGCTTTGATCTGACGACAAGGCTCTATCGCGATGGAACCTGGACATTCGAGGAGGCGGTGCGCCTTCACCCCGACCTTCTCGACTGCCCCCGGATCGGATTGGAACTGCTGCTCCATCCATCTTTCACGCACTTGTGCTACCACGGCCGCGGTCCATGGGAAAATTACGTGGACCGACGAGACGGAACACGTTTCGGATGGCACCGTTGCGACCTTGCCCGGATCGACCTTCCCTACGTCATGCCCCAGGAATACGGGCACTTCACGGATGTCCGGGAACTGCGTATCGACGGTGGGAGCGGTGGCTTCCACGTGACTGCGGACGCCCTTTTCGAGGGAAATTTCCTGCCCCACACCACCGGGCAATTGTACGCCTGTACCCATCGGGAGGACCTCGGGCGCGCCCCCGGAGCGAGCCTGCACCTCGACATCGCCCACCGCGGTGTCGGAACCCGTAGTTGCGGTCCCGATACCCTCCCCCGCTATCGCCTCCTTGACCGCGCATGGCGCCGTTGCTTTATTTTTTCCCCTACCCATGATTGACCTGCCCGAACCCGAGCTCGCACCCAGTGCCTTCTTGGGCCGACGACGGCAACCGGAAGTTTCCGTTCTCCATGGCCATGATGTTCGCTTGGGCGGAAATCCTGGCCGAAAAGTTCCTGTCGGCGAACCGGAATTTGGTCGTTCTCCGTGAATCCTCTCCCCGCGGTTTTCTCCAAATTGGATGAAGCCTGACCCGTTTATCTTTACCACCTATCTAGAGGAAATCCGGCATCCGCTCTATTGCCAGCTGGACACACCGCACGAAGCCATTTAGCCAACCAATACCCATGAAACCCGAAACCCTGCAGCCGCATCTCAAGCGCCTCGATCAGTAGCTGTCCCGCTGGAAGACAGGCTCGGCCACGCGCAAGGATTTTATTATCGCCGACGCGAAGGACTCGGACATGGCCTTCGGGATCACCGCGCCCCGCCCCAATCGGGCGGGGACCTGTCCCCATGGGTACAACGAGACCGAAGGCTGCTGGCGAACGCTGACCGAGTAACAGGAACAGATTCGGGCCGTTATCCGGCAGGGCCTTGTCGACATTGTTCTCCTTTCCGCATCCAACCTAGAACGGCTGGCCATAAGGGAGGGGCTCTTCCGTCGCTCCCCGATCACCCCGGCGGCCCGCGCCAACGACACCACCGATGTCTGGGCCGTGAGGGCGGGAAGTTATCCGACCCAGCCTTCGCGGCACTTTCGAACCGCGACGGTCGACCATATCAAATACGGCAAGCTGGAGGACAATCACCGCAAGCCTTTCCTCGGCGCGTATCTCGGACTCTACTCGCTCACCTTCACAAATGAACTGGAGTGGGACTACCGCGCCCTTGAGGCCGCCGCGAAAACCGTTTCCGCCATCATCGCGGAACCTGTCATTCCCTGCACCCTCGAGTTTCTCGACCGCAAGACAATCCGCTGTGTGGAGGATTTCGCACAGGTCGGCCTTCCCACGGATTGCGAAGCCCTCCTTTTCATGGAAACCGACGGGCATGCGGCGGTGGTCGGGGAAGAAACCGCCGCCATGGAACGCATAGCCCGGGCCAACGGCGCTCTCGAGGTCCATACCGCCGCCGATGCGGAGGCGGCCACAAAGCTGGCCACAGCCCGGCGCAGCGCCTTTGCGGCCCTTGCCCGCATCCGGCCGACCACCATTCTTGAGGATGCCACCGTTCCCCGCAGCGAACTTGCCCGCATGCTCGCCTTCATCGAGGAGACGGCCGGGCGTCACGACCTCAATATCGCCACTTTCGGACATTTCGGAGACGGGAACCTGCATCCGACATTTCTCACCGACGAACGCGACAAAGCCGAAATGAAAAAAGTGGAAACGGCCATGAAGGAAATTTTTGATTTCGCCGTTTCCCTCGGCGGAACCATCACCGGCGAGCACGGCGTGGGCCTCGCCAAGCGGGATTTCCTCGCCGGTCAATACGACGCCGGCAGCTACCGGCTCCTGCACACCATCAAAAAGGCACTGGACCCGCAGAACCTGCTCAATCCAGGCAAAATTTTTCCGGTATGAGTCAACGGAAGCCGGAAACTCCTCCGCTTGAACTAAAGGGAATGGATTACTCCATTCTGCAGCAGTGCATGCATTGCGGAATGTGCCTGCCGGACTGTCCGACTTATGTCGAAACCGGAAAGGAGCGCAACAGCCCGCGCGGCCGCATCGCATGGATGCGGGCCATTGCCGACGGGGACATGGAGGTCGACGGGCAGTTTGCGGAGGAAATGTACTACTGTCTCGGCTGCCTTGCCTGCACCACGGCCTGTCCGGCGGGAGTCGACTATCCCAATCTCTTTGAAGCCGCGCGCCATGACATCGAGGCCACCGGGGCCGCCGGAAAAGGCCAGCGCGACTTCTGGCGCTGGCTGACCGTGAAAACGCTCTTCATGCATCCGCGCCTCCTTCGCCTGACGGGCCGCTTTCTTCGCTTCTATCAGCGCAGCGGCCTTATGACCCTTTTGCGGAAGGTCCGCTTCCTCGGTCTCCTGCCCCGGCGCCTGCGCGAGCTTGAACCGCAGACACCGGAAATCCGTTCCCGCTTCTCCCATCAACTTATCCGGCCGGTGGAAAAGCCGGAGACGACACCACGGTACCGCGTCGGTCTCCTGACCGGTTGTGTGCAGGATCTCGCCTTCAGCGAAATCAACCGCGACACCGCCGATGTGTTGCTCGCCAACGGCTGCGAAGTGCATACCCCTCCCGTGCAGTATTGCTGCGGCTCCCTGCAAGCCCATAACGGGGAACTTGAACTGGCTCGGGACCTGGCCCGGAAACAAATCGACGCTTTCGACCTCGACCGCCTCGACGCCATTCTTTCCAACGCCGGCGGTTGCGGCAGCCACCTGCGCCATTACGGCAAACTACTGGCTGGAGATCCGTCCTATGCCGCACGTGCCCGGCAATGGGACGAGAAGGCAAAGGATATTCATGAATGGCTGGTCGAAATCGGCTTTCGCCCTCCGACGTCGGGTCCGTTTCCCGGGACAACGGACCTTACCTACCACGAAAGCTGCCATCTCTGCCACGGACAGAAGGTCACCCGGCAGCCCCGGCAACTGCTCGATGCCCTCCCCGGCGTCCGGCTGCGAGAACTTCCGGAAAGCAGCTGGTGTTGCGGCTCCGCCGGTATCTACAACATCACTCAGCCCGAGCAAGCCGCCAAGCTCCTTGACCGTAAACTCGGGCGTTTGGCGCAAACCGGTGCCGACCATGTCGCCACCGCCAATCCGGGCTGTCACCTTCAACTGATGAACGGGTTGCGGGAGGCCGCCCAGGCCACTGGCGTCCATCATCCCGTCTCGCTCCTCGCCGCCGCCTACCGCCGCGAAATGAGTTGATTTACCCCTCGGCGTAGAACGGGTTCCATTTTTTTTCCTCCCCCACCGTCGTCAAGGGCCCGTGCCCGGGGCAGAGCAAGGTTGCATCGGGCAGGCTCAGAATGTTCCGCCGATTGGCGGCAAGGGCCTCCTCGTAAGCGGCAGCGGGAACTCCTCCCTGCGAATGGCAGAACAGGGCGTCCCCGACCACCGCCACTGGCCGGGAAAGCCCGTGCAGGACGTAGGTGGTGCCCCCCTTGGAATGACCGGGCGTCAAACGGCTTTCGACCCGGAGCCCGGCCACTTCCCACTTCTCACCTTCCCGGAACGGCCTTGCTTCGGCAAGGCGTTCGTTTTCGTGGAGATGGATCGGCGGCTGGCCGGCCTTGGCCAAAAGTGCGGCCTTTCCAGCAACATGATCCCCGTGTGCATGCGTCAGCAGCACACACCGCAGGTCCAGTCTTTCGGCCTCAAGAAAATCAAGCATGGGCCGCGCGTCCGCGCCGGTATCGAAGGCCACGGCTTCCCCGCCCTCCGGAGCCACTGCAAGGTAGGCGTTTACCGTCATTTCCTCGTAGCCGGGCACGGGAAATGGGGTTGTAAAAGAGACAAGGTCGGAGGGAGGTTCCGGAGGCGAAACCTCCTTTTCCTTCACCAGACGCCGCATGGATTCGGGATGGAGGCCCAGGCGCGGAGCCGTCCGGGCGATCCCTTCCCCGTCGTCAACACCTGCCAGAACCGACTGCACCCGCTCAAGGGGGAGACCGCTGCTCTGTGCGAGGGTTTCCGGGCTCACCCCGGTGCCGCGAAGGGCTTTGCCCCAGACATCCTCCGCGAAATCTTCGAGTCGCCTTTTCACATTACCATTTTAAAACCTTACGTTTCCTGCCGCAAGAGGGCCTCGAGCAAATGTCCCTGCAAGGGCTTTTCCAGAAGGCCGTCCAATCCACGCGCAAAACAACGTTTCCGCATTTCCGGGGTTGCCTGTGTGGTGCAGGCGAATACCTCCGGACGCCGCGCTGAAGACCCCTGAACCGGCAAGGTGTCCTCCACCCATGTCAGCAGCGAATCCGCTTCCATGGGGAATCCGATGAAAAGGTAATCGTAAGCCGTCTGCGCAAGCTGGTTTCCCGCTTCCCGGGTCCCTTTCACCTTCGTCGAGGCGATGCCGTGAATGGCCAGCATCTTTTCCAGAACAAAGGCGTCGCTTTCCCGCTTCTCCAGAATGAGAGCCTTGAGCAGGTGGCCATCGGCCTGAGCCCTTCCCGGTGCGCCCTGACCATCCGCTCCGGTCTCTACGGCAGCCCCCACACCAACAGGAACCGCTTCAATGTTGAATTGTACCGTCGTACCCGCTCCCGGAACACTGTTCACGGAGATCTCGCCCCCCATTCGCTCAACGAGACTTCGGCAGATGGACAGGCCAAGGCCCGTTCCCCCACCTTGCTCCACCGGAGCCTCCCTTCCGTCATGCTCGACCTGCCGGAAGGGCTCGAAAATCTTTTTCTGTTCGTCTTTCGGGATCCCGATTCCCGTGTCCTCCACTTCGAAATCAAGGCGGCGCGTGGCTCGCTCCCTGACCCGAAGGACGATCCTGCCCGGGGGAGACGTGAATTTCAGCGCATTGCTGAACAGATTAAGAATCACTTGCTGCACCCGCTGCCAGTCGAGCACGTACTTCCTTCCCGAAAGCCGAAGGTCCAGTTCCGTCCGCAGTCCCTTCAGGGAAGCGCGCTGACGCAAGACCTCCTCAAGCGCCCCCAACTGGTCAGAAAGCGTGACTTCACAAGGCCGGATCTCCATTCGCCCCGCCTCAATTTTCGAGAAATCGAGGATGTCGTTAATGAGTTCCAACAGAACCGCTCCACTGTGATTGATGACCCGCAGGCACTGCAGCGTGTCGTCATCCCACTCCTGCTGATGCAGGTACTCCGCCATCCCGATAATGCCGTTCAAGGGAGTGCGGATTTCGTGGCTCATCATGGCGAGGAAGCGGCTCTTGGACCGCTCCGCTTCCTGCTCTTTCAGGCGGTCCCGGAGGCGCGCAAGCACATGCGTGACCTCGCCTGCCCCGTTCCACAGGGGAAAATAGCTGACCTCCATCCAATGAGGTTTCCCGGATGGAAAGGTAATCCAGCGCTGGAAGGCGACAGTTTCCCCAACCAGGCACTTGCTTAACATCGGCCGCAAGGTCGTTTCAAAAAGCTCGCGGCCGAACAGCTCCCCGATCGACTTGCCAATAACCTCTTCCTGCGGACAACCGAAATTCCGAAGGCTTGCCTCATTCGCGAAACAGAAATCAAAATTCTCGTCCACGATGTGGATCGCGTCGTCGAGGTGATTCAGCGCCCTCCGGAAAAGCCCGAACTCTTCTTTCTTTCCCTGGCCGTTCCCGGTCGTTCCTGATCCTTGGCGTTGGTTGATGAACTCCTTCACGGGTAGATAATTTGTAAAATAGAGCCCATTAAGAGAACAAGATCCTTTGCGTGCATTTTCCCGCTCATCCTCTGAACACTCCCTTTCAACACGCCGATTTTCGCGCTTTCCGCACAATCCGCCCGGTATGGAATTGTTTTCCCGCTACGAAGTCATCCCGAATTGTCTTTCCAGTTCTTTTCGAATCTTCCCGGATCGGCGCTTGGAACAGGTAAGGATCTCCCCTTCATCCATCTGCAGCTGAAGACAACCTTTGGCCACACCCCGGAGCGCCCGCACGCGAAAGAGCGGAACCGCCCGGCGACGATTGATTTGCCGGAAATCATGTCCCTGCGGAAAGCGCTCCAAAACCCGATAAAGAGGCATGCGACAGGACAGAATTTTCCCACCGATAAGATGCAGCAAAGTGGTATTTCCCTCCGTGGTGATCTCCCGTATGCAATGAAGCGCAAGCCGGCGCCAGACACCCTCAACCGGCAGGCTGAATTCCGGTTCTCCCGCTACTCCAGTGCCAGTGAAGCGATGTCGCAAGGTTTCGAGGGTCTCCCCAAGCCGCCGCGATTGTACCGGTTTTAAAAGATAATCCAGAACCCGCAGGCGGAAAGCTTCCACCGCAAACTCCTCATAGGCCGTGACCAGAACCACCTCCGAACCGTTGCGCCGAATCCTCTCGACGACCTGCAACCCGGATTGTCCCGGGAAACGGATATCAAGAAACACCACATCCGGGCGGTTTTCCCGCATGGCCTCCGTTAAGTCGGTAAGATGGTACACTTTCCCGGTGACCACCACTTCTTCGAAACAGCAGAGCAGTTTCTCGAGAGTAAGCAGGTCTTTGGGCTCGTCGTCGGCTAAAAGAATGCGCATG
>CAYFRH010000012.1:1747-19720 GCA_964345345.1 uncultured Puniceicoccaceae bacterium | reverse complement strand
TTTCTCGAGAGTAAGCAGGTCTTTGGGCTCGTCGTCGGCTAAAAGAATGCGCATGATAATGCAAACAGGGCTTCGCTATGGGTTGCAGGCTAAAAGAAGATCAGTGAGAGGTAAAGAGGAAAGACCTCTCCTTATGTAAAACCTTTTTCTCCTTGTCGATTCCCGGATCTCCTCCGCCATTCCCTTTACACGGGTAAGGAAAGGGAGCTTCTCGGATAGCGGAGGAGTCATCGATAATACGCGGGATCAACCATCCTCCGATTCGCCAGGCTCTGAAAGACCGCCCATCGCCGTTCACGCGGAATTAATTTGCCTACTAAAACTCTTGCCAGAAGTAAGCATTTCTTATTGCCTTACGTGCACGAAGGAAGGAAACGCCTCATGCATATTCACTACTACCTCTCTTTAATTCCGGAATCCCTCGTCGCGAGCATGCTCCCTCCGGAGGATTTCGGAAATTACTACGCCCTTGGCTCGCATAAACGCTCCCGGGGCCAGTCGATTTTTTTTGAAATCGACCCGGAAAAAGCCGGGGAGGCCCTCGACCGAGCCGGGGCGGAGAAGCGCTGCGTCCCGCACGAAGACGGCAGTCCACGGAAATCCTCCTACCTGCGGATCTACCGTGTTCTTGAATCCGTTCCGACCGCCGCTCTCGTCCGGCTCTACCTGACCACGGACGACGGGCGCACCCTCGCCCTGGAACCGACAAGCTGTTCTATGGAAGAAGACAGGGAGCTGCACCTCTACCAGGAGATCTGCCCCGTTACCCCGCGGGTGGTGAGCAAGCTGGAGCCCCGCGCCTTCTGCGACCGCCTGACCTCCGGCGAGAGCCCCATCTATGTTCCCAGAATTGTTTTCGCGGAAATGAAACTGGAAGGCCTTGCCTCGGACCCCGAAGCGAAGGAAGTCGATAATCTACCCTACCTCAATCTCGACCACTTGCGCGATTGCCTGCGCGAGCTCCGGCATACGTACTCGAAACCCAACAAGACCGTCATCCGGCAAATGAAGCAGGACGTTCTTTTCCGCACGATTCGCGGTGGATTCTACCTTGGGGACAAGAACGATTGCCTCTATTTTCCGTTGCCCACGCAGGAGGAGCTGGAAACGACGTACTATCCCTGGTGGCGTTCGGCCCTTTCCGGCTACGGTGCCTGAGTTCCGCCAACAAGTGGATCGCCTACGTAATCAAGTCTGACCCCCAACAAGGTTTGTTTTTATGAATGGATTATTAATGTTTTCACTACTGACCGGTGTAGCCGCGCTGGCATTTGCTTTTTACAAAGCGGCATGGATCAACAAGCAGGATGCCGGCACCGAGAAAATGAAGGAAATCGGCGCCGCCGTCCGCGAAGGGGCAATGGCCTTTCTCTCGCGTGAATACAAAGTACTGTCGATCTTCGTACTGGCCGTGGCGATTCTCCTCGTATTGGGAAATCAAGGGGATGCGCGTCTGGTCGCGGTCGCCTTCATCGTCGGTGCATTGTGTTCCGGACTGGCCGGTTTCTTCGGGATGCGGGTTGCGACCGCCTCCAACACCCGAACCACCCATGGGGCGAGAACGAGCCTGAATAATGCCTTGAAAATCGCGTTTTCCGGCGGGGCGGTGATGGGAATGTCCGTTGTCGGATTGGGCATCTTCGGCCTGTCCATCCTGATGCTGATCCTTTCCAATACCCTCGAGAATGGCGCGACCGTAGCCGGCTTGAGCGGCTCCGTCCTGCCGATCATTTCCGGATTTTCCCTCGGTGCCAGTTCCATTGCCCTGTTTGCCCGCGTCGGAGGCGGTATTTTCACGAAAGCCGCCGACGTCGGAGCGGATCTGGTCGGCAAAGTTGAAGCGGGTATTCCCGAAGACGATCCGCGCAATCCGGCGACAATTGCGGACAATGTCGGCGACAACGTCGGCGATGTTGCGGGTATGGGCGCCGATCTTTTCGAATCTTATGTCGGCTCCATTGTCGGAGCTATGATCCTCGGCGCGGCTGCCGGTACGTTGAACCTGGTTATCCTGCCGCTCGTTCTGGCGGGTACCGGCATTATTCTATCCATCATTGGAACCTTCTTCGTGCGCACGAAAGAGGGGGGGAACCCACAGACCGCTCTGAATACAGGGACCTTTGGGGCCGCGGGCATTATGGTGCTGGTCTCTTATCCGATTATTCAGTGGCTTATCCCTTCGGATGTCGCCTCTCTCGGACTCTTCGGAGGGAGTGCGGCCATGGGCATCTTTCTGGCGACCATCGCCGGTCTGCTGGGCGGAGTCGGTATCGGGTTACTGACGGAATACTACACCGCCGACAACAAGCAACCGGCCCACAAGATTGCCGCAGCCTCGAAAACCGGCGCGGCCACGAACATTATTGCCGGGCTGGGTACGGGCATGATGTCCACGGCCCTCCCCATAATCACCCTGGTCGCGGCGATCCTTCTCGCCCACTACTTCGCGGGCCTTTACGGCGTCGCGATTGCAGCATTGGGAATGTTGGCCACGACGGGCATTCAGCTGGCCGTCGATGCCTACGGACCCATCGCGGATAACGCCGGAGGCTGTGCGGAAATGGCCGAGCTGCCAAAGGAAGTACGCGAACGAACCGATAAACTCGATGCCGTGGGCAATACCACTGCAGCTATTGGTAAGGGATTTGCCATAGGCTCTGCCGCCTTAACCGCATTGGCCTTGTTTGCGGCATTCCGCACCACCATTGATTTGAATCGGGCGGCCGAGGGGATGGAAGCCATGTCGATTGACGTCAGCAATCCGCAGGTGATGGCCGGCCTGTTCCTCGGCGCGATGCTGCCGTTCCTCTTTTCGGCCTTTGCCATGGGCGCGGTCGGACGCGCCGCTTTCGCGATGATTGAGGAGGTACGACGCCAATTCAAATCGATCCCGGGGCTCCTGCAGGGTACCGGGAAAGCCGACTACGCGCGTTGTGTGGATATCTCCACGGCGGCCGCCATTCGCGAAATGACGGTACCTGCCATTCTCGGCGTGCTGAGTCCGGTCTTTATCGGCTTTTTCGGCGGTTATTTCGGCGGCGGCGGCTTTGCCGAAGGCGCGGAGATGCTTGGGGGTCTACTGGCTGGTGTGACCGTATCCGGCGTGACGATGGCCCTTTTCATGGCCAACGCGGGCGGGGCATGGGATAATGCGAAGAAGCACATTGAAGGAGGATCGTTTGGCGGCAAAGGATCCGATGCGCATAAAGCGGCGGTCATCGGAGATACTGTGGGGGATCCCTTCAAGGACACCGCAGGACCTTCCATCAATATCCTTATTAAGCTTATGAGTGTAGTCGCTTTGGTCATCGCCCCCCTGCTGATGTAAGGCCCTTATGTTAGGCCGACTCGGGGAGCCCGGTGATTTGGAAGGGGGCCCGGAGTGGTGCCGGTAGCCCCGTCCGCAAAGTCAGGCCCGATCAAGGTCAATATCGAGGGCTTCCGCGAATGACTGAAGATTATCGAGGGAAGCCGGCAGACAGCCAAGGAGCTGATCGAGGTTGTCGCGCAGCAGCGGAGCGGTCGTCTCCCTCCCAACGAGGGCAACGTCCATACCATGGAGCGAACGCCATTCCCGCTGCCGGTCCACTCCGTAAGCTTCGAGGAATTTGGCCCCTTTACCGCCCTTCCGGACATCGGCAATGGCGGAGGCAAGGTTGCTGCCTTCCCGGATGCCGACATTCATGCTTTGCATACCGACCGGCCCCGCGAGATGGGCCGCGTCGCCAGCGAGCCAGACTCGGTCGTTTCCGAAACTTTCGGCAAGCCGCTTCTCAAAGCGGACAATCATGCGCCAACGCAATTCTCCGACGCTCCCCTCGAACCAAGAGGCCCGTTCCTTGAGCAGATCGTGGAGAACCTCTTCTTCCAGAAGCTTGTAGCCCTGCGATCCCACCTGCACCATGAGGCGGTCCTTGTCCCGCGTGTACTCGGCCGCAGCACTCTCATCGACTTCGAAACCCCAGCGGCAATAACCTCCGGGCAAAGGCCAGAGGACACTGGTTCCGTTTTCATGGAAGACCACATGTACGGCCTCCCCTAAATCGGCATCGGTTTTGAACTCGAAGATCGCGAAGCTTTGGGTTGGTCTGACTTTCGGGAAAGCGAATCCCATCTTACGGCGAGTGAGGGAAAAGTGCCCATCCGCTCCGACAAGAAACCCGGCCCGGTCACCGTACTCGCGGTCGACCTGAACCTCCATGCGGGCCATGGCGTACCCGCTCATCGCCTCCACGAGGCTTTCAATGCGCACGTCCACCCCTTGCTCCCCAGGATGCAGGTCCCGCAGCCGGTGGTTCCAGCGGATGGGAACTCCTCGCTTTTCAAGAAGGCTGACGAGGGCCGCCTCGAGATGATCCTGCCCCAGAACCAGCAGATTGCCCTCGAATCCGGGAACGTCCGCAAGGTTGAGCCGGAAATGCCTCTCGTTCCTATCATAAAAGTTGATCGAGCGTATGAGCCCGCCCTGCTCACCCAGATCGTCCAACTTTCCCCATGCTTCGAGAAGTCGCTGCGTATGCGGATGAAGGGCGAGCGCGTAACTGTGCGTTCCCGCCCGGTCACCGCGGTCAATCACATCAACCGGCATGCCATGATCATGCAGGCAAACCGCTGTTGAAAGGCCTACCGGACCCGCTCCGGCCACCAGAATTTTATCATCCTTCATTTAATTCAGGAAATTAAGAAAGCGCATGAAAACCGTCAAAGGAAATGCCGTTCATCCCTTTTTCCCATCGTCTACTCGACAAGGACCTGGCATTGACCAAAACGGAAGCTTCCTACGAACCTTTTTCCCTCGCGAATTATGCATTCATTTTTATCGGACGTATCTCTCTATCTTCCTTCCTGGCTGAACGCGGAAGAAATTCCCGCACGCCTGGAGGGCGACGATTCCGTCGGCCAGATGCGCCTGGTTCTGCAGCTGACTCGGCGAAATATCCTGGAAAAGACAGGAGGTCCTTTCGGGGCCGCCGTGTTCTCACGAAAAAGCGGGAAACTCCTTTCCGTAGCCGTGAACCGCGTCGAGCCCCTCCACAACTCCACGGCCCACGCCGAAATGCTCGCTTTGATGCTCGCGCAAAAGAAGATTGGGCAACCTCGCCTCGATGCAGCCGGGGAAAAATGTGTCCTCGTAACCTCGGCCCAGCCGTGTTCGATGTGTTTTGGTGCCTTGCCGTGGGCTGGCCTTCACGGCCTCATTATCGGAGCCAGTCGCGAGGATGTTGAAAAACTGGCGGGATTCGACGAGGGCCCGTTGCCCGAAGACTGGCCGGAAAAGCTCCGCGAGAGAGGCATTGCCCTCGAACAGAATGTGCTGCGGGACGAAGCGCGCGAGGTTCTGCGCCTTTACGCGGAATCCGGCGGAAAGTTGTATTAGCCCGATTTCCTGTAACCTCTGGCCACAGAAAGAGACTGGGAGGAACCCGCTTTATTCTCCCGGTCGGACCGAAGTCACGGAAATCTTTTCGGCTCCGGACATTTTCGCCCGGTCCATGACCTGTACCATCTTTCCGGCCAGCGAACCCCGTTCTACCTGCATGATAAGGGGGACGTCCGATTGCGAGAGTGTGTTCTTCACGATGGTCTCCACCCGGTTGAGCGAGACGATGGTGCCTTCGTGAAGAACTTGGTTCGTCTTCGTCACGCGCAGGATCAGCGGTTCGTCCTTTTCTTCCTCTTGCTCGTCCGGTGGCTGGGGCGTCGGCTTGTCCACGCCGAGGCCTTCTTCTTCGACAAAGACCGTCGTTACGATGAAAAAGATCAAAAGGATGAAGACCATATCAATCATCGGGGAGATGTTGATATCGGTTTTTTCCTCTGATTTGCGGATGCGGTTGCGGCTACTCGACATGGGGAACTTTTGATAAAAGGTTGCGCTTCGGGATCTCCGGACTCAAGCAAAATTATGGACCCGGCCCATCGCTCCTTTGTTCATTTCCGCCCGGAGGCGAAAACGGCGAAGCTCCCGAAAACGAGAAGCGCAGCAAAGATCCAGAGACGCGTTCCCTCGAAGGCCGCAGCAGGCAGAAAACCGAGAAGCAAGGCCCCGCCCCCGGCCAGTAGAGCGTAAGGAAGTTGGGTGCGAACATGGTCGACCGGATCGACACCACAGGCCACGGAGGAAACCAGCGTGGTATCGCTGAAGGGAGAGCAGTGATCTCCAAAAACCGCTCCGCTGAAAACCGCTCCGATCACCATGGGGATGCCGGCCGCCAACGCCGTTCCGCCATCTCCGGCTACCGTAAAAGCAAGGGGAATGGCCAGCGGCATGAGCAAGCCCATCGTTCCCCATGAGGTTCCGGTCATAAAAGACACCCCCGCGCCCGTCAGGAAGACCGCCCCGGGCAGCAACCATGGCTCAAGGCGGCTCCCCAAGGCCTCGGCAAGGTACCCCGCCGCCCCTAATCCTTCGAGGGTACTGCCAAGAGTCCATGCCGCGAGCAGGATCAGCACCGGTCCGAAAAGCTGCTTCATGCCCTCAAGGAAGGCCTCGCTGGCCTCGTCCTGGCCACCTCGATGCGCGCCAGGGAAGAGAATCCACGCGCAAAGGGCGGCAAGGCCGCTTGCCACGACAAGAACGGCGGGAACCCGCGCCTCAGCAAAGGCAAGGGCGAGATCCTCCATCCGCAACGGCCAGAACGGGACCCCGCGCTGTGCCGTTCCATCCACAAAGATGCCGCCAAAAGTAACCCCGATTAATACCACGAGGGGGATCCACACCCGCCAGAGTCCACCCCGAACAGCTTCTTCCGGGAAAAGAAACTCTTCCTTCTGCACCGGCCGCCCCTCTTTTTCTCTCTCCTTTTCCCCTCGAGTGACCGCTTTCATGGGACCGGGATTCCATTGCCGCGCGATGGCTATCGCCATCAACAACAAAGCAAACCATGCGTAGTAATTGTGGGGCAGGCTGCGGAAAAATAATCCGTAGGCATTGACCTCCCCCTCCCGGCCCGCCAGCGCGAATCCCTCCCGGATCATGGCCAGCTGAAAAGCGATCCAGGTGGACAGGAAGGCAAGGCAGGCCACCGCCGCACTCGTCGTATCCACAATGTAGGCAAGGCGCAGGCGACTCACTCCCGCCGACCGGCTCAGGGGCTGGAAAATCCTGCCCACCATGAGGCTGTTCGCGAGCCCGTCGAAAAAGCAGACAAGCCCGAACAAAGCCGCTCCCGCTTCCACTTTGCGGGCCGAAGAACCGCGCAGCAAACGCTGGAAAGCCGCCTGCAAGATTTCGCCCCGCTCCAGAATGTGGACAAACCCGCCCAGAACCAGAGTGAAGATCAGCGCCCCGCTCTTCCACGGGCTCGCGAAGACCGGCAAAAGGTGGGCATCAACAAGGGCGAGGGGCACTTCCCAGAATCTCCCGCCCAACAGAAGCAGGCCACCCGCGACCGCTCCTCCAGCCAGGGAGAGGGCAATGCGCCGCGTCCACAACACCAGCAAAAGCGCACAAAGGCTGGGCCAGACCGGCCGCCCGGGGAACTCCGGGAATCCCGCCATGGCAAAAGTGATGGCCAGTAACAGAAGGCCACCTGCTCCGTTCCGCAACCGCTGCATCGGCGTCAACCTGTGATAATCCCACCCGCTGGCAAGTTCTCTTCTTCATCCGGGCATTGCCATCCCCAAGCCACGAGGTTTCGCTATTCCTATGGCTTTTCAGCCCGCCATTCCCTCCATTCTCGGTCTGCTTCCCGCAGAACTCGACACCGCCCTCGCAACCGCCGGTCATCGCTCCTTTCGCGTACGCCAGATTCTCGACTGGTTGTACCGCAAGCGCGTCGGCTCCTTCTCCGAAATGACCAGCCTGCCCAAGGACTTGCGCGCGTGGCTGGAGGAAAACTACACCCTCTTCCCCAATTCCCTTCTCCTCCTCAAACAAGCCGGCGATATCACGGAAAAGCTGCTCCTGAAAGGAGAGGATGGCCGGCTTCTCGAGACGGTCCTCATCCGCTACCCGCAGGCGGGCGTCGGGCTTGCTTCTTCCCGACGCACCATCTGCGTCTCCTCGCAGATAGGCTGCGCCTACGGGTGCAAATTCTGCGCCTCGGGTCTCGCCGGTTTCAAGCGCGACCTGACCGCCGCCGAGATTGTCGCGCAGTTTCTCCATGTTGCCCGCCTCGAGCAGGAGCGGGAACCGGACTCCGCCGGCAACCCGGACCGCGTCCCCTTCGACAACATCGTCTTTATGGGCATGGGCGAACCCCTGGCCAATTATGACGCTCTTGTCCGCGCCCTCACGATTCTCAATGCCGACTGGGGCCTGCACTTCGGGGCCCGGCGCATCACCGTTTCGACCTCCGGCCTGGTTCCGCAAATCCGTCAGCTCGCCTCCGAAAAGGTCCAGCCACGCCTCGCGGTCTCTCTTCATGGGGCCACTAATGAGGTGCGCGAGCGCATCATGCCGATCAACCGGCGCTACCCGCTCGAGGAACTCCTTCCGGCTATCCGTGACTTCTGCTCCGTGCAGGGCCGGATGCCCACCCTCGAATACATCCTGATCGAGGATATCAATGACGCCCTCCCGCAGGCGCACCACCTCGCCCGCATCGCTCGCGACCTCCACGCTCACGTGAATCTCATCCCCTACAACGCCGTCGAGGGCCTTGACTGGCGCCGCCCCAATCTGCCCCGGCAGGGGGCCTTTGCCCGCATTCTTCGTGATGCCGGCGTCTCGCATACTATTCGCAAGGAAAAGGGCCACGACATCGACGCCGCCTGCGGCCAACTCCGCCTCCGCGAGGAGGCGGCGACGGAGGCGTAGGGTCCTGCCCTGAAGTGGATGCTGCGAAAAACGGAATCATCCGCCTCACGGCGGGATGCTACATCCCCCGTAGCATCCCGCCGTGAGGCGGATGACCGCTGCCCCGGACTTCATCGACCTAACCGGTCAAGGCTCCCCCCGGTTCCGCGGATGGAAGCGATCATGGACCGCCGACAAGGTTGCGTGGTCAACGTGGGTGTAAATCTCCGTGGTTCCGATATCGGCGTGCCCGAGCATCTCCTGAATCGCGCGCAAGTCGGCCCCGTTCCGAAGCAAGTGCGTGGCAAATGAATGGCGCAGCTGGTGCGGTTTGACGGACCGGTCAAGGCCCGCCTTTTCCGCGTAGTGGCGCAGCCAGTACCAGACCGTTTTCCGGGACAGGGGGCCGCCGCGGTTGCTCAGGAAGAGGGCGCTGCCGGTGCGGCTGCGAACAAGTTCCGGTCGCGCGTGATGAAGGTACCGCCGCAGCGCCTCCACCGCCCCCGCGCCCACCGGGACCATCCGGTCCTTGTTACGCTTGCCTGCCTCGACCCGGAGAAAGCCCTCCTCAAGGTTGACCTGCTGCAGGGTCAGCGCACAAAGCTCGGAGACGCGCAGCCCGCTGCTGTAAAGCAGTTCAAGAAGAGCGCGGTCGCGGAGGCCGCGGGCCGACTCGCTTTCCGGCGCCTGCAGCAACCGTTCCACTTCGGCGACGCCAAGGACCTCCGGCAGCCGCCGTTCCTTCTTTGGCGAGGAAAGCAATTCCGTGAAATCCTCCCCCACGATGTGCTCGGAAAGCAAATACCGCGCGAAATGGCGCAAGGCACTCACTTTGCGGGCGAGCGAAGTGGTGCGGTAAGCCTCCCGCGTTAATTGTCCGACCCAGGCGGACAGATCCTCGGTGGTGATCCCCCGCCACTCCCTTCGCCCGCGTTCTTGCTGCAGGAAGCGGGCACACTGGCACAGGTCCGTCTGGTAACCTTCCACCGTCGTCCCGGCATGCCCCTTCTCCAGTTCAATAAAGGCCCCGAAACCCTCAATGGGGTCGGCAAACCCCTCCGGCAGCTTGTCCAACGCCTCCTCAAGGGCCGTCCGCTCCTCTTTGCGCATCTTCCGCACGGGCATCACCCCAAGGGATTCCCGCTCCTCCGGCGAGGCAAATCCCCCTTTCCCACCATAGTTTTGGACCTTGCTCCGCCGGGCGGAGAGCTTCAAAGCTTTTCCTTCATGGAACTGGACGGACCGGAAAACATCCGCGAACTCAGTCCCGCCGACCTGCGGGGCATTCTCAAGTATGTCCCCCTGTGGCGCCACCACACTTTTGTCATCGCCCTTGATGGCTCCGTCATCGGGAAAGAAACCATCAACAACCTCATGCTGGAGTTGGCGGTCCTGCGCAATCTCGGCATCCACCTCATCATCGTTTACGGAATCGGCGCGCAGATGCAGCGTCTGGCGAAGGAAACGCACCAGAAAATTTCCGACGTGCACGGCTATGGGCCGACCGATCGCGGCACCCTGCAGCTGGCCGTCCGGGCCAGTGCCGAGGTGGGTCACCTCATCGAACGGGGCCTTACCCAGAACGGCCTGCGCTGCGTACGGGCCAACGCCGTCCGGGCCACCGACCGCGGCATCCTCAAGGGTGTGGACCAGCTCTTTACGGGCAAGGTCGATCGCATCGATACCGATCTACTGCGTGACCTCGCCTCCCATGAACTGGTCCCCGTGATCAGTCCGGTCGCCTTTACCCGGGATGGCTCCGAACGGCGCATCAATTCCGATCTTCTTGCCTCGGAACTGGCCGTCGCCCTTAAGGCCTCCAAGCTCCTTTTTCTCCTTCCGTATCCAGGTCTTACCTACAGAGAACAGTTGCGGCTCAACGCCGACGTTCAGGAGGTACGAAGCCTCCTCGAAAAGGAACCGTCCACAATCGACGGGCCGGTTCGCTCCAAGGCAGAATACGCCGTCAAAACGATCGATGGCGGCACGCCCCGCGCCCACATCATCGACAGCCGCATTCATGACGGCCTCCTCATGGAAGTTTTTTCGAAAGTCGGAATTGGTTCCATGATCCATTCCAACCCTTACTCGCGCATCCGCAAAGCCCGGCGCAAGGACGCGCCCGCGATTCATTCGCTTACCCGCGCCGCCGTCCGCGACGAAAGCCTGCGTCCGCGCACCCGCCAGACCGTGGAATCCCACATCCGCGAATATTTTGTCTACGAGATTGATGAAAGCGTCATCGGATGTTTCCGCCTGACCCCCTACTCCCGTTCCACCACCGTCGAACTGGGCTCGGTTTATGTCCATCCCGCTTATCAGGGCCGGCGTATCGGCAGGGCCATGGTTGATTTCGCCGTGCAGCAGGCCGTGGAAGACGGCAAAAAGCGACTCGTTGCCCTGACCACCCAGACGTCGCCATTTTTTCAGGACACCTGCGGCTTTACACCCGGCAAACCCGGCCAGCTGCCAAAAGCCCTTCGCGAAAACCTCGAAAGCAGCGGTCGGAAATCCCGCATTTTCATCAGGGATCTGGAAAAGTCGGAAGGGCGGAAAAAGAGGACCTGACCGGCTGTAAGCCGGATTTTGTCCGCCCCCGCCGAAAAAGCGGAAACGGGACTCCCATTTCTCTATCCCGCGAATACGGGATTCCCGCCGAAGCGGGACGCGACGTACCCGGAACCGTCAGGCGGGCCACCCGATTCCCTATTTCGTCTTGCACCGGATTGGGTTTACCGTGCCCCGTCGGTTGCCCTTCGGGCGGTGGGCTCTTACCCCACCTTTTCACCCTTATCCCGCCGAAGCGGGACGGTCTGTTTTCTGTGGCACTGTCCGTCATAAGTTCCTCGCGGAACACATGCCCCCTCTTTCAAGGGGAATCCTGCCCTGTGATGTCCGGACTTTCCTCTATCCCGGGTTTCCGGGACAGCGGGAGTCCGCCGATCAGGTCCAAGTGCGAAAGGTCATCCTGCCCGGCGCCGCTGGCAATGCAAAAGCGCTTCTTTTACCTCAGCGGTCAACGTAGAGAATGCGTCCGCAGTTATCGCAACGGACGAGTTGCTGCCCGCGGCGGGCACTGCTTTCGACTTCTCCGGAAACTTTGAGGTGGCATCCTTTGCAGCGCCCGCCCTCGAGCGGGACAACCACCGGCGGACGCTTCAACTGACGTTTCACGTAGCGATATTGCTGCAACACACCGGGATCGATGTCCGGTTCACAATCGGCCACGGCTTGCCTGGCTTCCTCGAGGTCGGCGGAAAAGGATTCGCGGTTGCGCCGCAGAAGCTCGATATGCGCCTCGAGCGTGCGCACCTGCGAGTCGGTTTCCTCCCGCGCCTTTTCCAGCTGTACCTGCCGGCGGTCGATCTCCTCGAGAAGGACCAGTTCCCGGTCCTCCAGTCCGCTTACCTTGTCGTTCAGGGATTGGATTTCACTTTCCAGAGCCTGGTATTCCTCGTTTTTCTTCACCTGCATCTGCTGCGTCTTGTATTTGACGAGGGCCGCTTCCGCGTCGCTGACTTCGCCCTCCAGTTGCAGACGTTCCGCCTCTTTGTTTTTTAATTCCGCTTCCTGTTCCTCGAGCTGGCTTTTCAACTTCGCGATTTCCGCCTCCTCTTTGCGGATGTCGGCAGGAATGTTCGCCAGTTGGCGCTCGATGTTGTCGCAGCGTTGATCGCGGTCCTGCAGGACCAAAAGATTTTGCAACCAGGTAGGCACCATACGCAGCCAAGTGGAAGACGGCGGGCGCAAAGATGGCAACGGCAAAACCCGGGAGCGGGGCTTTTACCGTTGCGGCCTCGTAAACCACCTCTGCATGCTGCCGCCATGATCCGTTTAAATGAGGCCATGGATCCGGGGACCGGTGCCGGGGAGCCGCGCCTCGACGTCCCGGCGCAGGTCGAACGGATCTTTGCCAAGGGCGGCCTTCTTGAGCAGCATCTCGGCCTCCAGTTCCGTCCCCAACAGGCGGATATGGCAAGGAGTGCGGCCGGTGCCATGACGGAGGATCGGGCGCTTTTTGCGGAGGCCGGCACGGGCGTCGGCAAATCCCTCGCCTACCTGGTTCCGGGGCTGCTCCACGCCGTCGGCGCGGGCCGTCCGTTCCTTGTCTCCACCCATACCATCGCCCTCCAGCAACAGATCGAAACCAAGGACCTTCCTCTCTGCCGGAAACTCTTTGCCGCCGACACCGCCCTGAAGGATTGCGCCGGATTCCGGCATACCGTCCTTCTCGGTCGGGCCAATTACCTCTGCGGAACGCGCCTGCGCCAGGCGCTGGAAACGCGCACCGAACTCTTCCCGTCCTCCCAGCAGGAGGAACTGCAGCGGATCGCGGACTGGGCCGAACACTCCCCCACCGGCCTGCGCCAGGAACTGGAGCCGCCGCCGGCGCCGGAGGTCTGGGAATGGGTCCATGCCGACGCCCATGCCTGCAACCAGCGAAACTGCACAGCCGATTCCTGCCCCTTCCGTCGCGCCCGCGCCGCCATCCGTCGGGCCCACCTCGTCATCGTCAACCACAGCCTGCTCTTTGCCCTTCTTGCCGCCGGCCAGTCCCCGCAGGCGAGCGTCCCCGGTGTTCTCCTCCCGGAGGATTTCCTCGTTCTCGACGAAGCGCATGTGCTGCCCTCGGTCGCCACCGATTACTTCGGCCAGCGGATCAGCGAGGAGGGGCTGCGGCGTCAGCTTCAGAAACTGTTTCATCTTCGCCATGGTAAGCGCAGGGGACTTCTCCCGGCCCTCCGCGCCAATGACCTCTGTCTCGTCGTCCAGAAGGTCCAGGAACGCGCCACCCACTTTTTCGACGAGGTCCGGAACACCTTTCTTCGCTCCGGACGGCCGTTTCGCTTCCGGGAAGCGGACTGGCTTGAGAACCCGGTCGACCTTGCCCTCCGGGAACTCGTGCACGGGCTCGCCCGCCGCGAGGAGCGCCTTGAGGAAGGTCCCCGCCGGGATGAAATCGAAGGCGTGCGCAAAAGCCTCCAGGGCTACCGTGACGGCATGGCCGAAATCCTGCAGCTGGGAGATCCCGAATCGGTCTACTGGACGGAGGCCGGCGGTCGCAAAGGCAGCATCGTCCACCTCCGCTCAGCCCCCCTTAGCGTCGCCGAGCCTTTGCGCCGCGCCCTTTTTAACCGCAAGACCTCCGTCCTTCTCACCAGCGCAACCCTCGCGGAAGGGCCGGACATGACGTCTTTCCAGGAACGCGTAGGCGCTCCCGACGCGGAGGCCCGGCAGGTCGCCTCGCCCTTCGATTATCCTCTCCAGATGGAGATTCTTCTCCATTGCGAAGCTCCCGAACCGAGCAGCTCCGACCATACTCTCAGTACTGATTTTCTCGCTACAGAGATCCGGCTCCTTGTCGAACAGATCGAAGGCGGCAGCCTTGTCCTCTTCACCAGCTACCGCGACCTCGACGCCGTTCATGCCCGCCTCCTGAACTCGCTGCGGTCCAGCGGGCGCCCTCTTCTCCGTCAGGGTGACGGCAGCAGCCGCAGCAGGTTGCTGCGGGAAATGCGCGCAAGCGGCAATGCCGTACTTCTCGGCACCGACTCTTTCTGGACCGGGGTCGACGTTCCCGGTCCGGCGCTTTCCCAACTGATCCTCACCCGCCTTCCCTTCGAAAATCCCTCCCATCCTGTGGCTGAGGCAAGGGCTGAGGAATGCCGGCGCCGCGGTCGTTCCCCCTTTGCCGAAATCACCCTTCCCGCCGCCTTGACCAAGTTTCGGCAGGGCATCGGCCGGCTCATTCGGTCACATGCGGATGAAGGACGCCTCGTGGTCCTCGATTCGCGCATTTTACAAAAATCCTACGGGGGCCTTTTCCTCGAGGTCCTTCCCCATTCACGGTACCGGAAAATCGCTTCCGCTCACGAAGCTTGATGGGAACACCTACCCTTTGCCGTTGCCACTTTGACGATGACTGATAGGATTGGGAAATGCTGCGAGATACATTCGCTCTTTCCGAAACCGGTTCTGTCCGCCAACAGAACGAGGACAATTACCTGCTCGATACCCGTCTCGGTGTCTTTGCCGTCGCCGATGGCCTCGGCGGTCTCCCGAATGGCAGCGAGGCGAGCAAGCGCACCCTCGGGAGTCTTCACACGGCCCTTCTCGCGGAGCCGGAACAACCGCTCCCGGAACTGGTCCAGCAGGTTAATCTTTCCATGATCGAGGCCGGCTGCTCCCTCGACGGAACGGGCTTCGGCACCACTTTAACAGTTGCCCGTCTCACGGAAGGAGGTTCCTCCGCCGAAATTGTCCACGTCGGCGACTCCAGCGCCTACCATTGCCGCGAAGGACTCGTCACTACCCTTACCATCGAGCATACCGTCGCCACCCGCATGGCTGCGGAACAATGGGCTGAAGCCGGCGAAGCCATTCCCTCCTCCGCCCACCATACCCTGACCCAGTGTATCGGCCAGGACTCCGTGATCGAGCCCCAGCTGATTTATCTTGATCTGCGCGAAGGCGATCGCCTCTTCCTCCTCACCGACGGCGTAACGAAGCCTCTTCCCAAGGCCACGCTTGAGGCCGCCCTCCTCGTCCCCCGCTCCCTCGGGAACATTTGCCAGAACCTCACCTTCCGCATCGAGGCCGCCGGCGCTCCCGACAACTATACCCTCCTCGGTCTCCAGTTTTAGAAGCGGCCGTCAAAACGCCTCACTCGACAGACCAATTAACTCTTCCAGTTCGTCGAATTGTTCGAGAATCGCCGAAGGGGCCTGGAGGTCGGATACCAGATCCTCAAACAGGACCGCTTTGCGCGTTTTCAAATCCTCGATACGGTCTTCGATCGTACCCTTGGTGATGAACCGGTACACCATGACCCGCTTCTCCTGGCCGATCCGGTGCACGCGGTCGATTGCCTGCGCCTCCACCGCCGGATTCCACCACGGATCGAGCAGGAAAACGTAGTCGGCGGTTTGCAGGTTCAGACCGGTCCCGCCCGCGCGGAGGCTGACAAAAAAAACGGACGGGCCGTTGCCTTCCCGGAAGAGACGGACAGGTCGTTCCCGGTTCAGGGTGGAACCGGTCAGCTCGAACTGACGGACATTCGGAAAGTTGTCCCGTACCGCCCGGCGCGCCCGCCGTAGAAACTGCACGAACTGGCTGAAAACGACCACCTTCGCCCCGCTCGCAAACGCCTCCTCAAGGTGTTGCAGGAGACTGACCAGCTTACCGCTGTGGCGCCAGTCGCCCTCTTTATCCTGAAGCATGGAGGGATCGCAGCAAACCTGCCGCAGGCGCGTCAGCAGACTGAACAGGTGCATGCGCTGCTCATTGGCGACAATGGACGGGCCGCCCGGGAATTCTCCGCGGGCACCTTCCACGAGGTGCTCGTACTGCGCCCGTTGTTGCGGGGTCAGCGGACAGCGCAGGGCCACTTCCACTTTCGGGGGGAGGTCTTCCGCCACCTCCCGCTTGACCCTCCGGAGGAGAAAGGGCGACAACCGCTTACGCAACCGTTCCGCGAATTCGCGGTCGGAACGGACGGCTTCGGTAAAGCCGCGCCGCGATCCCAGAAAGCCCGGCATGAGGAAGCGGAAGATCGTCCAGATGTCGAGAAGCCGGTTTTCCATGGGCGTGCCCGTGAGGGCAAGGCGGTGGCGGGCCTGAATAGCAAGGCAGGCGTGGCTGATCTTGGCATCCGGATTCTTGATGTTCTGCGCCTCATCCAGGATCGCAAAGACAAATTCCTGCCCGGCAAGGCGGTTTTTGTGGCGGCGCAGCTGTGAGTAGCTGGCCAGCCAGAGGGCCGGTTCCGCACTCTCGAACGGATCGGTGCGCGAAAGCACGCGCACGGGAGTTTCCGGATAAAACCGGGCCACTTCCGCCTCCCAGACCGGCACCACACTCGCCGGGCAGACGACGAGGATGCGCTCCCGCCCAAGGGCCTCGCGCCGGGCAAGGTAGCTCAGCACCTGGACCGTTTTACCAAGCCCCATTTCATCCGCTAGAAGAGGATGGCAGCCCCCGCGCTCCAGCGTCTCCAGCCAACGCACGCCTTCACGTTGATAGGGGCGCAAAAAAGCCGGAAGCTCCCCGTCTCGCGAAGCTTCAGCCCCGCGCCGGATCTCCTCGCGCCACTTTTCCAGCTCGCCACTCAGACGGAAATCAATCGATGGCTCGCCACCGAGGGTAAACAGCAGGTAGCGCGGCAAAGTGCCTTCCCCCTCCGCCGGCAGGAGGCTTTTCCATTCGTGAAGGCTGTCCAAAGCTTCCGTCCGCACTTGGAAAATCCCTTTGCCGGGGACGAAATGAACATGGCCCGGGTGCCGGAAAAGGCGTTCCCTGACTTCGTCCGCGACGCGGCCTCCCTCCGTTTCAAAGGCAAACCGGAACCGGCTCTGCCCGCCTTCGGCCTCCGCTTCCACCACCGGTTGCGCCATCTGCAATCCTTTCCGCCACGCCTCCACATTCGGTTCCGCTTCAACGTGGAAACTGTCCTCGAAGCCTTTGAGTCCGGATCGGAAGAAGCGGCTGAGAGCGCCAACTTCCCGCAGTCGGTAATGGCCTTCCCGGTCGCCTGGACGGAATCCACCCCGGTGCGCCCGGGCGGTGTAGCCGATGAGTTGTTCCCGTTCCCAGCGGCTGAGCTGCTTCAGCGAGAATGGACGCCAATCCGCCGCGCCGTTGTCCCCTCTCCAGCCGGCCCGCATCTCAAGGCCGTTTTCCGTGGCCCGCAGGTTTACCACGAGTCGCCGCCCTTCCTGCGGAGTTCGGGCATTTCCATTACCGGTGGAAAGGGCTTGCCGTACCGCCGAACCGGTTTCTTTGGAAGCCGTTTCCCCCGCTCCGTTTTCGTCTTCCCCAGGTAGCGGGGGCAGTTCCTCGGCCAGAAATTCCTCCAGTTCGTAGAGCCCGGTGACCGCCAGACCGCGGCCTACACCGACCTCCGGATGCGACTGCCGGAAATGCGGTTCCCCGTCTTTCCAGTCGACAATAACGTAAAGACCCTCCTTTCCCCGTTTGAAAGTGACCACCGCGGAATCCTCCATCAGCTCCGTCGAGCGCACCTCCGCACTGCGGTAAAAGCGTCTTCCCCAGGATAGTTCCTCATGCGTGAACCAATGCTCCCATTCTCCGCTCAAGCGTGCGAACCAGCTTTCCAGCGTTCGGGGGGTGTAACTGCGCTGCGGAGTTCGATGCATCGGGAAATCAACAAACAAAACCTACCATTTAGAAAACCCTCCGCCCGCGAAGCAAGCCTTCAGCATTTTTCTCCCCGA